>CAYYGZ010000062.1:0-6626 GCA_964471275.1 uncultured bacterium | reverse complement strand
CCACGACGATTGCATCGAACTGCTTCTTATCCGCTTTGCAGTCCTTCAGGTAATCGAAAACGTTCGCAGCAATACAGGGATGCGACTCCGGGTCGAACCGGTTCAGCCTCAGATTGTGCTCGACCAGATCGATCGCCGGCTGCGACACATCGACACTCGTTACCTGTTTCGCCTTCCCCCTCACCGCAAAGATTGAGAACCCGCCCGTGTAGCAGAAACAGTTGAGAACTTCCCGATCTCTCGAGAAGCCCTGAAGTGTCGCCCGATTCTCACGCTGGTCGAGGAAGAAACCCGTCTTCTGCCCACGCCGCACGTCGATACCGAACAGTGCTCGGTTCTCGGAAACCTCGATCAACTCGGGCGGTTCGTCCCCATCGAGCAAGCCTGTGGGAAAATCCGTTAACCCGTCCGCACGTCTTGTACCAACATCGCTTCGTTCCCAGATGCCCGTGGGCGATATCAGTTCATTCAGGATTTCGACCACTGTCTCGCGATGCACGTCGACACCGAGCGTGTGAAACTGGACAACCAGAAAGTCTGAATATCGGTCAACGATCAGACCCGGTATCCCGTCACTCTCCCCGTGAAACACGCGATACGCATTCGTCGTCTTCTGATCGATCCAGGACTTCCGAAGCTGTAACGCCTGGCTAATTCGATTCCGAAGGAATATGGCGTCTATGGTGTCGGACTCATCCTGTGACAGCACACGAACCGGAATCGAAGACTCCGCGTTATAGTATCCTCTCGCGACGAAGTCTCCCCGCGCATCGATGACGTCCACGATCGACCCCGGCTCAGCCCCGTCAGGATGCTGCCCCACCGCGCCGCTGAACACCCACGGATGCCCCTCAAGCAGCCTCCGCTCCTTCCCCCGACGCAATATGACTCTCTGATACGTCACCTTATCTCACCATCCCAACATCTCCGGATCAAGCACCGGATTAGGATCACTCGCGCCATCTGTAGCCTCATTACACGGATGTATCACTCCTGGCAATGCCCTGCGCGCTACTGGCATTTCGGCAATCGACCAGGACAGCTAGACAGGCCGTCAGCCAGCGTCGCTTCGGACCGGCCCCGAGTCCCGCCGGTGCTCGGAGAGACTGACAAGGCCTTAAGGAACAACCTGACTTATCAAACAGCACGGCGCGGCCTCGCGAAGTGATCTAGCAGGCACCGCGCCAAGCGGCGACTCTCTTGCTCACTTCTCTGGTCGTTCAGAGAAGTGAGTCGGTGGAGCGGGCGCTGAAACCGGGGGCAGGGCAGAAAACACGATCACACATCGCGTGACAGCACCGAGTCACCAGGCCCCGACAGTTGATCTGAAGAGGATATGTGAAGATTGCTGGTCCTGAACTTTAACGATGCCTTTCAGCCTCACCGAGACCATCGGGTCCTGGAAACCTATGGATCATATTACATCAGTAATCGAACCCACACAGATCAGTAAAGGACCAGATTCATCAGTTTCCCTCTGCCTCAGGCTCCCAGCGTAGACATCGCCGCATTCTGCCCGGCAGACAAGTCCGTCTTCACGCCCTGCACAGCCAGCGCCCTGCTGATCGCCGACAGAAAGAACAACACATTCTCCGCCGAAGAGGAGTATCCCATCAGCCCGACTCGCCAGACTTTCCCGGCAAGCGACCCAAGTCCCCCGCCGATCTCCAGGTTGAACTCCTGGAGCAGATACTTCCGAAGAGTCGCATCGTCTACGCCCTCAGGAATACAGATCGGGTTCAGAGTCGGCAGACGATATGCTTCGTCTACAAACGGCGACAGCCCCATCGCCTCGACACCGGCGATCAATGTCTGGTGATTCTTGCGATGGCGCTCGAATCGATTCTCGATGCCTTCTTCGTGAATCAAGGTGAGCGCCTCGAGCAGACCGTAATTCAGCGTGCTCGAACTGGTGTGATGGTAGATCCGGCTGTCGCTCCAGTAATTCTCGAGCAATTGGATATCCAGATACCAGCTCCTGACAGGAGGCTCTCTCTCCTCAAGTTTCTGGAATGCGCGCTCGCTGAACGTGACGGGGGAAAGCCCCGGGGGACATCCGATGCACTTCTGCGAGCAGCTGTAGGCCGCGTCGACACCCCACTCATCGACCTTCACCTCAATGCCACCGAGAGACGTGACCGTATCCATCAGGATCATAGCGCCGTTCTCGCGTGCGATCCGCGCAATGTGGTCCATCGGCTGCAGCACGCCTGTCGAGGTTTCGGCGTGTACGATGCCGATCACGTTGAATGCCTTCTCTCTACACGCAGCCTCGACCTTTTCGGGATCAGTCGGCTTACCCCATTCTCCTTCGATCACCGTGATATCGGCTTCCTGCCGTTCACACATTTGACGGATGCGATCACCAAAGTAACCATGAACACACACAAGCACCGAATCGCCCGGACCGACAAGGTTGGCCACGGCGGCTTCCATACCTGACGTACCCGTGCCAGGCGCCGCGTTAGTCACTCTGTTCTGCGTCCCGAAGACTGGTCTCAGAAGCTCGCTGATCCGGTCGGCCACCTTGAGGTAGGCCGGATCCAAATGCCCGATCACGGGTGCAGCCATCGCGCGATACACGTTGGGATGAACGTCCAGGGGCCCCGGGCCCATCAGCCGGCGCAACGGTGCTTCAAGTCTCTCCATCAAATTGTCCTTTCATAGACAACTGCGATACAGTTCGAGTATATCGAACTCGGTAGGGTCGTTGATTAGTTGGCATGTAGTGATCTGAAACAACGGAGGGTACGGAGGGTGCGGATCGGTGTCAGAGACGCCCCAGCCGGTCACCGACGCTTTCGGGCGTCCAATCCACCTGGAGTCCGAGATCGGCGATCAAAACCTGTGCACAGTTATAACCGGGCAACCCCGTGATGTTGCCACCCGGATGACTGCTCGAACCGCAAAGATACAGACCCGGTAGATGACCACGGTAGTGCCCTGCCCCTTCAAAAGGCCGGTTGTAACCGATCTGGTCGTTCGTAAAGGCACCGATGAGGAGGTCTGCGTGACGCATGTTCGGAAAGCTCCGTTCAACATCGAGAGGGCTCCGAACGAAATGACCAATCACGGAATCACGCAGGCCATCAGAGTGTCTCAACATGACATCGAGCATCTCCCGACCGACACGTTCTCGCTCGCGATCCCAGTTGCAGGGATCTCCACCGAGCCTGTACGGCATCTTCTGCCACATGAAGGCAGTGTGTTTGTCTTTCGGCGCCTGACTCGGATCGAACAGCGTCGGACAGCTACCCCACATGATCGGCGGTGGTTGAGTACCCTGAACGTGTGCCTCCACCATATCGAGATAGGCGTCGACGTGGTCGAGCCCTAGGATCACCATAAAGGCGTCGTTCAACTCGGGCTGATCGGTAGCTGCATCGAAACGAAGCGGCGAATCCAGGTTGAGATTTAGACCAAACAGGGGCGCTATCAGATTGTACTTGAAAGACTCCACTCTGCGCTTCCACTCAGGTGGAATGTCTGCCGCGTCAAACAGGTCGACGAACGTTTGATTCGGATTCAGCCCGGAAGCGACAAAGCGCCGCGCGCCGATTCGATCACCCGAAGCAGTCTCTACACCGACGACACGCCCCGCTTCAGTGAGGATCCGACTGGGGCAGGTCTGCAGCGCGATCGATCCGCCGACCGATCGAACACTCGACTCCAATCCACGAGCGAGTGCGGCCGCCCCCCCAAGACACATCTGTGCCTTTCCCGAGCTGGCCAGCAACGCAGCGATGTGATGACCGAACCCGGGACACCGGAGGTCGACTTCACGGAGTCCATTGAAGAAGAGCAATCCGGCCTGGATCACAGGATGCTCGAATTCGCGCTGAACAAACGCCAGAGGAGACAGCTTGCTGATTTCAAGGAGGAGTCTTCCGGAATCCGACCGTTCGAGAAGACGTTGGCGGTCCTGCGCCGGCAGTGGCGGAGACTGGGCCTCCGGAATCAGAATCTGCTCCACAATCGGCAGGAAGGCATCTCGCCAGTATCGGAGTCGATCTGCATCCTTCTCGTTGAACCGCCTGAAGGAGGCGACCGTCTTGTCGAAATCCGTCCACCACTCGAGCGCCTCGCCCTCTTCACGAACCAGGGCAACGTTCAGTTCGGGTTCGATGTAGCGAACGCCGTGTTGCGCAACGTCGAGGTCCACAAACCACGGCATCTGGGTGATGGCCCGATGGTAGAAGGAATGCGTGTTGTGCAGGAACCCCGGATACCTCGGGTCCTCGACAGTCGCGAGTCCACCACCGGCGATGTCTCGACGTTCGAGACACACGACATCCAGACCGGCACGACACAGATATGCCTGAAGGATCAAGCTGTTATGGCCGGATCCCAGGATAATACCGTCGTGTTCTCTATCCATAAAGGAAGCTTCGAAGAGAAGGAAGCGCCAGTGACCGACGTCGGATGTTGGGATCCTTATGCATCACGAGACATCGTAAGAACTCGTGGAATACGTCACAGAGTGACCGGGATCGAGCGCCACGACATTCGTGTTTGGCGAGAGAAGAGCGACCGCATCCTCGAGCGCCTCGATATCCGCGGGTTGACCGGTTGCCTCCCCGTAGTGATTCGGGATCACGATGTCCGGCCGGATAAAGCTGGCGGCTCTCGCACCTTCCCTTACACCCATCGTGAATTTCCCACCTACGGGCAGTACGGCGATCTGGGGTCCATACATCTGGCTGATCAATTGCATATCGCTGAACAGTGAAGTATCGGACGTATCGTAGACAGTGATCCCATTCGGAAACTGCAGGACGATCCCACACACGCCGCCGTCCGGGTGGAAGTAGCCGTTTTCGGGGCTGGCTCCCAGCGACTGGTTCGGTGACATAGACAGCGAGTGAAACGCCTGAGTCGCCGTTATCCGGACATCACCGACAGTGACCGTTCCGCCGGGATTGAACGGTATCGCCATCTCGCCGAGCGACAAACCATTCTGACTCGCCACAACGCACAGCTCGTAGTTCCCGACAAAGGTCGCGCCCGTCTTCTGACAGAGCGCGTAGGAATCCCCAATGTGATCGTTGTGTCCGTGTGTCGCGACAACGATATCCGCTTCCTCGATATCATCGACCGAAAGACTGCACGCCGGGCTCCCGTCGAGCCACGGATCCAGGTAGATCTTCTCACCCGAATCCGGCTCGAACAACATCGACGCGTGCCCCAACAACGTAACCTTTATAGACGCCATACGCTTCTCCCCCTGCTCTCTGCGCCCCTGCAGACCTTCAACCGACTCTCGCCGTCCTATAGGGACACGCCAAACTCATCCGCCGTCTCCCCGATCTGACGCCACGTTTCGTCATCAACAAAAATGCCTTCGGCCTCCTTCGCCTTGCGCTGTCGGGTCTCCAGTTCGCCGGGCAACAGAATCTCGTCGAATCCGTCCATCATACGTGAGCTCTTCAGCCATCCGATAAAGGTCTGCATATCTTTCTCGAAATCGTCCTTACCGATAAACGCTTCGATATCGATCGCCATCACAAACACGCCGTTTCCGCCGCTCTGCCCGCCTTCACGACTCAGCCCGGCGCCGCCGAGAGCTCCCGACAGAACATCCACAACGATCGCAAGCGCATACCCCTTGTGCGCGCTGATCCCGCCAAACGGCAGGATGGCGCCGCGTGGGGGCCCATAGAACTTTTCCGGATCTGTTGTCGGCTCCCCCAAACCGTCGACGACCCACCCCTCGGGGAGCGTCTCACCGCGGTTGCGTTTGACGCGAATCTTCCCTTCGGCCACTACACTCGACGTCATATCCACGACGACGGGGAACTCGCCTCCTGTGGGGATACCGACCGCTACTGGATTGGGGGACATGCGTGCATCGATCCCGCCAAACGGCGGCTGCAGCAACCCGCCCCCGTGGTTGTTGCACATGACGATCCCCAGAATGCCTTGTTTGGCCGCCGATTCGACATACTCGCCTAACCGACCAATGTGGCTGCAGTTGAATACCTCCACAACCGCAACCGACCTTTGCTTCGCCTTCTCGATCGCCAGATCCATCGCCTGGTGACAGATCGTCTGACCAAAACCCCAGTCTCCGTCCACGACGGCAGAGGCGTCCGCCTCCCGGGTCACACTGATCTGCTGACCGGGCTTCACCTTCCCATCCGCGAGCGCTTTGCAGTACTGCACAACACGGATCACACCGTGTGAATCGTGGCCCATCACGTTTGCCATCACAAGAGATCGTGCGATCAGCTGTGCTTCATTCTCCTGCAAACCGGCGCCTCGGAACACTTTGGCGCAGTTCACTTCCAGCGTTTGAATATCAAAAACCGGCATATGCCTCCTTAGATACTGTGGTTCTTCACACTTTTTGCCAATCTGGATGACTCACTGAATCAGTTCAACGAGACTGCACCTTCACAGTGCCTTGCCCTGCCGCCCCTTCACCAGGGAGCGCGGAAGGCCTGCCCAGAGAGCAAAGTCGAAGGGAAGTGTCGGGTCCTGGTTGGAGGAACAGCCTTCGGCCCTGTCGCCTACCAGATACGGATACGGTTACTTCAACTCGGAGATCGTGATTCGTATCTGATCCGCTTCCTCGTCCTCAGGATTCAGCTCGAGTGCCCGTTCAAGATACTTTCGCGCACTCTCCG
>CAYYGZ010000061.1:0-20664 GCA_964471275.1 uncultured bacterium | reverse complement strand
CTGTAGGTCCGGATGTTGAAATCCTGGTCGAAGCTCATCGTCGTCTGCCGCCCGTAAACGCCATTCGCGTTGCGAGGGAGATGGAACCCTACCGACCGTATTGGTATGAGGAATCCGTTTCCTCTCGTGACCCAAACAGTCTGGCCGAAGCCAAGCACAACATCAACTTGCCTGTGATCACTGGCGAGAAACTCTACACCAAAGCAGAATTCCGTGACATCTTCGAGAAGCGTGCGGCCGACATCATCAATCCGGATGTCTGCAACTGCGGCGGCATTCTCGAGCTAAAGGAGATCGCGGCAATGACAGAGGTCTCCACATTGCCGTGTCACACCATATTTACAACAGCACAACCATCGGCCTCGCAGCGACCCTTCACGCCGCAGTCACGATGCCAAACTTCCTGATCACCGATTACTTCCTCAACTTCGAGGAAACAGGCACGGAGATTTCCCGCCCATCTTTCGAGGTTCACGACAGCTACATCACCCTACCGACTACCCCCGGTCTCGGGATCAACCTCGATGAGGGCGCTCTGGCAAAACACCCTTACCAGCAGTTCAAAACCCGCAATCTCCCCTACCTGTAAGACGAGAACTAGCGAGACTCGCCAAACACTCGTGAACAGTTCCTTCAGTGTTTCCTGAACTCTATCCTCCTCTTGTCACTTGTCATCAGTCATTTGACACTGCTCTCCCCTGCCATAAATCCTCCTCATCTCAAAAATCAAAACTCCAAATTGGCATCCTCCCACCCTATTCAATAGGCTTGATTCTGTGCAGCTGACCTATCGAGAGTGGGGGATCGTATGTCCATTCGTGCCGCAGTAGGAGCCAACTGGGGGGCAAGGAAAAAGGAAAGGTCACCGACTATTTTGCCAGGGACGCAGATATCGTGTTCAATTCCAGGGCGGAAGCAACCCCGATCACACGGTCATCAACCCCTTCAGCAAGTTCCAACTGCATTTACTTCCGTCAGGTGTCTTCTTCCCTGAGGTCACGAATGTCCGCGGGCCAGGTGTGACACTGAACGTAGATATCTTCTTCAATGAACTCGACGAGCTTCAGGTCCGAGGTGTACCGAAACCAAAATTGGTCATATCCGATCGGGCACAAATCGTCCTCCCGCTTCACACATTGTTCGACGAATTGGAGGAAGAACGACTGGGAGACCGTTCCTTTGGCTCAACCAGGGCCGGAATCGCACCGTTCTATGCGGATGAGGATCTGAAAATCGGCGTACAGGTAAACGAGCTCTTCCATAGTACGCGTCTGGAATCCCGATTGGCTCAGTCACTCAAGACGAAGAACGTCCTGATCTAACACCTCTACGGCCGTCCACCAATCCAGGTTGACGACGTACTGGAGACGCTCGAACTCTATCCGTTCAAACTGGCTCCCTTCCTCTGCGACGCCGAGCAATTGCTTCACGACGCGCTTTCCGAAGGGCAGACAATTCTGCTCGAAGACCAGCTTGGAGCCCTGCGTGACTCGAACCACGGTATTCACCCCTTTCCCACCTCCTCGTCTCCTCTGGCCAGGTTTGGATCGGTCAATGCCGACGTCCCTCCCTACGAAATCAGTGGAATAACGGCAGCCACAAAGGCTTATTCAAGCTGTGTCGGGGCTGGGCCATTCGTAACGGAGCTTGCAGGTTCTGAGGCAGAGAACGTGCACGGACGGGGCGGTGACGCCCATGAACATGGTGCCACTACCGGTTGACCCAGGCGAGTTGGCTGGTTTGATGCTGTCGCAACCCGCTATGGCTGCCGCGTCCAGGGAGCCACAGACATCGTGCTGACGAATCTGGACGTAATTAGCTATCTATCAGAGATTCCGGTCTTCACTGCCTACCGAATTCAAGAGGAAACGACCGGCAGATTCCCCACTTCGTCGCATCTGGAGGCTGCGGCCCCGGTCTACGAGGCCCTTCCCGGATGGGAAACCGACATCTCGACCACGACAGACTGGGCTGACCTCCCGGGCCACACGATGCGGTATGTAGAACGAGTGGAATCACTGATCGAATGCCCTATCCGTTATCTGTCTGTGGACCCGGAACGTCAGCAATTCTTCGAGCGATAGCCAAACCTCTTTGGGATCGATCCGATCCGTGTTATCGTTGGTTGCGCAACTTGAACCCAGAGGCCAACGTGAAGCGAATAGCGGTTGTACTGATCATCATCGTGCTTATGGCCCTGTCATTTGCTGCTGTAGGCTGGGCGATCCTCTACGCGACAGGAACATCGGTCGAACAGATCAGGGGAGCCCTCTCAGGTGAGCAACTTGCGCCGGAAATGCTTCGTGGTGATAAAGACGCCGCACAGATTCTTGAGCAGCAAACGTCGGAACTCTCGAGCACACTGGACCGAACCAAGCGGGCAGTCGAAGCGCTCAGACAGCTGGCCAGCGCCCTGTCGGGGGCGGTTCCCGGGCCCGACGGCCGCGCCGACGATTCAGCGATGGACAAAGCTGGCGATCTGTTGTCGAGTTTGGACGCCCGCGCAGGCGCCGATCTGATCCGGGCCCTGGATCCGAATCTGGCCGCCAGTCTTCTCCGGCGAGTAAAGATCTCGCATTCAGCAGAGATTCTCCTACAGCTGCGGGATCCGAAAAGACGCGACGCGATCCAAGAGGCGATGGCAAACGAATGACCGAGCAGGACGCAAAACTGTTTGAAGCCGGTCTTTCCGCGGAGTTCGTCGAAGATTTGCAGGCTCGGATCGAGACGCTCATCTTGCCCGACGCAGAGACATATTTCGCGCCGAGCGGAACGGCTTACACGCAGAACGCGGACAGCCTGAAACGTGGAGAAATGGTAGTCAATTACTTCGATTACCAGCCGTGCGCAGTTTCTGTCCTGGCCATCCTGGCAGCTCGGGGAGATCGACGTGCGGAGATGCTCACGCGTCGGGTATTCGACAACGCCGCCTATTACCTCGATGAGTGGCGGTCCCGTGAAGGGTACACACTTTCCCTCCGCAGATCACAACTTCACCTCGTCCTCGCATACGAGTCACTGCTGCCCAAGATCGATGACGACCTGGCCCTTCGGTGGCGCGCCCTGCTGCTCAGGTCTGCGCGGGACATGCTGGACCACTTCCACCACTTCGCTGAGCGGCATCCGGCACTCGACAACAGAGCATTCAACACGGGAATAAATCACGTGGCCATAGCCGCCGAAGGGATCTGGCGAACGGGCAGCGTCTTCGAAGAGGATGAACTGTGTGACAAGGCCGGCGGATTCATCGACCGACTCGTCGCCTACGGCCATCCTGACAGCTACTTCGAGGAACACACGAACGATGAACGTGAAGGAGGACCGAGCCTGGTATACTCACCGCTGACTGCGGGATGCGCATACATCGTTGAAAAGTGGCGCGGCCAGGCGGATACGGATCGCTTCTCGAAATGCGGCGCCCTGTTTCGAAACTTCTGTGACAACCGTCTGCGTGCCCTGCCATTCACGGATGAACGCGCCAACCCACACGGGGTGGGTCCCTATGGTTTGGCCTTGCACGCCTTGTCAGCGGAAGGCCGTGGGTTTCTTCGCAAGGTCTTGGACCCGGAGACAAACTCAAATCTGTCATCCAGCGGCGGGCTTGAGTATCTTGCACGCCTGCACTTTGAGTTGGGCGAATCTGAGATCGGCAGCGGTACGACTCCGGAGTCCTCTAGACCCGGCAGCTTCCGGATCGGCCTGCCTATAGGCGTGATCCGCGAGAACGGTTGGCACGCTGGGGTCTCCAGCCTGCGGGCCCTCAACCGCGTCATATCCCCGGACAGTGATTACGCACTGGACCGACAGACGCTGATCTGTCTGTCACACGATCGTGCGGGAACCATCCTGTCCGGGTCCAAGTCCAAGAAAAACCCGGATTGGTCAACGCTGCGTATCGCCGACGATGCCTATCCGGTTCGGACAGGTGAATTGACCGACGACTTTGTCGCAACAGCACACTACGAAACGTTCTCGACCAGCCTCGGATGGGAGCTTGGCGAGGATGCACTGCTGACGATCACGTCGCCCAGTGACGCAGAAATCACGTGCCAGTTGGTCCTGGAGATTGGGCAGAGATCGGAGGTCGAGGTGAACGGTCAGCGCATCGAACTTGCCGACGAAACGTATGCGCGGGCGGGCGTGTCAAGAGTCTCGACCCCGGAATGGGAGATCCGCTCACCCAGGACCGGTGAATTTGATTGGTATGTAGCGCCCTTCAACCCCTACGCGGAGGCAAACAAGAGTGCACCATCCTCACGTCGGGCGGTTTACAAAGTGGTCTTCTCGAATGAGATAACACTCACTTTTTCCCCTGACTCAGAATTCGGCAATGCCTGACCATACGCCTCAGCTCAGACAGGTGACCGCGGCCGATTCGGATCTCGCTTTTGCGATAAAGAAGAAGTCATTCGGCGGATACACCGACGAAGTCTGGGGATGGGACGAGGGACTGCAGCGGCGTCTCCACGACAGGGACTTCGAATCGGAGCGTTTTCAGATCGTCCATCTCGCAGGACAGGACATCGGTCTGCTGGGACTTCGGGCAGAGGGCAGCAGTTTGTGGATAGGACAAATCTACATTTTGCCCATCCACCAGAACAAGGGGTATGGGACACGACTGATTCAGGATGTGATCACGGAGGCCAACCAAAGCGGTCAATCCGTGAAGCTGCAGGTCCTGAAGATCAACCCCGCGCGCGAACTGTATGAACGGCTCGGTTTCGTGATCACCGGCACAAACGGGCCGCATCACGTGATGGAACACGCCGTGTCACGGTCCGCGAGGCCCAACACCAGCGTTGGAGATCAATGAGACCAAATATCCTGTTCCTGCACTCACACAACACGGGAACCTTCGTTCAGCCATACGGTCACGCAGTTTCCACACCCAACCTCCAGAAGCTTGCTGAAGAGGGCATTACCTTCCGCAAGGCCTTCGCTTCCGCCCCAACCTGCTCACCGAGTCGTGCCAGTTTCCTGTCGGGGATGTATCCACATTCAGCCGGGATGCTAGGTCTTGCCCATCGCGGGTTCAGCATGTCGAATCCCTCGCAGCACATTGTGGCCGTTCTCAAGTCACAGGGCTATGTCGCAGCACTATCGGGTGTGGAGCACACATTTCCCGATCTCGCATCTGTCGGGTATGATCGCATCCTCTCGTCAAACGACACGAACTACGCAGAGACCGACGGTCAGCCGGATGAAGCCGACGGTGCCGTTGCCTTCCTCGATGAACCGCACGATCGGCCCTTCTTCCTCTCTGTCGGGCTCAACGAAACGCATCGCCCGTTCCCAAAGGCAGAACCCAACACCCATCCTGAGGAAGACGAGCGTTACGCGATTGCCCCACTCCCTCTTCCGGATACACCAGAGACGCGAGCAGACGCTGCGGACTTCAAAGCTGCCGCACGGGTTATGGATGGCAAGTTCGGCCGAGTGCTCGACACACTCGAGGCAAACGGATTGGCTGACAACACCCTCGTATTCTGTTTCGCGGACCACGGGCTGCAGTTCCCGAGAAACATGTGCAACCTGACGGACCACGGCTCACGAGTCTACCTGATTGCCAGGGGGCCTGGCGGCTTCGCAGGGGGGCGTGTGGTCGACAGTCTCGTAAGCCTGATCGATCTCGTCCCAACAGCCTACGACATCGCAGGGATTGACTGTCCCGCCTTTGTGCAAGGCAAGTCCTTGAAACCCTTGCTTACCGATGTCACGGGCATCCACGAAGAGGTGTTCTGTGAGGTCAACTACCACGCGGCATACGAACCAATGAGATCGGTTCGGACAGAGCGATTCAAATACATCCGTCGATTCGATGGCCGAGAAAAGCACGTGCTGCCTAACACCGATGACACGCCCTCAAAAGCCTATATCCTCGATCACGGCTGGGAGAAGTACCCGCGCGACCAGGAGATGCTCTTTGACCTGGTTTTCGATCCGAACGAGGCACACAACATGGCGAAGGACACCGGATCCGCTCAAATCCTGCAGGACCTCCGGTCACGGCTCGACCTCTGGATGATCGAAACAGACGATCCCCTGTGCCATTCAGATCACGTCCAGGCACCCCACGGTTCGCAGGTAAACAACGTCGACGGCAGGTCCCCGAACGAGCCCCCTGAAACTGTGGGTTGAACTGTCCAACGCCTGCACCGAACGTCCGCTCGACTCCGCTATGCCCTGTTGCCCCGGAAGCCCTCCCGCTCTACAGACTCCTGGTCACCGAGCCCTAACCCAAGATCTGATTGCGTCGCACCCGGCGAGACATTCTGACGTCCTCGATCCCCGATAATCGATTAGCCCCGCAATCCGTGAACAGTGCGCGACACGAGTATCTCTCGGCGCACCAATCACGAATCGATCCGAAAGCCGACAGAGCAAAAGTGGACTTCCTGTATCGTGTCATCACAGATGTCTCCCACAACGGTCCACGCCCGAACGGTACAACAACACCTTAAATTTCTAGGACTTAGATGCTACTTGATCAGTGCCACAACATCGTGGATTCTCGTTACCGTGTGTGGTAGTCCCATTCGTCTATTTGGTTCCCGTCAAGCGTCAAGATCATTGTCTGCTTCTGGTTATCGACCGTAGCCATAACGTATTCGTAGATGGCTTCGGGAGGGACATTGAAGTGTTCTTTAAAGATCGTGAGCACTCCGTCACTTTTGACGAACCGAACGAAGTGGTATTTGCCCTGTTCTGGTTCGGGAATTGGGTGACGGGATGGTTTCCGGTCACGAGGGAATCTGAGCTCTCTGTTTGAGGACGCGAGGGCCTTCAGAGGCATGAGCCCGTTGATCGTGCCATACCGCCATCTGCTGTTGTTCTTCGCCTCGAATCGATGCGATTGATCGCGCAGAACTGCCTCGTCTGGCTGAATCACATTTCGTGCCAGGAATTTCTTCCGGTAGTGATCGTTGAAGCCTTCTACAATGCCGCTTCGCCATGGTTCACGTGGCGGGATGCTCTCACCAACGAAAATGAAGTATGTGGAAAAGGAATGGGAAGGCGGAAAGGCGGGCATCGAGGGGTCCTACCAGGGCGTCAAACTCTACGCGACCGGCAAGAAAGAAAAGGCCACCGTGGCGAAAATCGAGAAGTTCGGTGTGAAGGTCACCGAGATCGAAGAAGATCACTGGACCTTGAAGGATGAAGACGAAGAGAATGACAACGGATGGAAATGGTATCGTGCATACAAGGTATCTCACGACGGCAAGGTTGCCTACGCCGGGCTCGAAGTTGGACCAAAGGGCAGCTAATTGCTAATGCTGACGACATCGGACCTGGACGATGCGATCTATTCAGAAGATTACGCGACCTGGTATAAGAGCCTGAAGGTCTTCTAGCCCCGGTTTGGGCAGCCACGGCTTATGCGTCTCACGCCACACGCTCTGGTCTGTGTGCAAACGGGTGCACTCAGACAGACCCGCTTCGAGGACGTCTGTCATCTTGTGCGAGTGACAGCCTGATCGCACGAGATGACAGTCACTCGATCCTCTCCACGGCATCGGACACATCGTTCCGCCGCCCCACGGTGGACAACGCCTCGTATGAGCTGAATGCTCCAGGCGCATATGGATCCAGCGCCGGTAAGCGTCCAGCTATCACACACGCCAGAATAGATGTGGATGCGTTGGTCGGATGTTCCGCCGAGACGGCCTCTGCTGACGGACGCTCCGAGTTCGAATCTGTGGCCACCACACCGAATTACAACGTTGACACCCCAAACCTGCCCACCTACCTTCCATAAACCCAATCGATTGCCTCAAAACATTCATCGACAATTACAATCACTAGGTTCGGGGCACCGTCTTGCCGGGGCGGCGATCAGACCCTCACATTTTCCCATCCGAACATCTGCGTATACCTATGTCACTCGACCTCTCTGCCGTCACCATCACTCAGTTGACGTATGCGACCGCCGTCGCTCGACATCGCCACTTCGGCAAGGCTGCGGAGGCCTGTGCTGTCACTCAGCCAACTCTCAGTATGCAGGTCAAGAAGCTCGAGGAAACACTGGACGTCATCCTCTTCGATCGCTCACGCAAACCCGTTGAGCCGACCGAAATCGGAAAAGGTATCATCCACCAGGCCGTCCTGGTCCTCCAGGAAGTCTCACGTATTGAAGACATCATCCACAGCGCGCGGGGAGAAATTCGCGGAGACTTTCATCTGGGAATCATCCCGACACTCTCGCCCTACCTTCTCCCCCGATTTCTCGACTCCTTTTCGGAGACCTATCCGGCTGTAACCCTTTTCATTGAAGAGATGCAGACCCACGAGGTGATCCACCGGATCGGAGAGGGCCACATCGACGCCGGCCTGCTGGCGACCCCGACTCAGAACCAGGGACTGATCGAGCAGCCCCTGTTCTTCGAACCGTTCTACGTGTTCGCATCGCCAGGGCACGCCGTTCTAAAAAGGAAGACAGTGAACGAAAGCGACCTCTCACTCGACGACATCTGGCTGCTCACCGAGGGACACTGCCTGCGTAACCAGACACTCCATTTGTGTGAACTGGCGACCAACGACCACAAGCGAAGCGTCCGGTTCGAAGCCGGGAGCCTTGAGACGCTCATCCGAATGGTGGAACAGGGGTCGGGATACACGCTGGTGCCACAGCTGGCGGCTGAGTTTATGGACGTGAAAACACAGGACGCGTCGCTCAGAAGGTTCAGGGGAGCACAGCCCGGTCGCGAAATCAGCATTGTCTACAACAGAGCGTTCCTGAAACGCGGGATCATCGATGCGCTGGCGACCACAATCGCCGCCTGCCTGCCAGCCTCCATACAGACCACAGGAAAGCAGAAGATCATCGGCATCCAACCACCCGGAGCGCCCAAATCCTGATCCAGCAATCCAGCCTCCCGCAGACCTTCCTGCTGTTGAGCAATCACCATCCTGCAATTGGGTCCAACCCGTGAGGGCTGACTCGACCTTCTTTGGCCGGTTGTCTAGCACGGCACGGCCCCTCGGCATACCCGATTACCGGAGACTCCTGCTCAGCAATACGCTGTGGTGGCAGGCTATGTGGATGGAGATGATCCTTGTCGGGTGGCTCGTCCTCGATCTGACCGACTCACCGTTCCAGGTTGCCCTCGTCAGCTTCTACCGATCGATCCCTCTGCTGATCTGTGGCTTCTTCAGTGGTCCCGTGATCGATCGGCTCGGCCGCCGCCGCATCATGCTGATCAGTCAGTCCATCAACTTCTCGACCTCGGCCGCCATCGCTTACCTCCTCTGGTCGGACCAGCTGGCATTCTGGCATCTCTGCCTGGCCGCCTTCCTAATGGGCACGGCCTGGTCGTTCGATTGGCCTGCCAGACGCTCGTATCTCCCGGATCTCGTGGGTAAGGCGCAAACCGTCGACGCCATGCTTCTTGAGAGTTTCACATCGATCATATCCCGCATCGCTGGCCCGTTCCTGGGCGGTCGTCTCGTCCACGACCTGGGTCCTGCTGGGACCTACGTGGTCCTCGCAATGCTATCGGGCGTCGCTCTCATCGTGTTGACACGGCTATCGAAGCTTCCACTCAAGGCCCCGGCGACGCAGGGCAATCCGTTCAAGGCTATAGCGGAGGGCCTTCGCTACGTGCGTCACAGCCAGCCGATCTTTGGGAGCTTCCTGATCACGATCTTCATGAATTACCTCACGTTCTCATACATGACGGTACTGCCCGTCTTTGCACGTGACATCCTCGGGCAGGGCCCCGTAGGCCTGGGCTACCTCGGAATGGGAAATGGTATTGGCGCTATGGTCGGAATGCTCCTGATCAATGCGCTTCGCGGTAAGGTGACAAATGGTCTGATCTTCGGAGTCGGGGCCACGGTCCAGTCCTCTGCTCTCTTCGCGTTCTCTCATTCCACCGTCTTCTGGCTCTCCATGATCTTGTTGGTATGCGCAGGTGTCGGGCAGGCTGCGTTCGGCGTCATGCAAAGTGCGATCGTCCTCACCAACGCGAGCGACGAGATGCGGAGCCGGGCGATGGGCAGCATCGTACTCGGGATAGGCGCCGGCCCTCCCGGCCGTCTTCAGATCGGAGCCCTCGCCGAGAATTTCGGTGCGCCCTTCGCACTGGGTTCGCATACGTTCGCGTGCGCGATCCTGTGCACGCTCACAACCCTGGTCCTTCACGAGTTCAGACGAACCCGCGAGCAATTGGATCCGACCGAACCTGACGGATAGTCTTGGTTTCCACGCTCAACCTACTTTGGGGTTGACCGAAACCCTACACCGTGACAAATAGAGATCACCGTCTGCCACCTGTCAATTGTCACTGATCTCCCGGGCCGCTGCCCGAAAATCGATTGAGAAACAGAAATGCTGACCGATGCCTTCCAACCGGATGACGAGGGATATGTTCGACACTGGGTTCACACAGGTCCCTACCTCTCCCCTTACACCGGTTCTGAGGAAAACGAAGAGACGTTGCGATCGGACATCCTGTCTGATGTGCCTTCTGCGCCGCCTGCGATGGCCAGCCTGGGTGGGCCCGCTCCTGAGGGCAAGACCTGGCGATTCCACCATCCGGGCCGGAACACGTACCTGGATCAGGGATCGTTCCACCACCGTCTCGGCAAACTCTCGCTCTACGCATCGACGCTCCTCGTCTCCAACAAATCCCAGGAAGTACCGGCTCGACTGTGGACAGCCAATACGATCGACCTCTGGCAGGACAGCGAACACCGAACACGCTATTCGCGGACCGGCAGGAAGAAAGTTTCCTCAGCGCCGACTGTTGTCCTGGCCTTGAAATCCGGGCAAAATCGGCTGATGATTCAGTTGCAGGAACTCGCGGTCCGTGACACACCTTTCTTGTTCGCCTTGCAGCTGCTGGACTTTGCCGCCGGGCTAAAGGTCGCCATCCCGGGTAATTCGGCAGCCACCGCCTCGCTGGTCAAGGCCAGCAGATGGCTTGACGGTCTGTCGGCAACAACATCGACCGTCGTCGGATTGACTCCGCAGCCCTGTCCCGTCGAAGTCACACTCGATCGACCGACTCAAAGCCAGCAGCGTTCGTGGTTGGCGGGGGAGAAGCAGGTCTCCTGGCACGAAGAGGATGTCTTCGCCTGCCGCGTAGAAGCGCGTGTCGAGGGCCAGCGCCTCGGTCGCTCCTTCGAGATCCCTGCAAATCTCCCGATGTCATTTCCCGGTGAGAGCCTCGAGAATTTCCGAACCGGATACCTCGAGCAGATTGCCACGACACCTGCCGGCGAGCCCACTCAGTCGCTGTTCGGCATCCTTGCGAGATCTGCCCTGGGGCGCGAGGAGAAGGAGGCCGATGAAGCAGCACTCCGGGATGGGCTTGAGCACGTTTCGGAACGTCTTGACTGTGCTGATTTTCGATTGGCCGCATTGCTTCGCCTGCACGCCCTCGAGTGGGGCCATCCGGAACAGCGGAATATGATTCGTATGACGGCGCTTGGGTTCCGCTTCTGGAAAGATGAGGAAGGCAACGATGCCATGGCCTTCGGGAGCGAGAATCACACGATCCTGTTTCACAGCTGCCAGTATCTTGCGGGCGCGCTCTTCCCTGAGGAGACGTTCAGCGCATCCGGACGCAAGGGAACAGAGCAGCGGGATCTGGGACGGAAGCGTTGCCAGGAATGGCTGGACGAAAAACACGCCCAGGGATTCACCGAGTATCTGAGTGCGAGTTACTCACCCATCACTGCCGCTGCCCTCCTGAACCTCGCCGACCTTTCCGATGACGGGGGGGTCCGCACGAGTGCCTCAACCCTCCTCGACCGACTACTTCGCCAGCTGTCCGAACACACCTTTGACGGGGTGACGAGTGGACCCCAGGGACGGGTTTATCGTTCCGTCCTGCATCCGCACACGTCCGCCTCGCAGGGCCTCCTGTCATTCGTGCTGGGTGAACCCGTCGTCGAAGCGATCGACCCCTGGTCGTCCTTTATGGCAACATCCCGAACCTACTCACCACCGACTGACCTGACCGCCCTGATCAACCGACAGATCAAGCGAACCTACCATCAGGCGAACCAGTGTATCCAGTTGCACAAGTCCTCACACTATGCGATGTCGAGTGTCCAGGTCGACGAAGAGTCTCCGATGGTTGCGGGTACGCGGGGGTATCAGGAATTGCTCTGGCACGCATCGCTCTCGAAGGACTGTCACGTGTTCGTGAATCATCCGGGAACGGTCTCTGACAGCGGTATCGGTCGTCCGGGCTACTGGTATGGCAACGGGATACGTCCTGCCGTCACGCAACTGGATTCTACCGTCTTTGTGGCCTACGACATACCGTTACAGCACCCCGTCTCCTTCACTCACGCACATTGGCCGGCCGATACTTTCGATGAAATGGTCGTAGAGGATGGGGGCTGGTATCTGGGACGTCTCGGAAATGGGTTTGTCGGACTCTGGTGCAGTGAACCGACGAAACTTCTCAGTGATATCCTTATCAACCGTGATCTGGTTGCTCGATCCCGAAACGTAGCGTGGATCTGTCGTTGCGCAGACACAACCGAAGTAGCTGATCTGGACGCCTTTCGCACGAGTTGCCTTTCTGCCAGACCCAACTACGACGCCACCCGGAAGGCACTAGTCTGGGATGAACGTCAGATTTTCTAGCCTGAGCGTTTCAACAAACCGACCAACGTCATTCCAAGGGAGCAAACATACACGGAGCCGGAGTGCCCAGTGTCACAATGGTGTTGACACATGGAGCCAGCATGTAAGGTTAATTTGGGATCGCTGCATCCTCTACACACCGTTGATTACACGGCCACGAATCTGGATCGGTCTCAGCCCCGGAACGGGACGACCGCCACTAGCCGGGGGTGCGGCCGCGCGAATTGTCCGTCGAGAATGTAGCGAAGACGGACTCCGGGACCGAACCCCAGGGTTGGACGATCAATCGTGAATCGCGTCGCGATGACCTGTCGGAACTGAGAAGATGTGGTCACGCCGCCTCGATATCGATACGGATGATGGAAACCACTCCTGCCCTGCCATCGTCCCAACACGAGTAGGTATGGCAATCACATACACGTGGAACCGCGAACGCATTGGATTCTGGATGGGATCCGTCGAACATATCCCGGAGAGTGGCACATGAATGTAGACCACATCGAGATCTACCGCGAACCCGGTCGCTTTGCCGGCTGGCCCGCCAACTACGGCATCTGGTCGTGGGGAAACGAAATCGTCTTGAGCTTCACGCTGGGCTACATAGACCTGGCCGGCGGATTCCACGCACGCGACAAGTCGAGACCCTTTGTCACCAAGCAGGCACGCAGTATGGACGGCGGCCGCACGTGGGAGATTACGGATCCGGATCTGAAGTCTCCGGGCGGCAAGGGTCTGTCTGCAGACGAACACGTTGAGGACGTCCACAAGGTCGGGTCTGCGTTGGACGGGGAAGACGCGCCTCGGCCGTGTCCCGGCGGCATCGACTTCACCCATCCCGACTTCGCCCTTATGTGTGCAAAGACGGGACTCAGAGAGGGTTGTTCCTCGTTCTTCTACACATCGAACGATCGCTGCCATACCTGGCAGGGCCCCTATGCCCTCCCCACATACGGCCAGACGGGAATCGCCGCGCGAACCGATTACCTCATCGACAACAACCAAACCTGCACCCTCTTTCTGACCGCGAACAAGGCCAACGGCAAGGAAGGACGTGTCTTTGCCTCTCGATCCACAGATGGGGGCACGTCCTTCGACTTCCTCTCATTCGTCGGTCCAGAGCCGCAGGGCTTCAACATTATGCCGGCAAGCCTGCGTGTATCAGACAAAAACATCATCGTCGCCATACGCTGCTGTGAACGGCTTGAGGATTTCCAGACATCGCGACACTGGATCGACGTCTGGAAATCGACCGACAACGGCGGAAGCTGGATGCACCTGAACACACCGGTTGAAGACACGGGGAGCGGGGGAAACCCTCCCACCCTGACCCGGCTCGCAGATGGCAGGATCTGCTTGATATATGGCTACCGGGCAGATCCCTTCAACATCTACGCCCAGCTCAGCAGGGATAACGGATCGTCGTGGTCTGACCAGATCGTCCTGAGGATGGGAGGAGGGAATCCCGACATCGGCTACCCGCGAACCGTTCAGAATGCCGATGGCCAGGTCGTCACCTGCTACTACTGGAACGACACGCCCGAGGGAGAACGCTACATTGGCGCGACGCTCTGGACACCAGAGAGTACCTGATCACGGGACCCCTTTCCGCACGTCGTGGCGGCTATTCGCTCGCAAGGACAGAACAATGAAACCGAATTTCCTCTGGATATCGCTTGAAGACACGAGTCCGCGGTTCGGCTGCTATGGCGACACGGTTGCACGCACACCGAACCTCGACAGCCTGGCCGGTGAAGGCCGACGCTATACGCACGCCTTCTCCACAGCCGGAGTCTGTGCGCCCAGTCGCTCGGCCATCATCACGGGGGTCTACCAGACATCGATGGGCACGCACCACATGCGCACGTCTCACACCAACCCCAATTCACCCGAGCTCCCGACCCCTTATTCAGGCGTCCCTGCACACTACGTAAAGACATTCACAGAATACCTGAGGGCGAACGGCTATTTCTGCACAAACAACTCAAAGACGGACTATCAGTTTACGCCGCCCTTCACCGCCTGGGACGAGCTCGGAAACCACGGGCACTGGCGGAACCGCGCAAGTCCTGACCAGCCCTTCTTCGCAGTTTTCAACCCGACGCTAACGCACGAAAGTGGCATGTGGGACGAGGAATTCCGGAAGACGGACGCTGCATACATGGGCACGGGGAGACGTTCGGATCTCGATACGGATCCGGATGATGTCGAGCTACCCCCGTATGTTCCGGATACCGAGCCCTGTCGTGTCGCGCTCGCGCGCCAATACGACAACCTGGAGCGCTCGGACAAGATCGTGGGCGACATCCTCACTCAGCTGGAGGAGGATGGACTCGCCGACAACACGATTGTCTTCATCTGGAGCGATCACGGCGAGGGACTTCCCAGAGGCAAACGCTGGCCCTACGACCGAGGCATCAATGTGCCACTCATCGTCCGGTGGCCGGGAACGATCGAAGCCGGTGAAGTCTCAGCAGACCTGGTCAGCATGATCGACCTCGGTCCGACCTTGCTGTCACTCGCTGGTGTACCCATCCCCACACACATCCAGGGACAGCCATTCCTGGGCGATGTGGCCGTTGAGCGCGAGTATGTATACGCAGCTCGGGATCGCCACGATGAGGCCTACGACATGGTCCGCGCGGTCAGGGACAGCCGGTATAAGTACATCCGGAATTTCTGTCCTGAGAAGCCGTATCTCCTCTGGATTCCTTACAGTAACCGACATCCCATGCTTCAGGAAATGTGGCGTCTACATCGGGAAGACGCGCTCGAGGGCTCTCAGAAACTGATGATGCAGTCGACGCGACCACCAGAAGAGCTTTATGACACCGAGAACGATCCGTGGGAGATAGATAATCTCGCCGAGGACCGTGCACACTGGACAATACTGAACCGGATGCGACAGGAAATGGACGCGTGGCGAGAGGATGTGGGTGATGCGGGGGACCTGTCCGAGGACGAGATGGTCGACAGTCGCTGGCCCAACAAGGAACAGCCGACGACCGGTATACCGACATTTATCCCAATCGACCCCGGGCACATCGGCGACGAGTCGGCGCCAACCGGAGGCGCATATACGGCACCGATGCTTCTGCAGATGCATGTCGGGACACAGGGCGCTTCGATCGGCTACACGCTTGAACGAGGTGAAGACGTCCACTGGAAGCTCTACTCCGGCCCGCTGAGACTACCGCCGGGAGAGCATACCGTGCGTGCCAAAGCCATCCGGATCGGCTACAAGGAAAGCGAAGAACGCGTGGCGACTTTCAGAGTGTCATAGACCATCCCGACCCGTACACCCGTCATCCTGCACCGAAGGTGAAGGATCTCTCCCTGTTCTGAACCATCTCGTCTGATCCCCCACCTCTTTCGGACACGACTGACCATCTTTCTATGAACAATAACACGAACTCGCCTCGGTTGCGCTCGGCGCAGGCGCCGAGATCCTTCGCTGACGCTCAGGATGACGTAAATCGAAATGAACCGAGTGAACTGAAATGATAAAAATCCAACGAGGCCTGCTGACCCCCAAGATCGACGTCCACAGCCACGTCTTCCGCTCTGACGATTGGGCCGCATCATCCGACCTGCTTGTCTCCTGTTCCGACCGGCTCGGCATCACCGAGACATGGTCCTCGTCTCCCATTGTCGGTGGTCGTCTGAAGCCGATCGAAGCCGTACGTGCCGAGAACAAAGCAGTCCTATCGGCCATGAAACGTCACCCTGACCGGATCCGGGGCTTCTGTTTCGCCATTCCCGGTCCCGACGCGATCGCCGAAATCGAGCGATGTCTGGATGCCGGTATGATCGGCATCAAACTCTACAACCAATACCGCATTAACGACCCCATCGTACGCCCCATCATCGAGCTCGCCGTAGAGCGTCAGGTACCTATCCTGGAACACGCAGGAGCGCCTGTCACCGACCACAAAGCCGGTCAGCCCTTGATCTCGCACGGCATCCACTTTGCCGAAGCCAACGAACGGTATCCTGATGCAATTATGTATCACGCCCACGTTGGCGGCGGCGGCGACTGGGAATACACCATCCGGGCAATGCGGGATGGATCACCAAACCTCTACATCGACATCAGCGGCAGCAACCTGGACTACGATCAGGTCGGGTTCGGCGTCGAGGAGCTTGGCGCGGAGCGTATCCTCTTCGGAACCGACGGCACGATGGCTGGCTGTGTCGGAAAGGTCATCGAGGCCGACATCACCGACGAGGAGCGCAAGCTGATCTGGTGGGGCAACGCCGAACGTATCCTGAACGCCCAGGGCATCAGTCCAACACGTCCCAGCACGGATGCGGTCGTCAAGAGATCTTTACAGGCTGGCGAGATGAGGGACACGACTCCCTACTCACTACCCGACTGGGGAGGCGATACTCCGGGGAAGGGCCTTACGGATCTCAACGCCTGGCTCGGGTCATACCCGTTCCGCTCCGTAACCGCCACGCCCGCACTGCTGCTCGCGCGCATGGATCGCTTCGGGATCGCAAGAGCTGCCGTTTCGTCGATCGAGGCCTCCTACCACCGCAACGCCCAACCCGCCAACGATCGGCTCTTCGCTGATACGGAGGAGCACCGTGACAGGTTGATCCCGCTGCCCACGGTCTCGCCGACATATCCCAAGTGGGAACAGGATCTGGCTCGCTGTTTGGATGCCGGCGCACGAGGAATCCGGTTGGCGCCCCAGATTCAGGGCTATCGCCTGAACGGACCGGTAGGCACGGCTCTTGTCGAAGCGATTGTGTCCGCCGGGCTTCCGGTCTTCATCCCTCATCGTATAGAGGATATCCGTGAGCGTCACTGGATGGACCCGGGATCAGATCTGGAATTCGACGTCATCGCAGATGTAATCGAGCAATTTCCCGAAGCGACATTCGTCGTCAACAATGCACGAGGAATCTCTCGTTCCGAACTGTGGCGTCGCCAAAATGTGCGTGACGCGAACTGGTTTGTCGATCTGTCGCTGGCGGAAATTCATTACGGGCTACACTGGGATATGACGAACAATTGCGACCTTGCGGTCATGATTGAGGAAGGTGGTGCTGGCCACTTCGTGTTCGGCACACATCAGCCCTTCTCGTATGTAGCTTCCGCTCTCGTCAAGCTTGCGACCCTGGGAGTTGACGAGGATCTGCTTACTCGAATCGCCTGTGGATCGGCTAACACAATTCTAGGATTGGAGGACTGATGGGGCTCTTTGGTCACAGAGAGAAGCTGCTGCCGAACACAGCGGTTCAACTGGCAGGCAAGTCCTTCGGAGCGAAGCCGGATCGTTTCGGTCCAATTGGGGGCGGGGTAGGTTACAGGAGTTACCCGAGACCGACCCGGCGGGTCGACACGTTGGATGCCCTCCTGGTAGCGCTGCAATCGAGCAAGTCTGGCGATGTCATCTTCGTGCCGGGCGACACGACGCTAGAGTGCACCGAACGTGTGTATATCAATCAGCTGGTCCTTGAGATCCCACCGGGTGTGACGCTTGCGAGCGATCGAGGTCGAAACGGTTCTCGCGGTGCGCTCATAACCAGTGAAGCTTTCGAAACAAAGCCGCTTATTCGCCCTCTGGGTCCAGGCGTTCGAGTCACGGGTCTCAGAATCGCCGGCCCGAACCCGCGAAGGAGCCTCGATCACCACGCGAGGTGTTTCAAAGAGGGTCGTGGGCACGAATACTACTATCGCTTCCCCACATCCGACGGCATCCAGACCGATCACGGGAACCTGACGGTCGACAACTGCGAACTCGCCGGATGGAGTCACGCTTCCATCCATCTCGTCGAAGGCACCG
Organism: uncultured bacterium; assembly: GCA_964471275.1. Taxonomy (GTDB): domain Bacteria; phylum Latescibacterota; class UBA2968; order UBA2968; family UBA2968; genus UBA2968. The sequence goes on along the minus strand of CAYYGZ010000061.1, from coordinate 2,271 downwards.
GCCACCACGTCCACCACAACTTCATCCATCACAACCAGTATCAAGGCCTCGGATACGGAGTCAGTCACAGCATTGCACACAGTGTGATCGAGCGGAATCGATTCAACCACAACCGACACTCGATCGCAGGGACAGGAAGCCCAGGCTGCGGCTATGTCGCCAGACACAACGTGGAGGTGGGTACGTCACTGAGTCACTGCTTTGACATGCACGGAGGTAGAGACCGGAAGGACGGGACGGATACTGCGGGTACGAACGTGGCTTACGCCAACAACACATTCTGGTGCCGGAAGCCGTCAATCATGATTCGAGGCATACCGGAAGAGCCGATCTTGGTCAGGAACAACTGGTTCGCGCACGCAAACGAGGAAAACGCGGTCATTCACGAAGGAAACCTAAAGTTTGGCCAGAACGCCTGGGGACGACGACACCCTGAAGTCATATAGATAGGGCATCGAGTATCCCTGTCATCCTGAGCCCTGGGAAGAATCCCTCCGGGCCCGGCACCCCCGCTCACCGAAACTGCTCAGGCGGAGGGACTTTGTGAAGATAATCCAGATCTGAGTCACCCGTCCCGCAGGATGACTGCTCACACCGACTCCCTCTTGCCACTTGCCAGAATCTCCCCGATTTTCCCACTCATATCCTGCCCCAGTCGCGGCCCAAACTTCGACACCACCTGCGATCCAGCGTAGCACCCGAGCTTCCCGGCATCCGTGGGTGAATACCCATTCGTAACACCGTAGAGAAACGTCCCCGCAAAGGCATCGCCTGCACCATTTGTGTCGACCACGTCCACTGGCATCCCGTCAACGGTCTTCACGTTCCCGCCCTCTGTCACCAGAACACCCTCGCTGCCCAGGGTAATGGCAAAGTCTTTCACAGCCTTTCCCAGAACCTGGCAGGCGCCGATAACGTCTGACCGATCCGTGTATGCCATCGCTTCGGCTTCGTTTCCGAACAGCAGGTCGACACCATTCCAGAAGATCTCATCGATACGCTCCTTGAATGCACTCACGATGAACACGTCGCTGAGCGTTAGGGCAACCTTCGCGTTGTTTGCTTTGGCAAGCTCCTGTGCTCTCAGGGAGGCCTCGAATCCGCTGTCCGAGGCCAGCAGATAGCCTTCGATATAGACAATGTCACTATCCGCGACGATTCCGGGTTCAACTTCGTCCGGGCTGAATTCGGCCGTGATTCCGAGGAAAGTGTTCAGACTCCGCTCTCCGTCGGGACCGATGAGGACGACACACTGCCCCGTGACCCCCTCGGCGCGATTGTTCGGGTTGGAGTCGACACCGGCCGCCATCAGATCATTCAGATAGAAATCCCCAGGCTCGTCTGTGCCGACCTTGCACCCGTAGTAGGCTGATCCGCCGAAATTCGTGACGCCGATAACAGTGTTCGCGGCCGACCCACCCGATGCTCGCTCCAGCGGCTCGTTCTCGACGTTCCCGATCAACTCAGTCTGACGGGCCTCATCGACCAGGGTCATCGTCCCCATTCCGACATCCATCCTCTCGATGTATGCCTCGCTGACCTGATATTGCACATCCACCAGCGCATTGCCAACGCCATAGACATTGTACTTCCGAGCCATTTACCGCTCCTTGTGTTCATCTGAAAAAGTCATATCTTGCGGTCGCAGTTGACAATAACAGAATTCACATTCTCGCGCAATTTCAAATTTTACAATTACTTGAGCAAAATTCACAAACCAGATGTTTGTGTCGTTGGCGGTGGCAGCGGGGGTGTTGGTGCTGCGGTTTCTGCTGCCCGCCACGGTGCCAGAACGCTTCTGATCGAGGCATCATCAGGGCTCGGTGGTACGAGCAAGCGAGCTGGGGTGAATAACTACGAGCCGGTCGCGGGAGCAACCGGGCTGCCGTCTGAACTCTATGAGAAGCTGCGGGCCCTTCCCGACGCGGTAACGATCCAGACGCGGACCGAAAAATATCATCCGGACCGGCCTTGGGGGATCTACGATCGATCGGCCTATACCGATTATCGTCTGACCTTGAGCCGACGGTGCGGCACGGCTGTCGTATTCGAGCCCAGTGCCTTGAACACAGTAATGCTCGACACCATCAGATCGTCCGGATGCGAGCTTCTCCTCTCCGGCACCTTCACTAACGTTATCCGCTCCGCAGGCAGAATCGATTCCATCGACGTTGACACGCCGGATGGCCCTATCACAGTCGAAGCGACAGCCTTCATCGACTGCACAGCGGACATCCATCTCGCGCGAACGGCCGGATGTGAATCCGCAAT
>CAYYGZ010000060.1:7958-20793 GCA_964471275.1 uncultured bacterium | reverse complement strand
CAATCCGGGAGATTTTGACGGGAACCTGACGATTGACTTCATCGACTTCCTGGCATTCTCCGGGGCATACAACACCAGCGTTGGTCACCAGAACTACAATCTGATTGGCGATCTTGACGGTAACAATACGATCGATTTTTCTGATTTTCTCGCCTTTGCGGCGATCTTCGGATCGAGCGTCTAGCATGCTTCTATGACACAGAACCGGCTTAAAATCGCGATGATCCTCTCGATCATCGCCCTCCAGCCTCTCGACACCAGCGCCCAGTCAAACTCCTCCAACACCTGGGTGTCCACAGCGCTCGTGGGCGGCCCCCACACCGTGCATTCGGTGATTCTCGACCCAACACAGCCGGACACGGTTCTTGCGGGAACGACGCCAGGATCCATCTATCAGAGCCTGAATACGACACTCACGTGGACGGAGATCGCAAACGCCGGGACGACCATCAATCAGGCTGTTTATGGGATTACTTACAACCCGTTGAACCCAAGTGTCCTCTATGCTGGTTCTCAGAATACAGGCGCGTTCAAATCCGTTGATCGTGGGGTGACGTGGGCGGCGACCGCGCTCGTCGGGCCCTATACGACCTGGAATATCGTGTTCGATCCGGCAGACACTACGCGTCTGTACGCGTCGACGGGACTCACACTGTTCATTTCGGACGACGCAGGTTCAACCTGGAGCGACGCACAGATCGATACGGTCAGTGGTGTCAACGCTCTGGGCTTTGCTGTGATGCCCCTGTCAACAGATACGCTCCTTGTGGGCGTGCCGACTGATGGTGTCTATCGGTCACTTGATCGGGGGGCCACGTGGTCCATTCCGAACGTAGGCCTCACGGACCTCGATATGACCGCAATCGTAGCGAGTCCTGAATTCGCATCGACGGCCTATGCATCGACGATGGGTGGCGGAATCTTTGTGACATCCGATGCTGGAAGCACTTGGACCGCACAGAACACGGGTATCACGAATCTCAATATCGAGAGCCTGGCGATTTCACCATCCAACCCGACGGTGATGTATGCCGGGTCCGACAACGGCGAGGTCTACAAGTCGCCAGACCGTGGGTTGATCTGGCTCGACGTGACGCTGGACCTTGGTGCGGCGGTGGCGGTCAATGACCTGTTCGTCCACCCCGACAGCGCGAATGTCGTCTACGCGGGCCTTGACGACATATACAGACTGAAGCAGGCAGGATTGGACTCGGTGTCCTTCTTCACGACCGGAGTTACTCCGCTCGTGCTCGCGACGATCGACGTGGACGCGGATACGATCGCCGATCTGGTTGTTGCGAATGTCGGTGCACAGTCGGTACAGGTGATGTTGAACGGATCACGGGGCGCGACGTTTACGACGACATCCTATTCAACTGGCGCCGAACCTACGGTGTTTGCCTCAGGAGATCTCGAAGGAGACGGTGACACGGATGTGATCATCGGTAACCGGCTGCAGCAGACGGTTGCAATCCTGTTCAACGACAGTACGGGAACGTTTTCGACATCGACGGAGATTTTTGTCGGGAGATCGGTGACGGAGCTGGTTGTCGCCGACATGGATACAGACCAGGACAGCGACATTGCCGTGACGGACGATGTGACCGGGACGATCACGATCTACCTGAACGATGGGCTCGGGAGCTTTGGTGCGCCAAAGCTGATCACCGGCCCGGCAAATCCGACGTCGATGGTGGCTGCTGATTTCAACGGTGACGGGATCACGGATCTGCTCGTGTCCAGCTCTGACGGTTCGGTCACCCTGTTACGGAATCTGGGGAATGCGACCTTCCAGGTAGACCCGTCGCTGGTGTTGACGGGGACGCCCACGCATCTGCAACCCGGTGATTTCGACATTGACGGTGACGTAGATTTCGCTGCCGCGGCGAGTGATCAGACCGTTCGCATCTGGAACAACTTGGGAGATGGCAGTTTCGGCGACTCTGCACAGGTTGCGATCGCCGATACGGTGACTTCGCTGACCGTGGTCGATCTGGATGAGGACGGCTATCTCGATCTGCTGACCCCGCTCGGGAACGGGGACATTACGGTGCTGATAAACGACGCAAACGGTGTCTATACCGATTCTGTCGTAGTCGGCGTACATGCAGGGCTGGGAGTCGGCGCGAGCGGCGATCTGGACGGCGATGATATTGCAGATCTTGCACTTGCCCGGCCGGCCGACAATGGGCTGCTGTTCTATGCGAACCCGATCGCTCAGGATATCAAGACACCGGCGCCACCTCGCGATCTTGTCGCCGCGGATACACAGAGCGACCTCGGTGGGCGCATTACACTGACGTGGCGGCGTCCGAATGTCGATGAAACAACGGGACGGATCACGATGTATCGCGTGATGCGCGCAACCGATTCCGCAGGGCCCTACTCGCTTCTGGCGTCGTTGGATACATCGACGACGAGCGTTCGCGACAGCGTCTTTGTCAGCCGGACTTACACCGATACGGCGGCAACTGTCGGGACGGCACATTACTACTACATCCTGTCCGAGAACGGGAGCTCCGTCCAGTCCGCATCGTCGGACACGGTGAACGCATCGTCGGTTCCCCAACCGTTCTTCGACTTCGCTTTTTCTCAGAACAGCCCGCTCCACATTCAGGACACGATTGAAGTGACGGCCCGAGTGACGTCTATTGATCACAAACCTTCGGGACTCTCGCTTTTTGTGGACTACGACACGCGGGCGCTGACACTTCTGGGTGCGGATGCCGTCGATTCGGGTATACAGCCCTTTGCTGTAGATACGACGCTGTTGGCTCAGGCGATCGTACTTCAGAATCGAGTGGATACGACGACGACATCGGGTACCGGGCAGATCGATCTGACTTTCGGTTTTCTGCCGGATTTGGGATCGGAAGCCGCGTCGCTCGGTACGCTGCGGTTCGTTACGCTGCGTGATACGACAACACGAATTCGCGTCGTGAACGATACCTCGACTGTGCGACAGTCGGCCCTGACCGACTCCGTTGGCGCGTTGATCCTGCCCTTTATCACTCCTGCCGCAACTCTGGTGATACAGAATCACAAGGTCCGTGGTGCACTCACGTTCCAGGGGCGTAGCGATAATCTGGATGTGGAAGCCCGTTTCGATCTGACGCAAAATGATTCTGCCGGGACAGGAACAGCACTGGCTGGTTCGGTCGCCTATCAGCCACCGAACGATCTGGATCTGACGCGAACCGGCGTACAGCTCCAACTCGGGGCAGACGGCTCGTTTGTACTCGAGCAGGTGCCTGGTGGGACGTATGGTCTGTTTGCGAAAACCTTCCACTACCTGCGGGCCCGGATCTCAACGGACAGTCTGGTTGTGAACGACTCTACGGGTGTGTCCGGGAACGCGGTTTTTTCGTGGGTTGGTATCGACACTTCCTTCATGTCCACGGAGCTTCGAGCCGGCGACGCGAACGATGACAACCAGGTCGATCTTGCTGACTTCGGGTTGGTCGGGTCCACCTTCGGCCAGTCCGGGTTCGCGGTCAAGAGTGCCGGGTGGTCGGCCGACTTCAATGGAGATGGGATCGTCAATCTTGCTGATTTCGGCCTGCTTCAGTCCAATTTCGGGGAAATGGGCCTGGGGCCGGCAGTCCCAACAAAGCCTCTGGCACCCCGGGGAGAGCTCTTTATTGCTTCATCCGCTGAAGAGACAGATGGCCACACAGTCTACGTGAAGGATGCCGGATCAATAGCCGGATTCAGCGTTGACATTGTGCTACCGGTCGGGAAGGCGGCCGCAATCGAGGGAGAGGCATTCTTCGAGGCGGGTGAAGTGCTCCAGTTGTCTAGGCATCTCGTCCGTGGCGAGGACTCGATTACACGCGTAGCATCGGTTCTTCGTGGGGGCGCAATGTTCGACGACGATGGGTCGCTTTTCTCGGTCCGGATAGGAGATGTGTTGCCCGATGTCATCCGGCTGGAGCGCATTCGGTTTCTCGATCCCTCGGGGGTTGCCATCCCGGGGCTGGGGTCTCCGGTAAACATAATCGATCGTTCACCCGTTCTTGAAACCGCGCTTCGCCAGAACATCCCGAATCCGTTCAACCCGGCAACCCTTATCCCTTATCAACTGCGAACGCCGGAGCACGTCAGGATCACGGTCTACTCGACGCTGGGTCAGGAGGTGCGGTTGCTGATCGACGAGGCGCAGGATGTCGGTCGGTATGAAGTGATCTGGGATGGCCGTGACCATTCGGGAAGGGAAGTTTCCTCCGGGGTCTATCTGTATCGATTCAGAGCCGGCCATCACATAGACGTTCGCAAGGCCATCCTGCTGCGCTGATCGCCGAACACCCAATGTCCCACCCCTAGACGGGACTCGTGTTGCTTCACTTCGTATGCATTCTGCTTCTGGGCATAGTCCTGAACGCGCCCGTGTTCGGGCTGACCGTCTCCGTGCGTACGGCCGACGGCGACTCTGTCTTCTACGCAGGTCTGGCGGATACTGTTGCCCTCGATGTGTCGCTTGATTCCGAGGGCGAAGTCCTGACCGGCTTTGAGCTGTTTCTTGCCTACGATCCCGCCGTGTTTCTGCCCGTCGATACCGATCTCGCCTCACCCGGAAATCAGCCCGTCGTGTCTGCAGGTGTGTTTGGCCAGGTGTTTGCAGACTCAATCATTGTTTTCGATGGGTCGACCAGCGTGATTCACTTTGCCGAGGTTGATCTTATCGGTTCCCAGGTTTCCGGACGGGTCTTCTCGGTGCAGTATGTTCTGGTCGGTAGCGTGAGTGGAACTTCATCTATCCGTGTGCTCCAGGATCTTGCAGTAGGTTTCTCGAGCCTGTATACGACATCAGACCGAGATGGGGAGTCCGTTACCATCGCCGCCACAGTCGGTGCAGTTTATCAGGATCTGCCCCCGAAGCTCAGAGGACTGGACAATTTCGAGATCGAGGAGGATGGAGGACCGGCCGTTCTGCTGGCCGATCTTGTGTCGGACGAGTCGCCAATGGCTCGGCTTGTCTATGTCGTTGCGATGGATGATTCTGCGACAACAGCCTTCGTTGATGGGGACAGTCTTCGGTTTATCACTCCAGACGACTTTGCAGGTGCGGTGTCCGGGTTGCTGACGGTAACCGATCCTGGGGGGGGCGAGGATGCCGGTCAAATCACCCTGACGGTGACGCCGGTCAATGATGCCCCTGACATCACGGATACCTCTTTTCCGGATACGCTCACGGTGGGAGATGAAGCGGTTCGGCTGGAGTTGGTGGGGAGAGATGTTGACGACGAACCTGGCACGCTGCTGTGGTTCGCGCTGGTCATGGGAGATAGCTTGCACGCGAACGTGTCCGGCACCGAATTAACCCTGACTTCGATGGCTGGCTGGAACGGTACAGCATCGCTGATGCTCCAGCTTGCCGACCCGGGGGGGCTCGTCGACACGCTTGCCATCACGATTCAGGGAACGGCGGTGCCCGGCGATTTTGACGGAAACGGCGCCGTAGATTTTGGTGATTTTCTGATGTTTGCCGAGGCATTCGGGAATCCTGATGCCGACAACCGTTTCGATCTCGACGGCAGCGGCGCAGTCGACTTCCCGGACTTCCTGATCTTCGTAGAAGGCTTCGGTACGTAGAGGCGGGACCTCGCTCCCTGGTGTAGCTGTCCGGCCCGACCTGGTCTTCTACAATAGCAAAATGAAAGGCGATCACCTCTGAAGGTGATCGCCTTTCATTTTGGAACCCCGTGTTGTCTAGGCCGTAACGCTTTCCTCCGGGTTCGAAATCGTTACTGTATCCACGACCTCCGGCTCTTCCTCTCCCCGGGCAATGCCGATCAGGTGGCGACTGACACGTTTGTACAGCAACCAGCAGGCGCCCAGGATGAGGACGAGCGCAATCGCCAGACTGGGGAGCTCCAAAGTGGCGCCCATAAGGGCGAAGACGTAGTATCTCGGGAGCCGGCCGATGAAGATTGCCATCATATATCGGCGAAGCGGGTAGCCGGCTGTTGGACTCAATACGCGGAAGAGATAGAAGGGAATGAACGGCATAGCTGCCGCGACGACGAGGCTGACAAACGGAGCTTTGAGGAAATACTGGATCGCGCCCCGGTAGAGATCACTCTCTTTGACCTTGCGCAGGTGCTTGAGACCGAACGCGAAGTTCATTGCCTGGTAGTCGACAAAACAGACCATCACCGTGCCGGCAGCGGCAACCAGCGCCACGATCACCGGCGAATAGTACTGGCCAAAGTAGATCATGCCGAGTTCGTGCGGCACCGGAACGAATGAATTGGCCGGCATCGAATAGAAGAACAGCAGGACGAGCTGTCTCAACTCGGGAACATAGGCACCCAGAGCGACCGCCGCGATCGAGATCGGCAGAACGACAGCCAGGTACTTTTTCCAGTCGCTTTTCATGCCATTAGGTTCCCTGAAGGTTATGAGTTTAAAATGTAGGCGCTCTATCAAATCCTGTCAATACAGCACTTTAGGGCGGCAAGATTGGTTGTTTTTGGATTTTACGGGGTGCAGAATTCCCGGTATTATACGATATGCGGATTATCTACTTCGATATCGACAGTCTGTGACCTGATCATCTTGGGTCCTACGGATACGATAGGCCAACGTCGCCTGCGATCGATGCAATCGCCGCGCAGGCGCTGCTTCAGTCTGGCGGATACACAGTCACCGGGGCTGCCTATGCGAGTGGATTTGGCGATCTCGCTCACTTCTACCGGATATTTAAGAGGTACGAAGGGGTGACACCACTGGCGTGCGTGGATCAGGACCGAAGCACCGACGGCGGGTAGGCGCCCAATCAACGGTTCCCTGCGGCTACAAGGGGCGCTGACTTAACTACTGAGGATTCACGGGTCGTATCAATCCAGCGAGGTAAGGATGAACTTGATCTGCGTTATGATGGACACTTTACGCACTGACTACGTCGGTGCCTATGCGGGAGGAGAAGCCAACGCGAAGACACCGAATATGGACCGATTTGCAGGACAGTCACTCCTGTTCGAGAACGCGTATGTCGGCTCTTTTCCAACGTTGCCCTGCAGACGTGACCTGTTCACGGGACGCTGGGGACATCCGTTCAACACCTGGGATGAGATGGAACGGAATCTGCCGACGATGGCGGAGACGTTTCGAAAGGCTGGCTACACCACGGGTCTGGTGTTCGATACGCCGATGTTCATGACTCAAGGCTCTTATCTGGATAGGGGATTCGGATCTATCGAGTGGATCCGGGGGCAGGGAGGAGAGCCCTGGATTTCGGATGGTCTGATCGACATCCCCCTGCCTGCTGCGGAACACAAGGTGAAGGCACCAGGCTTGAGAAGATACCTGGCGAACCAGTCACGCCGTCGCTTCGAGTCCGACTACCTGGTCGCACGGACGATGAACGAGGCCGTTCACTGGTTAGAACGGAACTACACGCGCGACCACTTTATCCTATGGGTCGACAGCTGGGACCCGCACGAGCCGTGGGATCCACCCCAGTACTACGTCGATCAATACGATCCTGGCTACGAGGGTGATGAAATAATCTATCCCTGCTATGGTCTGAGTAATTTCATGTCTGACGCCGAGCTGAATCACGTAAAGGCGCTCTACGCTGCCGAAGTAACGATGGTGGACCGCTGGCTGGGTCACCTGCTGGATACGGTCGACATTCTGGGACTGAACGAGGATACGATGGTGGTGCTGATGTCCGATCACGGCCACTACTTTGGTGATCACGGTCTCCAGGGCAAGCCGTGGGGTGATTTTGGCCAGCTGTATGAGGAGATGACCCATCAGCCGCTGATGATCCGGCACCCTGAATGCAAACGACCGGGAACGACCACTCCCGCGATGGTACAGCCCTGCGATCTGTTCCCGACGGTCTGCGATCTCGCTGGTCTCAAGCAGCCGAAGGGACTGCAGGGACGATCCTACGCAGACGTGGTATCGGGCAGTTCAGACGTGCATCGTGACCTGGTCATAAGCGGTCGCAATCTCGACGACCATTGGGGAACAGTACCTGCGACGGTCAGCGACGGTGTCTGGTCGCTCGTGTACTGGCCCAACAAGGATCTGGCCTACAAGGGCATTCCTCCGAGACAGGAAACCTATCCGTGCACCGGCATGCCCGAACGACGCATTGACGAATTGTTCCACCTGCCCGATGATCCCGGGCAACAGACAAACCTGATTAATCAGCATCCCGACGAGGCAAACCGCCTTCACCGTGCCCTCCTTGACCTTATAGCTGACACGGACGTGGATTCCGATATCACCATTACCTATCAATCCGCACCAGGCAATCCGCCATCCTGAACGAAGTGAAGGACCTTTGTGAGTTCCGGGCCATCCAATCGAAACCACATTCTGCCGAGGTGTCTGCTTGTCCTGGCGGTTTGGTACAGCGCACTCCCTCTCCACGCGGTCACCAACGGAAGCTTCGAGCAGACTCCTACTCGCACCTGGCTTACTGATGGTCATAACACTCCGGGCATCGCGCAGGGGGATCGCCCCATAGTCGCGGTTGGCGTCAGGGGGAACCGCTACGGACACGTGGGGGACTCTGACGGTAAGCAGGCAGATGGCGAGAACCCCGGGCGGATCTTCCAATGGTTTGCCTGTGGCGACTCCGTGTCCCTCGGTAGTCATTGCGCAGTTTCGTTTCGTTTCCGTACGCTTCTGCTCCCCGGCGAGCTGGCCTGGGTGCGCGTGCAGTCATCGAACCAGCGGCGCGTATTATTGATTCCGAATTCGAACAACCAGTGGACGGCCGGGCGCACGACGATAATTCTTCCAGACGGATGCGAGGAGGATCAAGTCTACCTCGAGTATGGCATGATCAAGAAGGTCGGTGGGCAGGTCGGTGGTCGGCTGAACATCGACGATGTCGAACACCGGCGCGACATCCGAGCAGGCTTGCCAGCTCATGAGGAGGATTGGGGGTTCCTGCCGCCAATCCCTGAACGCGAGGCCGCTGATCCTTTGCCGGGCGACCCAATCTCAACGATCTTCTTGCCTAGGGAAGGTCAGGAAAAGGTGGGTTTTCTGATTCTTGCCTGTATTGCGATGTTTGCGTGGAAGCTGAGGAACTCCTAGGATGTCGGTCCTGACCTCGAATAGAAGACTCGATCCGGATGAGCAGTCCCGGTATACGGAGAACGGATATGTTGTGGTTTCGGACCTCTTCCCGACCGAGGAATTGCGTGCAGTCGACGCGGAACTGGATCGATTGGTTGCCGAGGCGACGGAGAAGGGGACTTCGGGGATTGGGCACGCAGGCGGGAAGCGTAACGAGGGGTGGCTGCTGCAGTTGGGGTTACGTTCCGACGTCACCAGGCGATTCTCTCAGGATGAACGGGTTCTGGATCTGATCGAGGAGATCGTCACCCCGGGGATCGCGATCTACTCCGCGAAGTTGACCGCGAAGATGCCGAAGTCAACTTCAGTCTGCCACTGGCACCAGGACAACGCGTATTACAACGCTCACGCTGCGAGCAAGACGCGCATGTCTACCTGGATCCCACTGACAGATGTGGATGAGAAAAATGGATGCCTGTGGGTGGTGCCGGGTTCCCACAAAGACGGCATCAAGGAACACGGCCAGTACGGGGGCCAGTGTCCTATATCGATGGGACCTGAGGATATGGAGGTAGAAGGAGCGATCTCCTGTCCCGTGATGGGCGGGTCAATCATGCTGTTCCACGCGGACCTGTGGCATCACTCGAAAGGGAATGCAACGAAGAATGTCCGGAGAGCATTCATCGTGTCCTATCAGGAAGCGACCGTGCCGCGTGGCAACGCAGATCAATGGAAGAAACTCAGGTCAGGACAGAGGGCGTTGTGAGTAGAGAGTAGGACTCCCTCTGAGACGCTCACGCCTCTACCGCATCTGTTGATGTTTCCCGTAGTCTCTTGCCGAGCTTCTATGCCGCGTATTGCACTCATCCGTGCAACGCCTGTCGTCGTCCAGCCCGTAGCCGACGCCTTCGCGGCCGGTTGGCTCGAGGCCTTCGTCACGAACCTCCTCGACGACTCGCTTTCGCCCGATCTAGAGGCGCGCGGAAAAATCGACGACGCACTGATCGATCGTTTCCTCACACTGGGTCGTTATACTGCGAATACCGGAGCTGACGGGATCCTGTTCACCTGCTCCGCCTTTGGACTGGCCATTGAGGCAGTCGCAAACGAGCTTTACCCATTACCTGTCCTCAAGCCGAACGAAGCCACGTTCGAGGATGCGCTGTCCGCTGGGGACCGGTTGGGTATGCTGGCCACTTTCAAACTGAGCATTCCGCCGATGGAAACCGAGTTTCGCGCGATGTCTCGGGAGAAGGAATCGAAGGCAACCCTCAAAACACACTGGGTTGAGGGCGCGATGGACGCTCTACGAGCAGGTGACGCTGAAACGCACAACGGCCTCATAGCCGAAGCCGCCCCCGATCTCTCCGGATGCGATACCGGCATGCTTGCCCACTTCTCCACCTCCCAGGCCCGGCAGGCTGTAGCGGACGTCCTGTCCTCACCATCCCCACCTGCGCGGTCACCAAACTTCGCTCCCTGATCAGCTAGCCAGGTGTCCCACACCACACCCTCGACACCCCATACCCGATTCCTGCATTCATCCTAGTACCACCGTATCACCGCCCCTAGCACCGTGGCTGCATGCCCTCTGTTCACGGCATCATACAACTGTGGCGCCTCTTCTGACGTACATCGATGCGTGATTGTGTGATGCCACGGCAGCACGCCAGTCGCCATGTTCTTGAGGACTGCACGCCGGCACATTTTCATCCCATCATCGCACGGGTAGTACATCGTAAGCCGTTTCTTGTGCGGTGTCAGGAAGTGGTACGAGATCGGCTTCGCTCCGTAGTTGCCCTGCAGGATGAATTTCCCTTCGCGGCGACACAGCGCGATCGCAGGATCGATACAGTCTGGTATCCCGGTCGCCTCAAAGACCACATCTGCCCCTCCAGGCGATATTTCTTCGATGAGATCGGCGACATTCTCTTTCTCCAGGTTCACGATGTGGTCGGCACCCAAGCGTTTCGCGATCTCTAGTCGGTCTCCTTCGATGTCAGCGGCGATGACGACGCAACCCCTGTGGCTGCAAGCAGCGATGACGCCCAATCCGATGAGGCCCGATCCATAGACGATGACTGTTTCACCCATTCTCGGATTCGCGGTGTCCACACCGTTGAGCCCGACGGCAGGCATGACGAACACGCTTGCTGCCTCCTCGTTCGCGCCCTCCGGTAGATGTTCGGCCGCGTGAGTGCCGTCAACGTCTGTGACGGCGTGCGAGCAATGGACTCCGGAGGCCCCGGTGATACTGGATCCGTCCGGTGCAGATATCTGCCGGTTTGCACGGTAATAAACACGATCATCCGTTCCGAATTCCGTCACCTCGGATCCGACGTTCTCAACGATTCCCACGCCCTGATATCCGGTGACGAGTGGGTAGGCTCCCCAGTCCAGCTTCCCCTTTATGACAGAAAACTCGGTCCCGATACTGACGCCGGAGTAGAGCGTCTGGATCTGTATCTGCCGAGGCCCCGGATCGGGCAGCGCGACATCCTCGATGGAAAAACGCTGATCTGCAGTTGTAACTAAGGCCCTGCCGTTCATCGTGTGCTCCCGTGTTCATTGAGAATCCGGCTTCAGATTCGCGCACTCCCTCCGCCTGCCACTAAGCACCACAAGCCAAGTACTGCTCCAACCGATTTTTCAGTTCCTCCCTATCACCTCACTCACATCAACCAGGTAGATCTGCCGGCCATTTCCACCGTGCGTCGAATCGATTGTCAGAAGTTTCCCATCGCGGCTCGATCTCGGATGCAGATCGCATCGCAGCTCTCCCGTGTATTCCGGGGGGGAATCGAAATTTCCCAATTCGATCCGTCTATCCGTGGGCACGTGATACAGATACAGAGTCTGATTACGTCGGTCGCCCTGCGGGTAGCAATCATTCAGGATCCAGTTGGTATCGGTCAGGTATGTGTTGTGCCCGTTGAGCGTCATCTTCTTTTTGGCGATGACACGGACCTCGTCCGTCCGATCTTTGTAAACGTAGAACGCTCCTTCGTGGGACGGCTGCCACGACCACGCCGTGATCGTCTCCGGATCACGCCAGATAAAATGCGACATCTTGCCGTAGTCATCCACAACGTGCAGACCCGAACCATCTGCGTTTGCGGTCATCATCCGTGTGTTGTAGCTACGGTCACCGAACCTCCAGCGATGGAGGAAGATGAATCGTGATCCGTCAGTGTTGTATAGGAGGTGGTTAAAGTAATGCTTGGCCTCGCTCAGATCATCGTGCCTGTAGGGGAGAGCGGCGACCTCGGCGATGGAGATGACCTGCCTGGATTCTCCACTCGTCAGGTCAACGGTATAGATGCCGACATTCTCGGGAGCCAGTCGGTTGAAGTTGGGGTCTGGGATCCCTGCATAACCATATCCGGGGCGCATGTGGTTGATTCGTCTGAAATCCGTTCCGATCGCTGACTTCCCGTCCGGGGCTATCGTGTAGATCGGCATCTCCAGAGTATGGCTGTCGCCCGACTGAACATTCAGGATACGCGAGACATATCGCTCACCATCACGCTCGTTCCAGATGACTTCGTCCTTCGACTGAGGGATCCACTGCAGCATACATCCCTGCTGCCAGCACCAGGCGGTCGTCGATCCGATTCTCGTCCAAGTGTCACCATCTTCAACGTCGATCATCCCAATCGATATCTCATCGGTTCTCTCCGGTTGGCGGCCTTCGAAGCCGGCTTCCATACTCAGGACAAACCGGTTTTCCGGGTCGAATTGCAGTTTGTCGTAGTAGCCGAACCAGTGGAAGTTGGGCCCGGACGTGATG
>CAYYGZ010000060.1:0-7948 GCA_964471275.1 uncultured bacterium | reverse complement strand
GCTCTTACGGGTATATCAATCATGCTATGCAGCTTCCTCCTGCGTGTACCCAGATGCTCGCATCCGATTCGCGGATTCCACCGACCGTGCTTCCTATGATACGCTCGTGCCTCCCGGATCGTGCTCATAAAACTTGGATATGATTGCAGTAGCAGGTTACTCAGGATCGGCGGCCTCGCCCTACCTCACCGATCCCTGCCTTCCTACCAATTCGAACTTCCTTCCCACGGATGGGCAGCAATCACCTCCTCGTTCAACTCCGTTCCCCATCCCGGGCCTGTAGGAATCGCCAATCGGCCCGCGTTGATCTCCGGCTGCACGGTCACCAGCTCATCCTTCCACGCCACGTCATCGATATCAATTTCCTGTATTCGCACGTTCGAAAGCGTTCCGCAGAGGCTGGCGCTGATGAAGGTCGAGAGATGGCTGTAGTAGTTGTGTGGCGCGACGTTCAGTTGATAGACCTCGGCCAGGTCGCCAACCTTCTTCGATTGTGAAAACCCATTCCAGGGAACGTCGATCATAAACACATCCGCAGCGCGGCACTCGAAGTAGGGGAGATACTCTCTCATATAATAGAGATTCTCGCCTGTGCAGATCTTGGTCGATGTGGAGTCCTTGATCTGCCGGGTCGCTTCGTGTTCATACATATCGATTTCGAGCCAGAGCAGGTCGAACTGCTCGAGGACATTGGCGATTCGGATGCACGATTCGGGTTTGAAATTGAAATTCAGATCGAGGTTTATATCCACGTCGGGGCCGACTGCATCTCGGAAGGTGCCGATCAGGGCTTCGATATGACGAAGCATCTGACGTGTAACCACGCCGTCAGTGGAGCCTGGAGGTCCCCCGAACCCGCCGAAATGGGCTGTGGCTTCACCGGGCTGCAGGATGTTTGTCTTGAGTGCGGTGAAGCCACGGTCGACGACTTCCCTTCCAAGTGCTGCGACCTCATCCATCGATCGGATGGGTGGTGTCTCGAGATGCTGGCCGTGGGAAACGCGTGAGGTGCCGCAGTGCGACCAATAAAGACGGACGTCCTCCCGAGTCGGCCCACCGAACAGCTCGGTGACCGAGATATCCAGAGCCTTGGCCTTGATATCGATCAGGGCGAGCTCGATTCCCGCGATAGACTTGGCTGCGATGCCGCTTGGACTCTGTCTCGATCCACGGAGCATATCCCAGAAACGCATTTCGTAGGGACGCGGGTCCTTCCCGATCACGTGCGCCTTGAGGTCGTGAATCGTGCCACACACGCCTTTGGGGCTGCGGCCATCACTGCACTCTCCCCAGCCCGTGATCCCATCGTCGGTACTGACTTTGACGAAGATCCAGGGACGCCAGCCGGCGCTGACGATAAATGTTTCGATGTCGGTGACTTTCACGTTGTCCCTTTTCTGGCGGGTCATCCTGAGCGCAGCGAAGGATCTCTCCCGGTTCTGGGCCGACAAAGCCCTGAGGCGATAGTCCAGATCTGGAAGGAGCCCTTCACCTTCGGTTTAGGATGACGTTCCTACCTCATTGCGCACGAACGGCGTCGAAAATAGCGCTGATTGCCTGGGTGATCAACGGATAATCACGCGGCGTGCACCCCGCATTGTTGTTCCTGCGTGTGAAGAATATTCCTTCGCTTCGAGGTCAAGATATCCTCCTTTGAAGATCGTTCGGCTATCTGGATAATACTGTAAACATATGTAAAACAATCACATGAGTAAGTGGCGGGGGTGGGGAGAGAACGTGGCATAGGCCTTGCTCAAGCAGTATGCGACTGATCATTTCATCGAACCGAGGTCGTGTGGACTCGAGTCTTCGCGACCCACGCCATCTGAATGGACGAAAGATGATTCAAGGACTTCAGGATTCAGGCATCAGCATGCTGAACCGCTCGACGAAGCAGGACGTGATCGCGAACAATATCGCGAACTCCGAGGTAACCGGCTTCAAACGAGACGGTCTGTTCTTGCGAGAAATGGGCGAAGCCCGGCGAAAGGGCTCGGGTGGATATCCGGTCTGGCGTGAAGATCGTGTTGCCGGCGCCTTTATCGACTTCGAGCAAGGCAATATGCGCCAGACAAACAGTACACGTCACCTGGCGATCCACGGATCCGGCTTCTTCCAGGTCCGGACGCCACAGGGCGATGTCTACACCCGGAACGGCGAGTTCTCGGTTCAGTCTGACGGCACACTTGTTACGAACCTGGGGATGCCTGTTCTCGATGACCGGGGTGGTCGGATCACGCTCTCCGGATCGAATTTTGTCGTGAACGAAGAAGGTGAGATCACGGAAGATGGTGTCGCCAGGGCGACGCTGGCTATCCACGATTTTGAGAAAGATGCAGAAGGGCTCTACCAGGATCCGGACGGTGTGACGCGGCTCGAACGCAAACCGAACGGGTTTTTCTATCCCAAGCCGGGCGTCAACCGCGTCACAAAGGGAAGCGACACAAAGGTGATGCAGGGATTCCTGGAGGAATCGAACATCAACCCCATTACGGAAATGGTCGATATGCTCGAGGTCTTCCGGGCCTTTGAGGCTGACCAGCGCGCGATCCGCATCCAGAGCGAGACGCTCGGACGCGCAGTCAACGATGTTGGTAGCATCCGTGTCTAAGCAGACCAAAGAAACGAAAGTCCATCCCACAGCCTACTCCCCCCTAGGCAGGAGGTAATCCTGTGTCCAGAGCACTCCGTACCGCAGCGACCGGAATGGTCGCCCAACAGCTGAATATCGATAACATCTCGAACAACCTGGCGAACGTGAACACGACGGGGTTCAAGAAGAGCAAGGCCGAGTTTCAGGATCTGCTGTATCAGTCGATCCGGACCGCCGGAACCTCTGCCGCACAGGGCGCGCTGGTTCCGGTCGAGATCCAGATTGGATACGGAACACGCGTCGTGGCCACAAATAGAAGCTTCGATCAGGGGCAGGTGACGGCGACGAACAACCCGCTCGATATCGCAATCGAGAATGAGGGCATCAACGGAGATGGCTTCTTCCAGATTACGCTACCAGATGGATCGACGGCCTTCACGCGTGACGGCGCCTTCAAACTGTCCTCCGAGGGGCAGGTTGTTACGTCCGATGGTTTTGCGCTCGACCCGCCAATCAACATCTCGGGGGATGCGGTAAGTGTCAACGTCTCTGCTGACGGTAATGTTGAGGTTCTCCAGGCGGGTGCAACGGCGGCAACCAATGTCGGCACCCTTGAACTCGCAAAATTCATTAATCCTGCGGGTCTACGCAGCATTGGCCGCAACCTGTATCTCGAAACAGAAGCATCAGGTGCCGCGATCACCGGTCAGCCGAACACGGAAGGCTTTGGACGAGTCTCACAGGGCTTCCTCGAGCTTTCAAACGTGAGCGTCGTTGATGAGCTGGTGAACATGATCATGGCCCAGCGCACGTATGAGGTGAACGCACGAGCCGTCCGATCCTCCGACGAGATGATGCAGGCTACGAACAATATTGCCGGGTAGGCAGGCGACACGCTAGGTATCAACACGGCATAGGGGGACCTTCCGGGTCCTGATTCGACACAAACGAGGGCATACAAGGAAGAGGATGACAATGCGATGCACGCTCGGATACACGCTGTTGATGGTTGTGTGGGGTGGTCTTCTCACGGTAGGTGAAGGGACCGCCGATGTGACGATTTCCGAGCAGGACGTTCACACTGCGGTAGAGACATATGTGTCGGAAATGCTCGCAGAGTTCGAGGGGGAAGTCGAGGTGGATGTTCGCCGTCGAGGACTCATATCGATCAGCGGTACGGGTCCCGTCAGCCTCAACGTCATCTCCTCGTCCCGGCGCAGCAATGGCCGAATGATCCCTGTTCTTCTGGAAGTCAGTCGCGGACCGGTCGTCATCGAGACTTTCCCGATGGTGGCGAACGTCAAGTACTACGACAACATCCTGGTCGCTTCGCGGCCGATTCAGCGGGGTGAATCGCTCGCAGCAGAAGCTCTCTCCGTAGAACGTCGCCCGGTGACGACCATCCTGGGTCGATACGTAAGCGATCCGCTGGAGTTGAACGGGAAACGCGCCAAGATGCGGATACCCTTTGGCCGCCACATCGATCCTCGCTTTGTCGAGACGATTCCGGATATCAATCGCGGCGATCGAGTGTTGATCGAGGTCCGGGTCCGCGGGATCCGGGCGAGTGCTGACGGTGTCGCTTCGCAAAACGGCGTGATCGGCGAGAAGATCGTCGTCCAGAACACGTCATCCAGAGAGAAGCTGCTGGCCGAGGTTGTTGAGACCGGTCGTGTCCGAGTTGCCTTCTAGGAAGGATCGAGAGACAATGAAAACACTGACCGCAACATTTCTGATGCTGCTCACGATTGCCCCTGTCTCCGGCCAAAGCCTCTTTGGGCGAGGCGGGTCTGAAAATAGTTCGATGTTCGAGGATCGACGGGCACCCAGAGCGCGCAAGATCGGCGACATCCTGACCATTCTCGTGACCGAGTCGACTTCTGCATCGAACAGTTCCGCGATCGACACGCAGAAGGAGGCGGCACTCAATTGGACGGGACCCGGGGGTCTGAAGTTGCCCGGTTTCAGCCTGTCAGGTGATGCGACAAACGAATTCAAGGGTGAGGGGACAACGCAGCGAAGCCAGTCGATACAGGCGCGCGTTTCGGTTCACGTTGTTGATGTGCGACCCAACGGAGATCTGGTCCTCGAAGGCAGCCGTGTGATCGATATCAACGGTGAGAGCGAAGTCATCTATATCACGGGATCGATCAACCCCTTCGTAATTCCTGTCACAAATGTGATCGAGTCATTTCGCGTCGCAAACCTGCAGGTGTCCTACAAGGGCAAGGGTGTTTTGACTGAAGGTGCGAGACCAGGTTTCCTGATCCGTTTTGTTAACTGGATTTTCTAGCACAAGACAGATAGATACCGATGACTCCCGAAACGAGCGCCCGAGAAGGTCGTGGGGTCCCTGACGATGCAATTCATGATGGGAAGATCGTGAAGACAACCTACCGCACACTCGCATTCGCATTGACTGCCGCTTCGGTGCTCTTCTGGAAAGGCATCGAAGCGCAGTTCATGCCCGACTCCGAGCCCCAGTCGGTCCGTCTCAAGGACATCGGTGAAATCCAGACAGTCCAGGACATGCAGCTGATCGGATATGGCCTGATCACGGGCCTTGAGGGTGATGGCGATGGGCGAGGTGCACCATTTACGGTGCAGAGCCTCGCCAACCTGATGCGAAACATGGGAGTCGAGGTTGACCCGCAGACGATCCGTGCGAAGAACGCGGCCTCCGTGATGGTTACGGCCCGGCTTTCGCCGACAAGCCGAGCGGGGTCAACGATCGATGTGACCGTATCGTCGTTGGGTGATGCGGCAAGCCTCCAAGGAGGCATTCTCCTGATGACGCCGCTGCAGGCCGACCCGCCGAACGGACCGGTTGTGGCGATTGCGCAGGGGCCCGTCTCAATCGGTGGATTCAATGCGGCGGGTGGCGGCGGAGCGACGATATCGAAAAATCATCCGGTTGTCGGCCGCATCCCGAACGGTGCAATCATTCAGCAGGAGCTGGCGCCGGCAGGTGGACTCTCAACATCACTGACGGTTACGATTCGCGATCCCGACTACACGACAGCCGCAAGACTTGCGCACGCGATTGACGGTCGTTTTGGTCGACCGATCGCCTCAGCGCTCGATGCGGGGACAGTCAACGTGCTTGTTCCTCGAGACAGCCAGGGGCCGGGTGACTTTATCGAGTTCATCGCGAAGCTCGAGGTTGTGATGGTGGTTCCCGACCTGAACGCGCGCGTTGTCGTCAATGAACGGACAGGTACGATCGTCGCCGGAGAGAACGTCATGATCGCGGAAGTTGCGATCGCACACGGGAGCCTGAGTATTTCGATCGGCCCCGAGATTACAGCAGAGGCCGGTGCGCCAGGTGGCCCACAAGCACAGCTGCAATTGGGCGGCGCCGTGGAGGTCGACGAAGAGAAACCGCGTGTACTGGCGCTACCCCCGGCATCCAACGTGAGCGATGTCGCCAAAGCGCTCAATGCATTGAAGGTAACACCGAGAGACATCATCGCGATTTTCCAAGCGCTCAAGAGAGCCGGCGCACTGAAGTCTGAGTTGATCATCATCTAGGAGCAATACCGGTCACATTGCGTGATCGGCAAACGGAGACCTGAAGATGGAGAACTCGCAAGGATTCTCTGTCCGCGGCTCAGGATGACACACTATGGACATGAACATACCCGGAACAGACGCCTGGGAAATGGCCTTGGGGAAGCCCAAGAGCAATCTGTTGACCTCGCAGCTGAGACCAGAGAAGCAGGCGCTCGATATCGTCGACACGAGGTCCGGACGACTGACGTCATCCGAAAGCGCCAAGCCCCAGGATGAGCAGATTCGGGAGGCGGCAAAGGAGTTCGAGTCCGTGTTTCTGTTCCAGATGCTCAAACAGGTCAGGAACTCGATCCACAAGGAAGAGGGTTTGATGAACGGCGGGCTCGGTGAGGAAATGTTCACCGGGATGCTCGACGAGGAGTACGCCAAAGTGATGGCGAATTCGAACTCGACGGGGCTCGCCGACGTGATCTACGAGCAGATGAGTCGGAACGCGGGCATCAAACCCGATGGACTGATGCCGGTCGAATCAACACAGTCGGCCACCATGGTTCAGGGCGTGATCGAACAGAAGATGCGTGATCTCGTGTCCGAGATCAAGGCTGTGAACCAGGCAGCCGTCGCGTCAGCTCAAGGAGGTGATCTCTAGTGGAGCCACAATTCCAATCACCACGGGGGGAGATGGAGCCAGCCAACGTGGATTCGACGATGCTTCAACTCATTGAGATCGTACAGAAAGAAGTCGACACGTTTCAGGCGCTTCTGGACTCGATGGATCGGGAGCAGAAGGCGTTGGTGTCTCAGGAAGTCGTGGAGATCGAAACGGCTGTCGAAGACCAGAGAGAGCTTTCCGTGAACGCCGGGGCACTCGAACGTGCGCGGACACGGCTTGTGGCCGACCTGTCTCGAGAGCTGGGAGAGACGGCATCTGATCTGACACTCAAGAGACTGATCGATCGCATCCAGGGCCCGCATTCGCAGCGATTGAGCGAGATGCGCGACACCCTGATCGCGATGCACGAGAAGATCCAGATAGCGAATCGGCACAATGCACTACTGATCAAGCAGTCAATGAAGTATGTCGACAAGAATCTGCAGATCCTGACGGGTGACGGACCGGAGACAGGCGTGTATGCGCAATCTGGGAAGGTATCGAAGTCGAACGGCAGGACGGTGCTGAATCAAGTCGTCTGAAGACAATGTGAACACAGGATATCCCGAGCCCCATCGGGACTGTCGGCCGATCGGAGTGGGACTAACCCACCCCTGTCTCTTCCGGTCGGCCCGGCAAAACCTCGAGGTTAGCCGTGCCAGTCTTGTTGCAAACAGAAAGTGTTGCTAGACTTCCGACAGCCAACGGTATGTCCACACCTGAACTGGCAGGGCCCTTGATGACAAATCAAGAAATTGCACGGCGCGTATCGCCATCGCGTAAACACGTGTGGCTCGTCGCCGCTCCCAAGAGCGGGTCGACCTGGTTGGGAGCGATGCTCGAATCCGTTTTCGGCTGGCCACGTGTGCCGCTACTTGACTGCTACGACCGTCGGGAACAGGAGATCGATGTCCGGACGCTGATACAGCATCCCGATGTCGACATCTTTACACCACACCAGCATACGAGGGCTTCGCACCCGACACTCGGGATCATCCAGCAGTTCAGGATTATACCTGTCGTCCTCGTGCGTGATCTGTTCGACACTGTGATCAGCCTGAGAGACCATCTCTACCGTGAGCACCACATCATGCCGTGGGCGTACTTCGATGAGACCGTCTATACGCTGACACAGGAAGAGCAGATCAACGCTCTGGTCGATCTGGTTATTCCCTGGTATATCAACTTCT
>CAYYGZ010000059.1:0-20860 GCA_964471275.1 uncultured bacterium | reverse complement strand
GATGCGGCCGCATCGTCTGGATTCCGCACCGGATACCAAGAGGCCTGCCCTTCGTGTTCCGGGGTGTTCTGGTATTGAGCTTTCTGGCTCTACTTGTGATCGTGAAGATGCCGACGGTGCTGGAGACGTGTTCTCAGGACATTCAGTTCCGGAACAACAACAAGCGGATTCAGGGACTGACCGAGGATTTAGATACCTCCAGGCGGAAGTATCTGATCGCCGTCAAGGCCGAAGGGGTGACGAAGCATAAGCTCAGTTCACTCAAGACCCGCTGGGCTGCGCCAGCTTGAAGCAGAACCTCGAGCAGATCCAGATCACGTCGGCACAGCGTGAGAATTAGAAGGAAAAGGAACTCGAGTTGACACTCGAAAAGGTCGTAATGGTGGCTCTGGGCGGCCTGACCACGAGACGCGATTCCCATTTCAAGCTTGTGATGAAGGCGATTACGAAGCTGATCGACCTGGACAAGCAGAACAACAACGAACAGCTGATCTTGACCGTACAGCAGAAACTGGCCGAAATGAGTGCGGACGGAACACTCGATGCGAGCCCGCTTGCCCAGGCAAAGTCTTCCGGGAAGGACTCTGACGATTCGTAATCGGCCCTGATCAAAATCGTACGCACCCCCTGCTCCTTCCAGGGAGCGGGGGTTTCTTGTTTCTCCTCCACTGCCTGAACGTATATGTGCGCGCGAACGGAGCGAGCACTTGAGATACGCAAGAAGCAAAAAACCCGAGGAGGCTCCTTGGCATTCGGAAGCGGAGACTACGTCTACGAGGTAGAGCAGAACTGGTGGACACTGCCGGAAGGCTGGTCCTTTGGCTGGATCCCCGCTGTCGCCGTCGATTCCCAGGATCGCGTACACGTCTACAGCAGGAGTGACCATCCGATGGTCGTATTCGATATCGAGGGGAATTTCTTCACGTCGTGGGGAGAGGATGTGCTGAAGGATGCTCACGGGATCTACATCGATGCAGAGGACAACGTTTATTGCGTTGAGCGTGAGACGCACTGTATGCGGAAGTTCACGAACGAAGGAGAATTGCTATTGACGCTGGGTACTCCCGACCAACCGGGGATGGACGAGTCTCCGTTCAACCTTCCGACAGACATTGCCTTCGACTCATCGGGTGACATGTATCTGACGGATGGGTATGGGAACTCGTGCGTTCACAAATACACGACGGATGGAGAGCTGATCAAATCGTGGGGCTCACCCGGCACGGGGCCGGGACAATTTGATCTGCCGCACTGTGTCCGTGTCGACAAGCACGATCGGCTTCTGGTAGCAGACCGAACGAACAACCGGATCCAGTTCTTCGATACGGATGGGAACTACCTACACGAATGGGACGGATTGCACCAGCCCGACACGATCTTTATCGACGACGAAACCGTCTATGTCGCGGAGCTCGAGCAGCGAGTGAGTATATGGACGCTGGAGGGAACGAAGCTGACGGAGTGGGGTGGCGGGGTGGAGAGCACGAAACCCGGTGAGTTTGTAAAGTGCCCGCACGGGCTCTGGCTGGACAGCAAGGGTAATTTGTATGTGTCAGAGGTTCAGGCGGACGCGCGCCTGCAGAAGTTTGTGAGGCAGTAGGGGAGAGTGTGCACAGCGCAAAGCATAGAGCGGGTCGGATGATTCTACGATCAATGCGAGAGGATGAATGGGGGGCCGTCGCCGAACTGATCCACGTGTCGACGAACGCCTACTACACATCCCACGGGATGGCCAGGATCTTTCAGGGATCACCTGAAGAGACAACCCGTCTGTTCTGCGAGGTCTACGAATCACTGGATTTCGGGTGCTGTCTCGTGGCAGAGAATGTCGATACCGGTCTGTTGATGGGATCCTGCTTCTTCCATCCCCGCGAGAGCCATTTTTCACTCGGGATCATGAATGTCCACCCCAGCTACACGGGGATGGGTGTCGCACGTTCACTTCTGCAGAACATAACGAACCGTGCGGATGCGGAGGCGAAGCCGACCCGGCTCATCTCGAGTGCCCTGAACCTCGATTCCTTTTCGCTCTATTCGCGTGCAGGTTTCGTTCCGCACGCGACCTTCCAGGATATGTTGATCGACGTACCAGCCACCGGTCTGGTATCGAACACGGACGATCGTGTTCGTGACGCGACTTTGGACGATCTGGATGAGATCGTATCCCTGGAGGAAGCTGTTTCCGGGATCCGACGCACTAAAGACTGGGTTTACTTCATCGACAACGTGTCTGGATTCTGGCATTGTTCCGTGTCCCGCGATGGCGACGGATCGATAGACGGTGTCCTCGCCTCAATCGCGCATCCAGGCAGTCGAATCGCCGGGCCGGGTGTCATGAAGACGGAGAAAGCCGCGATCCGTCTTGCGGCCGCCGAACTCGATGTGCATCGTGGGAAGACCGTTCTCCTGATCGTTCCTGCCCTTCAGAGAAACCTCCTGCTGGCTGCATACGGATGGGGAGGCCGAAATTGCGAGATTCACTTCTCTCAGTGCCGCGGAGAGTTCGATGTATTCAGCGGGGTCGTGATCCCAACATTCATGCCGGAGACCGGCTAAGCCTGATTGACCGGACCCTTGTTTGCGCGCATTCTGACATACGGGAGAATGATCAAGTTCTCTCACAGCATCTTCGCGCTGCCCTTCGCGTTGAGCGGGGTTGTTCTGGCGTCTCTGCGCACCGACATCACACTGCGTACGATCGGGTGGGTTGTCATCGCTATGGTCGGCGCTCGCAGCGCGGCGATGGGCTTCAACCGTTGGGCAGATCGGAAAATGGACGCTGAGAATCCACGAACGGCAACCCGCGAACTGCCGACGGGACAGTTATCCGCCTCGGCCGTGCTTGCCTTTATCGCCCTGTCATCGGGCATCCTGGTTCTTGCCGCCTACCAACTAAATGCCCTGTGCTTCGTGCTGTCACCTGTGGCACTTGGGATCGTGTTTCTGTATTCGCTCACGAAGCGATTCACCTGGGCGACACAGTTCTTCCTCGGGCTGGCGCTATCGATCGCCCCGATCGGAGCCTGGATCGCCGTGACCGGAACTCTGGACAGCGAGATCCTCGTTCTAGGAGCGGCAGTCCTGTTGTGGGTTGCCGGATTCGACATCATCTACGCGACCCAGGATACGGAGTTCGATCAGCGTTTCGGCGCCTACTCGATCCCTCAACGATTCGGGATTGCCCGTGCACTCTGGGTCTCCCGCATTCTGCACGTCGTGGCCTTCGGAGCGATGCTTCTCGTCGGCCAGGTATTCGATCTGGGATGGGTCTACCACGGGGGTGTGGTTGGGATTGGTCTTCTCCTGATCTATGAGCACCGCCTCGTCCGTGCAGATGACCTTTCGAAGGCGGGAGTTGCGTTCATGAATCTTAACGCAGCGATCAGTGTGGCCTATTTCCTGTTTACGGCTGTGGACGTGCTGACGGTCAGGTTGTATGGCTGACCGGATTACACTTGCCGTCACGGGAGCGAGCGGGGCGATCTACGCCCTACGTACGCTGCGCGGTCTGATGATGACGGATGTCTCGGTAGATCTGGTCGTGTCGGAGACAGGCTGGATGCTTCTGCGGGACGAAGGCGGATTCGACGGGAAGCGCGGCGATTTCTGTAATCATCTCGAGAAGCGGTATGATGGCAACGGGCGGATACGGCTGCACCAGGCAGGTGACTTCGCTGCTCCGATTGCCAGCGGGTCTGTACAGTCCCGTGGGATGATCATCGTACCGTGCGCGATGAAGTATCTTTCAGGCATCGCGAACGGATTCTCGAGTAATCTGATCGAGCGTGCGGCCGATGTGACCCTGAAGGAGAATCGGCGACTGGTTATCGTGCCGAGAGAGACACCTATGAATCTGATCCACCTGAGGAATCAGGTCGCGGCTGCCGAAGCAGGGGCCACGATACTGCCTGCAAACCCCGCATTCTATCAGAAACCGGAAACATTCGAAGATATTGCCGATTTTATCGCTGGCCGCATTCTGAATCTCTTTGACCTGCCGCACAGTCTGTATCGGAGTTGGAAAGGGGAGTAGTCATTTTTCCGCCCACGGATCACCTACCTGGAGAGGCGCACGGGGCAGGGGGGGCGAGATGCGTCTACGATCTGTCAGGATAGCCAAAGGGCCTGCATCTGCTGGTGATGCAGGCCCTTTGACATGTCTTACGGCGACCCATTCTCAACCGGCGATCCTCAGCTAGACCGCCTCCGGCCGAAGGCGCGGGCAAATTCGAGAAAGTCGCTGAATCCGGTTTGGCCGTCCCCGTCGATGTCGAACCGTGTGTCGCCCCGCTGGAAGCCATCCGCGAACTGAAGGAAGTCCTGGAAGTCGACGACGCCGTCGTTGTTGAAGTCAGAAGCATCGGTCTGGACGGGGCGGACGATCGGGAGCAGGTCCGAGGCCGAGGGGAGGATCGCCCGGGTGATCGGCTCCGGGATCTCGAACCACTGATTCAGGATGGAAGCATAGACTTGGCGAAAATCGTAGCTGTGAAAAAAATCACCTCGACTGTCGACACTGATGAAGTCCGGATTCGGACCGAGAACACCGGAAGCCAGCTCGGTTCCGAACAGAAAAACCGGTGCCGATGTGCCGTGGTCTGTGCCTGCGCTTCCGTTTTCCTTGACCCGACGGCCGAATTCGGAGACGGTCATGCCGAGTACGCGTCGGCTATGGCCGAGGGCGGCGACGTCCTGCTGGAACGCGAAGACCGCATCGTTCAGGTCCGTCATAAGGTTCGTGTGGCGATCGAGCTGGTTTGAATGGGTATCGTATCCCCGTTGTGAGACTAGATACACGCGAGACTGCATCCCACCATCTATGAGGCGAGCAATTAACGCAAGCTGGCCGGCCAGCGTTGTGCCGGGGTAGTCGATCTTATTTGATCCTCGCTCGTTCGCGACTTTCAACTCGTCCGAGTATTGAATCGACTCCTTGTTGATCTGTCGGATGAAATCGAGTTCGAAGCCTGCGGGTGTCTTGATCCGGGTGTCCTCGATGATTTGGTTGCCCAAGTTCACGAGGGAAGAGAACTCGCGTGGATTTCGGAGGGCGATGCCCATTCCACCCCTCTTGCCGATGAGGGCAAGAGAGAGCACCGGGCCTACGTCGATCGCCAGGGGATGTTCCGACAGCGTATTCGGGAAGTCGGGGTTGACTGCATCTAGGTACCTCCCCAGCCACCCCGTGGTCAGGAATTCATCGGTGTTGGAACCCGTCATCCAGATGTCTGTCGACCGGAAATGTGAGCGATCCGGATTGGGGTAACCCACGCCCTGTATCGACAGCAGCCCTCCCTCTTCGTGAAGCTGCTTGAATCCTGTTAGTGCAGGATGAAGAGCCCGATCATCATCGAGCTTGTTCGGGAGGACTTCGTTCGCAGGGATGCCAAGCGTAGGACGGGCGTTGTAGTAGGAGTCGTTACGGAAGGGGATGAGGGTGTTGAGCCCGTCATTTCCACCGTCCAGACGGACAATGACAAGTATCCGGTCCGTGTCGGTGAGCCCGGTTGCCCCCATCGGACCCACCGTTGTCTCCTGACTGTATGCCCTAGCTAGATAGCCGCCTAGCGCGATTGAAGCACCGGCCGCCTTGCCAGAGCGTTTGAGGAATTTTCGGCGTGAAATCATAGATGATCCTGTTACCCCAGTTGATATTCCGGTAGCTCGAAAATAAGTTTGATCAAGTTAGCGATACGGAACCCGGCACCTCTGGCGTCAGGATTCCAGTCATAGACCTCCGCCCCTTCCAGCAGGACCGACAGGAACATCTCTTCACGATCGGAGTCGACGGGGAAGGCTGTCATGCACCGCCCCATGGCGTGAATCAACTCGGCCGCGTTCCACGGGTTCGGGAACGACTTGATGAATGCGACGTAGTCCATTTTGCTCATTGTGTAGAAATTCCGCCCGACGAAATGAGACTCGCCGTTTACCAGTTTGTCTGTGTGCAAGTGCCGCTTTGGGAGTGTGTTGGTGCTGATCCAGGATCGGTAGCCCTGCCATCCGGCGACGTTTGGCGGGTCCAGAAGCTTCTGGCCCAGTTCCTCGGCCTGATCGACCAAGAAATCGGCTGTGAGGTTGCCGTTCTCGCCGACCGTCAGGCCGAGCGACCGTGCAGTACCGGCAGTCAGTTCGATCGGGCTCTTGATCCGTGATCCGATCGTCGTGTCGTCGAAGAAGTGCGCACTGAGCAGCAGTGTTTCCAGAACCGGCCGCAGGTCGAAGTCTCTCTCTCTCAGGATCTGAGCCAGTTGGTCAACGATGATTTCATCTGGGTATTCGTAGACAAATTCACGATAAAGCTTCCGACAGATGAACTTTGCCGTTACAGGCTGTTCAAAGATGATGTTTGTGATCGCTAGATCATTCCAGTTGCCCGTTCTGCCCAAGAAAGTTTTCTCCGCCTTATCGTGACGCGATTCGTTGAAGCGTGCAAGCCTTCCTTCTACAATCCACCCGGTAAAGGCGCGTGAAGCCTCTCCCACATCGGCTTCGGTGTAGTTCCCTACACCCATCGTGAACAGTTCCATCAGTTCGCGGGCATAGTTCTCGTTGGGTTTCCCGACCTTATTCAGACGCCCATCGAGGTAGTAGAGCAAGGCGGGGTCGTTGTTCATCGCGAGGACGAGCTTCTTGAAATTCCCGATCGCGTTTTGACGGAAGGTCGTGTTTTGTCTGAACATCAGCTGGGGCTTCCGCACGTCTATCGCCTGGGTCGCAAAGTGATCGTGCCAGAACAGCACCATCTTCTCTGTTATGGATACGCCCTGGTTGGCGATCAGGCTCATCCACCACTCACGTGTCTGGTTGACGCGTTCTCGCTCGATGCGTCTCTGGGCCGAATTCAAAGGAGAGATAAAGGGATCTTCGTATATCCAGGTGTCCGGTGGGTCTGGATGAGGCTGGTTGGCCAGGAGTTGCTCGACGACCGCATCAGGGGTGCTTCGGACTGCCTCGTCGATCTCGGTCGGTGTGGGGCCAAAGATTGTGCGGCGGAGGAGGTGACCAGCGCGAATGTCGTCCCAGGGCTGAGCGTCGGTTGGGACGTAGCGCTCGAGTCCGGCATTACTGCGCGTCAGTTTCGGGGTTGCCTGTTGGGGTGGCATTTCGGTTTCAATCATGCGGTCAGAGTTTGATCGGTGAGCATAGTGGGAGCACCCAATCGACGTGCAAAGGAACAGTACCTGGCAGAATGACCTGTGTCAACGGCATGAACGCAACGGGAAGACGCTCGCTGTGCTGTTTTGTGCAAAGACCATAACAAAACGTAGGCCCCTATCTATGTCCGACCTTCATGAGAGCCAGCAACTCACGCTGGTGTGTCAGGTTGGTTTTCGATGCTGTGAAAACGGCTTCCTGGACCTGGACCATCGCCCGTTCCGTTGTTTCCGAATGCTCTGTCGGCATCCCGAGGGCCATATTCTGATCAATCTTGATCTGGAGGCTGTCGCGCATGGACCGCAACCGGATCGCCTCTCGCTGTAGCTCTTGTTCCGCCTTCTTCACGCGGTCCTCCTGCGCGATTAAGGATTGCGTGGTCGGACCGTTCTGGCAAGAGACCAAGACGCAGGCGATGCACAGACAAATCAGTATCTTCACGGTTTTTCTCTTCGGTCTCCAGGAGTGCTTGATGGATTGCAAGTGGGCGAGCAATTAGACACGAAGTGGTGGTATAGGGCCTGGACATCGGGCTCGAGCGACTCGAACACGCCTTGGCCTATCGGTGCCGACTCGTAATTTTTTCCGCCCGTTTCGATGACCATCGCCGTGTGCTCGGGACGACCGATCATGGTCGGGTTCAGATTCAGCCACCAGGGCGCGTAGCGAACGATCAGTGCGACCCTGTCTCTGTCGCTGACGTTTGGTGCGACAGCGTGCCACAGCCGGCTGTCATACAGGAGCACCGAGCCGGCAGGGTCGGAGGCATGGGTCTCCGCCGGGTAGGGCGCCTCGTTGTCGAAGGAATGCAACGTGCCGGCCGACGGGTTGTCGGTGGCTCTGTGGCTGCCTGGGATGAAGAGTGTTCCACCGTTCTGCTCGGAGAAGTCGGTGAGCATCCATATCGAAGACAGGTGAAACATTGTGTTGGGATACGGAGCCCGTACGTTGGATGCGTTGGTCTGGTTGTAGGGCCAGTCAGCGTGCCAGTAGCCACGCTCGTTCCCCGGATGGGTGACGACTACGTCCGTGCACGAGATGCGGACGTATGGGCCGAAGAAGGCCTCGGCTGCCTCGATGATCCGACGATCAGCCAGGTAGGGAGCGAAGGATTGGGTATAGTTGATGACTTGCTTCAGAACACCCACCCCCCTGGCCCCGACTCCGGTGCCCTTTGGCGCGGGCTGCCTCCAGCCGAGCCCGAGACTCTGCGTCGTGCTCGCTCTGGATACCTACCATCTCGTCACTGATTTCGCTCACCACATCTGACGGGATGACTTGTTCGATGATCGCATACCCACTCATTTCTATTTGCCCGACGATCTGGGTAGTTTCCATTCTATATTGTCTCTTGTCTGAATAGTGGAAACAAAAGGATGATCGAACGAAAGCAATCCTGATACCGCTGATCGATGTCGGGTTCGCCACCTCTACACCGCGTGCGGAAGAGAGGGGTGTGATGACAGTGAGAAGATCCGTTTCGCCCGAAGTTTTCAGCAAGCTCCTCCTGCACGAACATGTTGAATCTTTGTGCGGGCAACGGAAGAATAGGCAGCCACCTACGACTGCAGCCAAGCGGTTGACACGGTGTTGCAATATCTGATGAAAGTCAAGTCCATGGGGCTTGATGATGAGGCACGTTCGTTTAAATCGGAAGTGAACAGCCTCCGGAAACACGTCGCCCAGTTGGAGGAAAAGGAAAGCAAGCTCTCGCAGACAGTGAAGTCCAAGAAGAGGGCAGAACAGGAGAAGGTGCGGACCAGCTTCAAGCAGGATATGGGCTAGAAGCAGAGGAGAGTGTGAATTCAGAATGCAGGGCTCTGGATGGAGATCGAATGTCGGACTCTAGCCGGATCCTTACATTCTTGATTTTTCGGCTTGGCGTGATCATGCCCAGCCGTGCGCGTTGTGCCCGCTGCCCGGAAACCAGATCAGGTCGACGATGAAGGAGAGGACGGTTCCCGCGGTTCTGCCCAGGATGAGGCCTATGAATAGTGGGTAGAGACGCTGATAGAGCTGGACCCCGCCGATCCGAATCACCAGTGATTTTGTCATCCAAACGAAAAACAGCGAGGTGACCTGAAGCCTGATACTTGTGGTGCTGATGGCGTAACCGATCGGGTGCATAGTCCACGAGCCCATTCGGTATCGGATGACGGTCAGCGCGATCATAACAGCGGTACCCAGGAGGAATACGAAGAAGTGCGGGAGCGAGGCGGGCTGCGGGTTCTTAATTGTTCGAACCATCCCGCCGATTGTGCGCGGCGCATATCGTGTGAAGGGGAATTCGGTGAAGTTGAATGCACCGTAGGTATACCCGTTGTACAACACGATGACGATGTTCACGGCGAGTGCGACAAGGAGTCCGATCAGGAGTGCCCAGAATAGCGTTCGTTTGCTGCCTCGTATACGGTCGGCGGCTCTGGCACCCTGAGACAGTGCTGGCAGGAAGAGCATCCAAGGGAGCGTGGTGGTAGTCGAGGCGGCGACGACGGTACGGGCAGACAGGGTCGTCGTGCCGACCATCTGGTAGCCGACCTCCAGCGGGGATGCCGGCAAGTTTAAATAGAGTGTACCGGATTCACAGACGAATCGAGCCAGGGCGATATAGAGCACCATCGCCGTCGGGATGATGAAGGCAATCATCGCCGACGGGACGCCCGCCTGCGACATCCAGAAGGCAATGAATAGCACACCCATCACGAGAGAAATCACCGCGGTGCGGTATGAGAGCATCTCGCCGGTGTCGTCGACGTCTGGCTCTCCGCCGACCGCTTTTCGAAACACCACCCCGAGATGGCGTCTCGCCGTCCACAACCCCCAGATCACAAAAGCGAACAGGGCTCCGAGGCTTTGCCACTTTACGACGGGATCTCCCCAACTCTGTCCCGGCACGTCCTTCCCGCCGAGCTGTAGACCCGTGCGTCTGAGCAGGACGACCTGTGCGATGAAGAGCAGATGGAAGAACCAGATCGAGAACAGGATCTCCTGCTTTACGAAATACCCAAAACCGATCGTGTAGGGATTAATGTGCGTGATGATCCAGGGACAGAGCCTGCAGGCATAGAAGCGGCCGCCAAGCGGGCTTAGCCTTATGGTCGGCCACTGTGTGTCGAAATAGCCGACGATATTCCAGACAATGATCCCGAATGCGAAAGTGAACCCCACCCAGAAGAGGTTTCCACTCAGCAGCCGGGGCCATCTGGGATTGCCTGACTCGTCTTCTGAATCGTCAACCAGGTCGAGGATCCGCGAGACGAGGGGGTAATCCAGCCGCTCATACTCGATCCACTGTTTCCTGAGGATGACGACAATGCTTACGCAGACGACGAATCCTGCGACGATCAGGGCGACCCACCAGAGGATCGGCATGACCCACGCTTGCCACGGGATAGCGGCTCCTTGGGGAAGGCCTTCGTAGAGCCAGGTAGTTTCACTGTGATCGTTCTTCGGGAACAACCACGTCGACAGGTTGGGCTGGACCAAGTCTATCCAACCGTTCTCGGGTGTAGCCAGGTAGTATGGTGCGGCCATCAGACCGAGCCACGTGCCAGTCAGGCCTCTCGCCGGAATCATACCGGCGACGAGTCCCATGACCATGATGGTGAAGAGTTCGGGGGGTGAGAGCCCGCGGATGTAGCGGCGTCTCAGAAGGAAGTTCGTGGTCGCGATCAGCATAAAGATGCCGAGGAACGAGACCGGAAGATGGGTGATGTTGACGTCTGAGGTGGACGCGCCCGTGCGTGCGAAACTGACCCACCCACTCGTCAGTGCGGCAGCGAGGGTGCCCAGACAGACACCTCGCACCGTGACCGGACGTTTCTCATCTTCAGTAGGTGTGGGCTGTGCTTCCGACATAGATCACCAGGGAGAACCGGGCGAATTGCTATCCCGGCAACAACTCGGATGTTCCGACAGACCAGACACCGTATCTTAGCGTGAACGTGTGGTCAATCGGTGATTTCAGCGCCATCTGGACGCGGAATGCTTCTTCGTCCTGCCTGGGGTTGGGCATACGGTGTTGTGCGATTCCCGGGCCGATCTGAACGCCCGATGTGCCTCTGTGGTAAACTCCGCAGCCGTCGTGGAGCAGAACAGACTGCCCGACGATTGCATCCATCGACTGGCTGATCGTCTCCCATTGTCCCGGACCGTCAAAGCACCACTCCGCCCAGAACGTCACATCCTCTATCCCTCCAATGCTATGAACGCGCAGGTCGAACCCACTCGCGAGTTCGACGATTGAAAGTGTAATGTCGAATGTCGGCTGGTTCCACCGCTCTCTGTTCGGGCGCAGCGTCTTCCATTCATCGTAGCCGACTGGGCGCCCGACAGGAAGATCGTATCCCGGGATCGTCTTCATCGCTCCACAGTGGGTCATCGAGACACCGTGATCTGTCCGTTCGAATGTGTCTGCGACGAAAATCTGGGCGCCCTGATACGTGGCGCCCAACCGGAAGGCCTTCAGTTCGACTGATCCGAAAACACCCTTGAACGGCACGTCGTTTTCGGCCAGGGCGGTGACCGAGACACCCGCATCACGGACTCGCAGGATCTTTGCTGCGGGATAGACCTTGCGGTAGGAGTCGGGAGGAGGCACCCGCTCGAGTCTGTCTTCACGGAATTTCGGATAGGCAATGAACGGGTAGAGAAGCCACGAGCTCGCCGCACCAGAAGCTACCAGCCTGTCAGCGACGAACGCCCATTCACCGTTGTCGTCTCTTTGTGCGAGATCGAAGTAGGAGTCGGCAACACTCGGGACCTTTCGTGTTCCCCGATCCTGACGGTTCGACATCTGCGTTTCGATCGACCCGTCAGGATGGAACATGTGTATCATCATATCGAGGTTTCGACGAACGGGATCGAGCAGATCGGGGCGACCCAGATGATCGGCCATAATTCGGAGGCAGCGGTTGCAGACGGCGTTGTAGGTGCCTGTGCTCCGCTCAATGTATTCACCGTCCGCGTTGATGTCGATCGTCTCAGACAGAATGCTGTCCACATACGACCCGGCCCCCAGATCTGGATAAAGGGTCATCGCTTGCGCGAGTCCGGCACAGACGACCCACCTGTGATTCGGTGTGTGGAAGCCCTTGTCGATCGCGCCAAGAGAGCCTGTTCGAATATATTCCCCCAGCGATTCCGCAATCTCAGCTGCCCGGTCGTCGCCCAAACGGGCAACCTCACGCGCCAGTTGCACGACCGGCGCGAGGAGCTCGACCGTAAAGGCTGTCGCGGTCGGCGAGTCCCAGTTTACGAGGACATTGTCGATCAGCCCGTCTTCGCGCTGCCAGCGTTTCTGGAAGGCGATTCCCCGCAGCAGCCGATCGAATAACTTGTCGTCGCCGCGCAAGGTTGATCTTTCCGAAAGGTAGACGAAACCCGCCTGTGCGAGACGCTGGGAGTGGTTACCGTGATTGGCTACCGGATGCGGCACGGACTCCTGGATAAATGCGCCATCTTCACGCAGACTCGTATCCAAAACCTGCTGATCGTATGAGCTCACGACACTCTCTTCCAGCCGTGAGAGTATCGATTGATAGCTATACACGGTTCTCCTTCTGCTCATACGGGGTTTTCGCCAGCCAGGTTTCTGTCATCTCGCGCTCACGGTCACTCCAGCCGGGCAGGATCTCAGCCATCGCCCGCTCATACTCATCCTCGCCGATCTCCGCACGCCACGCCCTGTAGCTCTCACGGTCATACCTTTTCACTTTTGCGTCAACGGCTTCGTATTCTATCAATTCACGCAGCGAACGATCCATTTCTGCAGCCAGCTCGGGCTCCTTCTCAACCAGGTTGTCGATTTCCTCCGGATCGCTTGCCAGATCAAACAGCTGGGACTCGTAGCCCGCGTAGGCGATGTATTTGTGCGAACCCCGCCGGATCATGAATTCACCAGTGTTCGCGAAATTGCCGTGATACTGGCAGAGCACGGTGTCCGGGCGATCCGTCTTACCGCCCCGGAGCTCCGGCATAAGCGACACCCCGGACAGATCGTCGGGATGGGGGAGCTCGGTCATGTCCATGAACGTCGGATACAGATCGACGAGGGAGACAAGGTCGTCCACCTGATGGTCCGCGACGATACCGGGTCCGGCAATGATGAGGGGCACGCGGGCAGATGCTTCATACATCGCGTTCTTCAGCTGCTGGCGATGCTCGAGGTTCATCTCTCCGTGATCGCTGCCGAAGAGGATGTAGGTGTCCTCACGGAGGCTCAATTCGTCATATGTCTCGACGAGTGCTCCGAGCATCTCGTCCACCTCGGCGACCATGGCAAAGTATGTATGGCGGACCGTGCGGATTTCCTCATCTGTGAACGGCGCGAGGCAGGCCTTTGTGTCGCTCATGTATTCCATCACCGGGTGCAGGTGTTCCTCGAAGGGAGGCACTGTCACCTTCTCTTGGTTGATGCGATCGAGATAGCGCTTTGAGGAGACAAACCGTGGATGAGGACACGAGATGCTGCAATGCAGGATGAAGGGCTTGCCGTCAGCAGCCCGTTCCTTCAGGTAGGCGATGCTGCGGTCGACGTGTTCCCAATCGCGTGTGTGTACGCGGTGATGTGGTTCGTCGATCTGCTCGAGACCAGCCAACGGACTCTTCCCGCGGCTCAGTCTGATGTCCGCCGCCCGATTCCAGCACGTGACGCGATTCCCCAGAGAATGGCCCCCGGACACGTAATCGGTCTTGCCATACACCTGGTGGTGATAACTGGCCGCCTCCAGGTCAGATACATAGGTTCGGGCCCCAGGTTCGATCCCCTTGTGGTTGTTCCACGCTTCGATGATGTGATTGTGTTTGCCGCTCCAACGACTCGCACGCGAGGGACAGCACTGGGGAGAATTGCAGTATGTGTTCCGGAAGAGCACACCGCGTTTGGCCAGGGCATCCATGTTGGGAGTGTGTGCGGCAGGATGGTTCATGCAGCCCATGATACGACCATCCATGCTGTCGCATTCAACGAAGAGGATGCTTTTCGGCAAGTGTGTCTACCTTCTGCTGGTGGTGACAGGACACAGGGAGCACGAGTTACGATGAGACACGATAGGTGGCCTGGCCCGAGGGATCGAGGGCCTTCCACCGGAAGACGACGCGGTAAAGCGAGTCTCCCCAAACACTGCCCAGACGTGGGTCCTCAATCGGGACCTCTTCTGTCGCGGCGCCCAGAAGGGAGGGGTCAAATGTGATGGTGCCGGAGCCCGAAGTCCTGTCCTTGTGGAAAGTTCTGGACGTTAACCGGATCAGGTCATCCTTGATCGCGACCTCACAGGGAGTCAGGAGTGAGCACGTGATTTCTGTCGGTTGCTTCAACAGCGTGTAGCTATCCACCACGGTGATGGATTCCCTCCGGTCAGCCCGGATGGTCCGTTCCCAGGATGCGATACCTGCCTCAACAGGGTAGGCGTTCGAGATGTCCAGGTTGAGAGTCATCCCGGCGTCCGTCACGTTGTAGGCGACATCGGTTGCCTCGAACTCCGGGCCGGGAGCCTGCTGATTACCGTCAACCGTCGGGAGCAGGCTGTGGTAGGCGGATTGCATCGTCCATATGTCATAGCGCTCGGCACTGAAGGTCTTGCGTGTATAGGTCTCGACACCGGCATCGACGATCAGCGGCCTCCCATTCGAGAAGACGATGAAGCTGCCGATGTCGTTGTGGTTGTGAGACTCCTCGTTGTGGCCCCCTTTTACGGCGATGTAGAGTCCGTCGCTCGATCCACCGGTATCCCTGGAGACTGCGACCTGGATGTCCGGCAGCCAGACATCTCTGGGCATCGGGGCCAGCGGCTCCTGTGCAAGGAGTCCCTGGACATTGAATACCGCGCGCAACTGTCTGCCAATGCTCTCGAGGAAACCAGAGTTGCAGACGCCTTGCTTGGCAGCAGCCCAGGCTCCAAAGGACATCATATCGGTGTCATTGATTCGTTTTCCGTAGACGAACGTCAGGGCAGATGAGGGAAGCAAGATGGGTGGTGCGTCTGCAAAGTTGACAAAGTAGAGATCATCGATGTGTGCACGATAGATGAACTTCCCGATCTCGCCGATGAGGGGATCAGAAAAGACATCGATTTCGTCGTCTGTGGCCATGCCCAGCCAGTCCAGGCATTCAAAGAGCGAGGCACCCGCGCGTCCCCAGTAGCCGGGGCCTTCGTCACAGCCGCCGTCCCTCGGGTGAGGGTCGATGAATTTGTCGACACAGCGTAGCATTTTGGCGACCGATTCGATTCTGCGTTCGGAATCCTTCTCGAGCAGGAGCGTCGTGACGAGCCAGTTCGAGCAGATCCACGGGTTCCAGTTGTTAACACGGCGCCTAGAGTCTTTCCCATCCGATCTCCGACGGGTCTCCACCAGCCCCATCCACCAGAAGTCGTCACGCTCGTGGACGGGGGTCAGGACACGACGCTGTACTTCGAGCTCGATCCGACGGCGAATCAAAGGTGATACAGCATCGAGCGCTGGACCGATCAAGTAGTGGGTCCAGGCAAGTAGGGCAGACGTTTCCGCTGCAAAGAGGTCGACCGTGGGTTCTGCGACGTCGGGCAAGCCGGCTCCTGCCTTCTGGGCACCAATGTGGGGGCTCACACCCCAGTAAGACTCCTCGCAGATCGCCCAGATCCCATTGACGATGTCGTCGATGAAGCGTCCCTCGCCCTCGATACATTCGGCGATGACGAGATCGCAGAGGGTTGTGCGACGTACATGCCAGAGGTCGATGTCGTGATCCTGTCTGCCTGTTCGAACAAAGTCGAGGAAGTGCCAGGCGTTAATGGCCGGCCACTCGAAGTCGAGCGCCTTAGCTGCCCGCTCGATATGAGCCTTCTGAACCGGATCGGGAAGGTCAGACCAAGCACCTCGGTCGTCCGCCTGCGGGAAGGGGCGAAAGGTGTTGCGCGGAATCAGGACTGCAGCAAGGAGTTCGGGTGTTAAACGTTCGGACAGCATGGCGTCCTCCTGTGCCAGAGATGGGAGCGGCCTCTCCACTGTTGTGTCGAGATGCTACTCTACAACGTATTTCTGCAGTTTCTCTTCGTCGATCTCAATGCCTACCCCCGGTCGATCGGGCAACTCGAGATAGCTGCCGTCCCGTTTGAGTGTCTCCGACAGAATCATCTTGCTCTTCGCTTCGAAGGCGTAGTCGAAGTGCTCCATGATCACGAAATTGAGGATACCGGCCGAGAGCTGCAGCTGCGCCGCGGTTGAGTAGACGTTTCCGCCGCCTACCGCAGGAGATAGTGGGATGTCGAAGGTTTCGGCCAGGTGTGCGATGCGTAGACCGCCAGTCAGCCCGCACCTTGCCAGATCGGGGAGCAGCATGTCAGCAGCGTGGGCTTCGAGCACGGCGCGGAATTGGTAGGCGTTGTAGTACTCCTGCCCGATGCAGACCGGCAGGTCCAATGCCGTCGCTACTTCCGCGTGACGTTTCAGATCTTCGCTCGGTACGGGCGATTCCAGCCAGAACACGCGCCGCTTCTGGAGTTCCCGCCCAAGAGCGATAGCTCCTGGCTGGTCGTAGTGCCACGTCAGATCGACGAGGATGTCCACGTCGGGGCCCACCGCTTCACGGGTCAGGTCGACATAGGCAAGTGCCTCATCTTGGGGTCGGAAAAGGTGATACTTAACGGCATCGTATCCGCGCGCAACTGACGCCGCTGCGTTCTCGGCACCCTCTCTAGGTGTTCGTCCGTGAACGTTGTTGTATATGCGGACCCTGTTGCGGTATGGACCTCCCAGGAGTTCGTGGCATGGGATCTCCAGGATGCGTCCAGAGAGATCCCAGAGCGCATTGTTGATTCCCGCGATGGCCGCTGCCATATACCCAGAACGGTAGCCACGTCCCCGCATGGCCGCATACATCCGGTCCCAGTGTTTACCTCTCGCCAGCGGATTTTCGCCGATGATGAGCGGACTCAGCATGTTCTGAACGACAGCGTGCGTGGCCTCCGGTACAAGCAGAGACTGCCCCTCTCCCCAGCCCACGTGACCGCATTCACTCGTCACCTTTATAAAGAGCGCTTCCCAGTATCTCGCACCGTTCAAATCGCCGAATGGAGGGTCTGTCTGGTATGTGAGCGGGCGGTGTGGGGCGGCGTAGTCCGGAATGTCACAGCGCACGCCATCTTTTGGAAGTTTGACGACAAACGATTCGATCGACTCGATCTTCATTATATTCGGCTCCAGGGCTTATTTGAGCGATTCAGCCAACCGTGCACCGATTTCAGTGATGCGTGAAGCATTGACACCCAGGTCGTAGTGTCCGCTTCTGGCAGCTGAACGATAGTGGACGACGGTCTCCCCGGCTGGCAGGTAGAACTCCCCGTCATCGATGAAGTTGAAGACGCTCGACCGGAATTCAACGTGGATGTAGTCATTCGTCTTCTGGATAATCGTCGTTCTCGACCAGGTCTCCAGGATGCCCGCAAGCGCTTCGCAGGCCTCGGAACGGTCACCGACGTAGGTGAACGGGTTCAGGTCCTCGTAGGAACTGGCGCAGTTGGGTTTGTCGGGACATGGCGTCAACTGGCCACCGGTCACGCCGAGTCGGTCGGGTCGGGGAGCGCGTTGTGCAATCGTCCGGACACCCACGATCAAAGCGACGACTCCAGCAACCAGCGCGATGGTGATCTTACCGATCAATCAGACCTCCTGGCCGAGAAAAACGTGACGGTCGAGATGATTGCGCCGACTGCCACGGCTGCCCACACGTTCGGGGTATTCCGGGCAAACAGCAACAAGCCACTACCGACCAGCAGTGCTGCGCGCTCGTGAGCACGAAGGTTATGTCGGACTCGGCTCGTCACGGCACCCGCGAGCGGGATGATGCCCAGTCCGGTCAACGTCACCGAGGCGAGAACGGACACCGCCATCGGGGACCGACCCTCCCTGGAGAGAAGAAGGAGCTCCGGGTTGATGACAAAGCAGTAAGGGAGGCGAATCCGATCAGCGCGAAATGAAATGCCGCAAGACCGGACTGCATGATGCCCGCCTCGGCGATGGCGCTGGCCGTGTAGGCTGCAAGTGCAACGGGCGGTGTGACCATCGACATCATCCCGAAGTAGAAAATGAAGAGGTGTGCAGCGAGCGGAACCAGACCCAGGTCATCCAGGATCGGGCCCACAAGTGTGCCATAATGAGATAGCAGACAGCGGAAGGGTGCCCCATTCCGAGGATGATCGTCGAAACCATCAGCAGGATCAATGCGAGCGGCAAGTTGGATTGCGCCAGCGGAACCAGAACGCCGGGAAGGCGAGATCCGATAGCTTGTTGGTTGACTGAGGAAGAGCCGCTCAGTCCCGTGGCTCCTTGACTTCACTCAGATGCAGGTAGCGCTTCAAGACCTTTCGGGCGTGGTAGCTCTTCAGGTTTCGGAGCCAGCCGGGCTTGGGTTCCCGGTCCAGATTTGTCTCGATATGCACGGTGTCTCCCCACTTGAGCGGTGTGATGGGTGAGACAGGTTTGCCGTTTACGATCGCGCCAGAGCATCGCAACCCGAGGTCCGAGTGTACGGCGAAGGCGAAATCTCGAACGGTAGCGCCTTCCGGCAGGATAATCGGCTCATCCTCGGGCGTGAATGCCGCAATCTCTCTCACAAACAGGATCCGTTTCAGATCCTCCAGCAGATGGTGCGACGGTGTGTCGTGATCGTGCCAGTCCGACAACTCTTCCAGCCACTTCCGACGTGATTCATCCGCAAGCCGGTTCCCCTTCAGTGCCGCCAGACCCAACTCCCCGATGCGATGCATCGCCGGGGTCTGGATGTGTACTTCATACCGGTTTCCACCATCCAGCACCGTTGTGTGAAGCGCCTGGTAGCGGTTACGCTTGGGCAGGGCGATGAAGTCTTTGATGCTCTCCATCACCGGCGGGAACTGCGCGTGAAGCAGGCCCAGGGAGCGGTAACAGGCATCACGGCTGGAAACGATAACCTCGATAGCGTGGCGGTTGAAGACGCTCGAGAGCGGGACGTTGAGCCTTTCGAGCTTGCGATGCATGCTCCACATGCTCTTGGACTGGATGCGTGTTCTGGCGCGAATGTCGGCACCACGAAGGAGCCGGCTGATCTTGTCGACAAATTCGTGGTAGTGCGACGACGGCCCGGTCGACAACCGCTGAGTTAATTCAGCGTGCACTTCCGGCTCGATACAACTCAGGCTCTGGTTCTCGAGTTCGCGTCGTGTGCGCCGCATCCCGAGAAGGTGCGCGATCGGGATGTAGACATCCACGGTTTCCTGTGCGATACGCTTTCTACGTGTCGGATCCTTGATTCCATCGATGCTTCGCATGTTGTGGACGCGGTCAGCGAGTTTGAGGATCAGTACACGTGGATCGTCCCGGGCGGCGGAGAAGAGTTTTTGAAGTGTGGCGTTCCGGCGAGCGGCCCGATTCTTGGCTTTTACTCCTTCGGCCTTCGTTACCCCTCTCACCAGCGTGGCGACGGGTTTACCGAATGTTGGGTCGATGTCTTCAATGTCGAGTGCCGAGTCCTCGACGGCATCGTGCAGGAGGGCAGCGGTCATCATCTCCGCATCGCGTGAGAAACCGAGTTCGCTGGCGAGCAGGACGGCGACGGCGATCGGGTGAATGATAAACGGCTGGCCCGCATCACGATGTTGCCCCTCGTGGCTGGCAAAGGCAATGTGATATGCCTCCCCAACGATCGGATGCGACTCAGGAGGGACGCGCGCGAGCAGTTTACGGAGTGGGTCCCTGATGATTTGGATGCTGTCGTTCAATCTGCTGCCTCGGGATTCACCTGAGTAACGGTCTCAGTATCGATGAACCACTGACGAATCGTGTGAACCATCTCCTCGCGGGACGAGAACGCCCGAGACGGCGCTGGCAATGAGTCCAGGAATGCCTTGCCGTAGCGCGTTGTCGCAACACGATTGTCGAGTACTATGACGACACCTCGATCGGTCGCGTTACGAATTAGGCGGCCAAAGCCCTGGCGAAACTTAAGAATCGCCTCAGGGACGGAGTAGTGGATGAAGGGATCCTTCCCCTGCTTCTGGAGTTCTTCCATCTGGGCCTCGACCAGCGGTTCCGACGGCACGGCAAAGGGCAGACGAACGATGCCCAGTATTTCGAGCGCATCGCCCGGCAGATCGACGCCTTCCCAGAAGCTGTCCGTGCCGAGGAGTACGGAGGAACGGTTCTCCTTGAACCGTTCTGTGATGTGCTGCCTCGAGCCATCCTTGCCCTGACCGAGCAGCAAAGTGTCCCGAGATGACAGATCGAGCTTCAGCGTGCCATATGTCTTGTTCAACATACTATACGACGTGTAGAGGACGAGTGTTCCGCGATTCACTTCCACCGCCAGTTCACGAACTACCTTGTCGACCGCCTCCTGGAACTGGTCGTCCTTTGGAGACGGCATGAACTGTGCGGTACACACGAGTGCCTGACTGTCATAATCGAACGGCGACCCGAGACACAAACTCCTTACGCGATCCTCGTCCGCATCCTCGAGCCCCATCCTTCTCAGGAAATATATCAATTTGCCCCGGATGCCGAGCGTTGCCGATGTGAAGATGATCGTGTGCATCCGACCGTAGAGCGTTTCGTCCAATTGTTCAGCGATTCGAAGCGGCGCTGAGAAGAGACGGATGTCGGAGCTCTCTTCCCTCGTCGGCAGTTCCATCCAGTAGACCCAGCCTTCGTAATTGGGGTCGGTCAGGTTACCGATGTCATCCAGAAGATC
>CAYYGZ010000058.1:18482-21090 GCA_964471275.1 uncultured bacterium | reverse complement strand
CATCTTCGGCACCGTGATGTCGCGAACGGATCCGAACGACGAATGGACGAAGACGGGGATGTATGCTCAGTCCCAGTGCCACGGCGTCGGGATGGGGCACTACGCGTTCTACGAAGCGATGGAACGCGAAGGTGAGATTCGCTTTATCCAATCCTCCGAAGACCTGGATGCCTCAGTCGCTGCCTGGGAGAATCCAGCGCTGAATGAACCGGTCGGTCTGATATTGGCGATGGAAAGCGCAGATGCGATACTGGATCCGGAGCAGGTGCCCGAGTGGTATGATCGTGGACTTCGAATGGTCAGCATCCAGCACTACGGCACCAGTTCCTATGCGCACGGAACGGGCACTGAAGGCGGTTTGCTTCCACGCGCAAAGCCTCTCCTCGATGCGCTCAAGGATTCCGGCATCATCGTGGATATGACGCACGCCACCGACCAGGGCTTCTGGGAAACCCTTGATGCCTATGGCGGACCGATATGCGCATCACACCACAACTGCCGTGAACTCGTACCGGGCCAGCGCCAG
Source organism: uncultured bacterium (assembly GCA_964471275.1). Taxonomy (GTDB): domain Bacteria; phylum Latescibacterota; class UBA2968; order UBA2968; family UBA2968; genus UBA2968. Next base: position 20,564 of record CAYYGZ010000058.1, on the reverse strand, counting down.
TTGACGGATGACATGATCAAGGCGATCGCGGAACGTGGGGGTGTCGTGGGCACAGCATTCGATGCCTGGATGCTGGATCCATCCTGGGATCGAGAGAAGCCGTGCTACGAGCAACGAACACAGGCCACCTTGGAAACCGTCGTCGATCACATCGATCACATCAGCCAGCTGCTCGGCAACTGCACCCATTCCGGTATCGGCACCGATCTGGATGGCGGATTTGGACAGGAACAATCGCCGAATGACCTGAACACCATCACAGACTTGAACAGACTTCCCGAAATCCTGGATAAGAGAGGCTACTCGTCCGCAGATGTGGACAACGTCCTCCACGGAAACTGGGTTCGGTTTCTGAAGGAATGCTGGTAAGAACAAGGGCGTGCCAATAGAGCGAGGGGCGTTCCAGGTTCCAGATGAGGCGGAAGACGCCTTTGACTTCCTGGAACCTGGAATGCTTCTCGCCGCTCTGGAACGCTTTACCCAAACAAGGAACCCTACGTGAAACCCAACATTATCCTCATCACAACCGACCAACAGCGTGGCGACTGCTTGGGCTGTGACGGCCACCCCGTCGTCGAGACTCCCTACCTTGACGAACTTGCGGAGGACGGTGCTCGGTTCAGACACGCCTACACCTCTGTCCCCTCCTGTACACCGGCCCGAGCCGGGATCCTCACCGGAATGGATCAGTGGAACCACGGTCGTCTGACGATGACCGGATCTGATCCGCTCGAATATCCGGCCACGCTTCCCGGAGAACTCGCAAAGGCCGGCTACCACACTCAGGCGGTGGGCAAGATGCACTTCGCTCCACAACGCAGGCTCTACGGTTTTCACAACCTCGTTCTAGATGAAAGCGGTCGCCGATCGGTCAATTTCGTCAGTGACTACCACGAATGGTTCGACGAGAACAAGGATGGACCCTACGGCTATCGAGATCACAGCGTTGACTGGAACAGTTGGATGGCGAGGCCCTCCCACCTCCCCGAGCACTTGCACCCATCCCACTGGACCGCCTCGGAGGGTATCAAGTTCCTCAAGCACCGGGATACGACAAAGCCCTTCTTCATGTGGTTGTCATTCGCCCGACCACACTCCCCCTACGATGCCCCGCAGTCATACTTCGACATGTACGCCGACAACTCGGAAATTCCGAGAGCCGCGGTTGGAGACTGGTGCGGCCGATGGGACAAGAAGGTTGCCGACACAAATGCGCCATTCTCCCACCGATCCGACACAGAGACTCACCGTGCCCGGGCGGGCTACTACGGCAATATCACGTTCATCGATCACCAGATCGGACGGGTGCTCTACGAGCTGCGCCGGGAAAGCCCCCAAGTATGGGCAAACACCTTCATCATCTTCACATCGGACCACGGCGATATGATGGGCGATCACCATCATTGGCGAAAGACCTACGCTTACGAGGGCTCCGCGCGAGTTCCGTTCCTGGTGCGATTCCCGAACTCCTGGGACCTGGATCGTGAACAGGTTTTGGATCAGCCGATCGAACTGCGAGACATCATGCCAACCATCCTGGACGCTGCCGGGGTTGACATTCCCGAATCCGTGGACGGCGAGAGCTTGCTGAAGATCGCCCGGAACGCGAACACAGAGTGGCGCGATTTCGTGCAGGGCGAACACACGACGTGTTACGACCGGGACTACGGCATGCAGTATGTCACAGACGGCCGGGAGAAATACATCTGGTATCATCACACCGGCGAGAAGATGTTCTTCGACCTGGTCGAAGACCCGCTCGAGTGCTGCGACCTCTCCACAAGCCCCGGCCACGCAGACCGCGTCGCGGTGTGGCGCAAACGTCTGGCCGAAATCAACGAGAAACGCGGCGATCCTCGCGGCCAGGGAGGCGAGCTTGTCCCCCAACCCGGTGGTGCCCTTGCGCTCTCTCCTCGCTACGACGAGTGGAAGCAACGCGCGGCGGAACTCATGGAATAGATGAGACAACGTCTCGGACTCATTACTGACAGACGGTCTTGGCCTGGAGTGCATGACACACCAACTACCTCAGCAATTGCAGTTTCGTGTCGGTTCGACATAATGACTTTTCTGGGGCCTGGC
>CAYYGZ010000058.1:0-18472 GCA_964471275.1 uncultured bacterium | reverse complement strand
AAAGATCAAATTGATGCCGAGCTGTTGACCGTCGTAACCATCTTCTTTCCTCAAATCTTCTTTCTGGAATCCCATGCGACATCCAAAGAACGCTTTTACTGGAGGCCATCCAGAGAACGAGCAACCTCCGGGCCTCAATCTCTCTCCCTCTCTTCACCATCACCATCTGTACAAGAAGATGGATCGATCGCTCGAGTATGATGGCGGCGATCTCAAGGTCTGGCAGCGCAAGCTCCGATCGAAGGTTTGCCAGTTAGCCGGTGACACACCCAGCGATCGCTGTCCGCTGAACGTCCGCACGCTATGGCATCTCGACCATCCCCTGGGAACGATCGAGAAGATTGCTTACACCAGCGAGCCATACTCCGACGTCACGGCATATGTCTGTCTTCCCGAGGATGCGGAACCGCCCTACACATGGTTCATCTGTGTCCAGGGGCATTCGACGGGCGCCCACAACTCCATCGGAGTCGACCGTGAAGACAACAGCAAGCTGATCGAAGTTGCGGGCGACCGGGACTTCGGTCTGGGCTGCATGCGGAGGGGTTTGGCAGCCTTGTGCATCGAGCAGCGTTCGTTCGGTGAACGTCGCGAACAGATACAGGAACGCGTTTCCAGCCACGGCTGTCACGATGCGACGATGCACGCGCTGATGCTGGGCAGGACGTTGACGGGTGAGCGCGTCTATGACGTTGACAGAGGGATCGACTATCTCGCAACGCGCAGGGATGTCCGGATGAAGCACATCGGGGTGATGGGCAACTCCGGAGGCGGTACCGTCAGTCTTTTCTCGGCCGCGATGCTCCCGAGGCTCAGATATGCGATGCCATCCTGTTACTTCTGCACCTTCGAGGACTCGGTCATGTCCATCTACCATTGCATGGACAACTATTTTCCAGGATTGTTGAAGTATGCAGAAATGCCCGATGTCATGGGCCTCTTTGCCCCAAAACCAACCGTCCTTGTCGCGGGCAAGAACGACGATATCTTCCCGGTAGCCGGGGTCCGTAAAGCGTTCAGACGACTCAAGAAGATATACAAAGCAGCGGACGCGGAAGACCGGTGTCACCTGGTCATAGGGGCAGAAGGTCACAGGTTCTATGCTGACCTGGCCTGGCCCAAAATGCTGAAAGAGATCGATAAGGACCGACGGTAGCTGAGGAAGACTATGGCAAGGGACAAAGGCTACTGGCTGGTCAAGTGCGAGCCTCACGAAACCTCATTCGACGACTTGAGGGAGCGTGATCAGCGCACCGGCTATTGGCGGGGCGTGAGGAACTACCAGGCTCGTAATTTCATTCGTGACGACATGAAGAAGGGCGATCTTGCCTTCTTCTATCATTCGAACTGTGACGAACCCGGAATTGCCGGCGTCGTCGACATTGTCGCCGCGGCCTACCCGGATCCTTCTCAATTCGACAGGAAGCACAAATACTACGACGAGAAATCGACGAAAGAGGCCCCCCGGTGGTTCTCCTTCGATGTGAAGTGGAAGAAGAAGTGCAAAGCCTACGTTCACCTTGCTGACCTGAAGGTCAACAAGAAGCTCAAAGACATGCGCGTCGTCCAGCGCGGCCAGAGATTGTCGATTCAGCCGGTCACAGAGAAGGAATGGGCCGAAGTCTGCAAAATGGCCGGGCTGTAAAGGCAGCGGAGCACAAAGCTAACAGCGCAGAGCAAGGGCGATTCTCGCTTGCCCCTCCGTGATGCACACTTTCCATCATCAAAGCGATTGGTACACGAACGGATGCCAACAATACTCGAACGCTTCACCGCCACCTTCCAGCGCGATCACGAACTCTCACTGAAGGCTCAGAACGTCTTCCCGGACGGCGTCACCCACGACAACCGTCACGCAGACCCTTTCCCCCTGTATGTCACTTACGCAAACGGATCGAAGAAATATGGTCTCGACGACCGCGAGTTCATCGATTACTGGAGCGGTCACGGTGCGCTCCTGCTGAGCCACAATCCACCCGAAGTTGTGGAAGCTGTCACCAGGCAGATCTCCAAAGGCACGCACTATGGTGCGTCACACGAACTCGAGATCGAATGGGGACGGTGGGTGATCGATCTGATCCCTTCAGCTGAACGCGTTCGCTTCGTGAATTCCGGCACTGAAGCAACCCTCATGGCCATTCGTCTCGCTCGCACCTTCACCGGTCGAAACAACATCATCAAGTTTTCAGGCTACTTCCACGGCTGGCACGACTCGGTCATCCCGGCCGCTCGCCCGCCGCTGGACACGCCGGTCCCCGGGATCCCTGCCTCCGTCCTGAAAAACACGATTGTCCTCCCTCCAAACGACATCGATGCCGTCCGGGAACACCTATCGGCCGATCCAGACGTCGCCGTACTGCTCGTGGAACCGACCGGCGGAGGTTGGGGCGCCATTCCCTGCACACCCCAATTCCTCTCAGATCTCCGACAGGTCACGGATGAACATGGTGTGGTCCTGCTGTTCGACGAAGTGATCACGGGGTTTCGCGTCTCACCGGGCGGCGCACAAGCGTACTACGGGATAACACCTGATATGACGACGATGGCGAAGATCCTGGCCGGAGGGTTGCCCGGGGGTGCGGTCGCAGGACGCGCCGAAATCATGGACTTGATCTCCATCAGGAAGACAGGCCCTGAAAGAAAGATGCCCCATCCCGGGACATTCAACGCGAACCCGCTTTCGGCCTCAGCGGGGATCGCAACTTTACGGATCGCGTCGACCGGAGAGCCCCAGGCACACGCAAACGAAACGGCCGTGTCGTTGCGACACGGCCTCGCAAAGATCATCGACCAGCGTGAACTGGGTTGGGGGGTCTACGGGGAATTCTCCAGCTTCCGGATCCTCATCGACCATGGAATTCCCGGAATTCAAGCGCAGGAATTCGATCCCCTCACCTACGACATCAACAGGCTTAAATCCCCGCCTCGCCCAGATCTCGCGCACAACCTGCGCTGCGGCATGCTCCTCAACGGAGTAGACCTCCCCGGCACGCCCATCACCATGGCTGCCCACTCCGATGACGATATCCAGAAGACGCTCGCCGCCTTCGAAACCACCCTCGACTGGATGAAATCCGACGATCTGATATAGTTGCCTTGCCCCCCCCTCCCCTGTGCCGTCTGCGCCCTTCTACTTACTACTTCACTATCTCACTGTTTCACTGCTTCTCCGGAATCTCCACAGGCAGCTCCAGCCTGTCTCCCCACTCCTTCCACGACCCGATGTAGTTGCGGACCTTTTCGTATCCGATCAGCCGCAACGCCAGGTAACTGTGAGAGGAGCGGTATCCACCTTGTCAGTAGCACGCGATTGTCTGCTCGGGCATGATACCCGCCCGCTCATACATCGACCTCAGTTCCTCGCCCGATTTGAACCGCCCGGAGGCATCGAGGTTGTTGACATACTCGATGTGGACGGCCCCGGGAACCGATCCTCCTCGCGCAGCACGAACCGTCGTGCCATAGTGCTCGCCCTCGCTTCTCGTATCCAGCGGAACGAACTCATCGCGGCTGAGCGAGTCCAGGATCTCCTGGTATCCGATATCGAGACCCACCTGAGGTTCGCTGATGAATTCTGCAGATCCGACCTCATCACAGGACTGCGAAACTGCATACCCGGCAGACTGCCACGCATCAACTCCCCCATCCAGAACGTGCACATCCTTGTGCCCGTGATACTCGCAGATCCAGAAACCGCGTGCCGAACGCATGCCAGAGTTGTTCTCGTAGAAGATCACCGGCTGATCTGTGCCAATCCCACGACTGCCCATGAGATAACCGTACATCGACATAAACGCGGCAAAGGGCTCAGGTCGCGTATCTGCCAGGCTGATGCCCAGCACATCCAGACTGATCGCCCCCGGGATATGTCCCGTAACGTATTCGTGCACCGGCCGTGTATCCACAATCCTTACAGATGGATCACTCAGGCGGCCATTCAGAAACTCAACAGACCACAGCAGATCGGGATTCGTATATCCGCTTCCCGCCATTCGCTATCCCTCCCTATAAAGGGTTTCCAGATCCGTCTCGAGATCCGGGTAGAACAGGAACTTCGCATATCCATAGGCAATCAACTCGCCGAGCATTGCACGAACTCCCGTACTCGTTGTCCACCACCGACTTGGATCATAGCCGGATGGCTTAACCGCGATTACGCCGACATCGGCGATCCCTTCCAGCGCAATGGAGAACAGCATCCACGACCTGCGACAGTGGGGTCCCGATGAAACGATATCGACTGATGCGCCCTGTCTTCTGGTCCCTGCCAACCACTTTCTCAGCGCCAATGCGGAGGAATAGGTTCGGTCTTTCCGAGCAGACGGCCTGGCCACTGCGTGGACAGGAGACACACCAAACAGCCGGAACTGCTCCGCGCCAATTTCCGCTTCCGTCGCCAGGTTCGGATAGTGAACGTTCAGGTAGGAACCTGGCGCGATCGGCCCCCCCGTAACCAGGAGACCGTCATATTCTCCGTCACTGAACAGATCTGCTGCCGCTGACAGTTGCTTCCGGCTCATCCAGCCTTCCACTACAAGGTAACCAGAACCAACCGGATGATTCACGTTCAGGATCGGGTAGGACAGGAGAAGGGCAAGGACGACTGTGATGAGCAGAACGCTCCCGATCACGGACCAGCCAAGCCAGGTCGGCACCCAGATCTCCCGCCTCCGAAAAGGCCTCAGGTCAGCCATCTAGCGGCGGCCGTTCACGATGCCAATCCGTACTGCCCTGGTAGGCGTGACCGATTCCCATCAAGACCGATTCCTCCCACAGCTTTCCGATCAGCGCCATGCCTCTTGGCATACCGTCGAAAAAACCTGCGGGCAGGGCTAGAGAGGGATGACCGGTCATGTTTCCCACCGTGAGGTTGGCGTCGCCTTGGCGGGACAGACGACCGCGTCCCAATCCTGGACAAACGCCTCGAACGCTGTGAGCAGCTGATTTCGAAGTCGCTGGGCCCGCACATATTCGGTCACCGGGATCGAACGGGCCGCACAGAAGAGCTTCGGCCACTGGCTGTTGTCATTCACCAGAAGATCGAGGGACTCGGTTCGTGCCAGCTCGTCAAACGCAGCCGCAGCCTCCCCCCAGAGGATGACCATCAAACCTGAAGGGAAGCGTGGCAGAGACACAGGCTCTACTTCAGCGCCGAGAGACGGCAACACATCCAGTGCCTCCCGATCGACCCGGGATGTCTCTCCCTCGACGTCGCCGAACTCCTTCTCGACATAGCCAATCTGCATGTCACGGATATTACGATCGTTCAGCCACACGAACGGGGCATCTACTGTGACGCTGTCCCGCTCGTCGCGGCCGTGTATCACCGAGAACACGGCCGCACAGTCTTCGGCACATTGGACCAATCTTGTCGAGCGAATAGCCAAGCGCCATCGCACCGTATCTGGAAACCCGACCGAAGGTCGGGAGCAAGCCGGTCACGCCGCACGTGTGGCTTGGCGAAGTGATGGACCCGTGTGTTTCCGTTCCTATGCTGAATCCGATGAGCCCGGCGGCGGTCGCCGCTCCCGGCCCGGCAGAGGAACCGCTTGACCCGGTCTCCGTATCCCACGGGTTCCGGGTTATCCCCCCAAACCAGTTGGGGCCACAGGCCAGCGATCCCATCGACATGCGGTCAGCATCGCGCCGCCTGCTGCCAAATCCTCCACGACAGCTGCGTCATAGTCGGACACCTGCTCCTTGTGCGCAGAAGACCCCCACGTTGTCGGGATACCCCTTGTCGCCAGAATATCCTTTGTCCCTCAGGGGATGCCGTGCAGAGGGCCCCGCCACTCGCCGCGACCGATCTCGCCTTCCGCAACGGAAGCCTGTTTCAGTGCAGTTCGGATGTTAGCGTGACAACGCTGTTGAGGAACGTTCCGATCACGCCAAGCCGGTCTAGATAGAGTTGGGTCAACTCGACCGGGGAGAGTGCACGGGAACGAAGGAGCGCGGACAGTTCACACGTGGTGAGAAAAGCGACGTCTGCGATATCCCCCGACGACGCATAGGGTCCCTCATCGGTGAAGGCGAATACCGTCTCTCCAGATTCGTTCGGAGGGGGGGTCTGAAGTTCAGCGCAGGAACGTCGTGGTTCTGAAGCGAAAGGGCATGAAGGGTCTGGCACTGCGCGGCAAACTTCTGGATATGATCCACGTAGCCAGCAAAGTCCTCGTCATCGGGAGACAAACCGACAATGTCGCCGAATGCCTCTACCGCTAAATCGCTGAGGATGGGTTCGTTTTCAGCCACGAACTAATCCTGTTTAGGTCGGGACCTGTGCGGTACCCGATTGTGAGGACGCGAGTGCTGCATCGGCCAGTGCAAGAGCCTGGCGGCCATCTCGAGTCGTGACAGCAGGTTCCGCCTTGCCTTCGATAACCTCGACAAAGTGGTTCAGCTCCGCGCGATAGGCATCCGTGTAGCGCTCGATGAAGAACTGCGGCGGCTTCTCCCTTTGGACGTGATTCTGTCCCCAGATCTCAACCGTGTTCGTCTGCACATTGTCCGCCTTCGCCATCCCTGCCGAGCCAAGCACTTCCATCCGCTGATCATACCCGTAGACAGCGCGACGGCTGTTGTCGATCTGACAGAGCTTTCCGCTCTCCGTCTTCATCGTCACGATCGCCGTGTCGATATCACCGGCATTGCCGATCGCCGTGTCGACCAGACAGCTGGCCGTGGCAAACACTTCGACAGGTTCTTCGCCAAGCAGCCAACGCGCCAGATCGAGATCGTGAATCATCATATCCCGAAACAGGCCCCCGGACACCTTTATGTATGCAATCGGTGGCGGACCCGGATCACGGCTTGTAATCTTCACCATCTCCAGTTCACCGATACTCCCATCCCGAGCCGCCTCGTACACCGCCTTGAAGTTCACGTCATACCGCCGGTTGAACCCAATCAGAACCGGCACATCCTGACCGTCAATTTCGGCAAGCTTCTCATCGACACGTGCGAGATCGAGAGCCAGCGGCTTCTCACAGAAAACCGCCTTCCCCGCCTTCCCTCCTTCGAGAATCAGATCCAAATGCGTATCGGTCGATGAGGCGACCAGGATTGCCTGCACATCTGGATCCGACAATGCGTCTCCAGGATCAGTCGAGCTTCTTGCCCCGTGCACATCGGCAAGCCCCTTCGCCGATTGCTCGAACACATCAACAACCCACTTGAGATTCGTTGCATCGTTTGCAGCCACACTTGCTGCGTGGATTGCTCCAATACGTCCGGCACCGAAGAGAGCAAGATTCATAGAGGATCTAGGATAGAAGATCTAGGATTGAAAGGCGAAGACATCCTGAGTAAGATCTCAAAACATCACTATGGGAGACTACTCAACCAATGCAAACCGAACAACTGAAAACTAGGACCTAAGAATTTACACATCAATGCGTCAAGCTAAGTCTGAAGCTTGGGAGAAGCCCGCTAGAGCGTCATATACACGGACAACTGATCCGCGCATCCACATCAGTGCCAGCGAACTATCGTGCAGCCTGCCTGCTCAGTCTCGGGCGAGCTTCGTCGCTAAAATCAGCATAGTGCTCGAGAGGGCAGACGAATCTGGGTTCTGGCTGGAATTTATATGGGATGAGAGATTGTTGGGTGAAGATATCCTAGCGCCGCTTCTACGAGAGGCGGCGAATTGTCGTCAATCTTCTTCGCAACTCGACGCACAACCAGAAGCCGCAAGTAACCGCCCTCAATCCTCGATCCTAACTCCTCGATATTCTTCGCCCAACCTGCTCCCCATACATCCCCAGTTGCCTCTCGTATTTCCAGTCGTGATAGTCCCTTGTCCCCACCCTCGGCTCGACCACTTCTCCCGCGTGGCACATCTCACCCATCGCGTCTTCGATCGAGCCAAATGCTCCTCCTGCCACTGCTCCCAGGATTGCCGCGCCCAGCAGCACGGCTTCCGGTTCATCCGGCAACTCGATCGGCCTCTGTGCGGCATCTGCGTGTGTCTGGATCCACAAGGGGTTCTTCGTACCACCGCCGCACGCCTTGATCGCATCGATCCGGTATCCCTTTTCCTCGAGCGCATCGATGATGTGACGCGTGCCGTAAGCAACTGCCTGGATCGTGGCGTAGTAGAGACGGGCGAGCGTGTCGTAGGACATATCGAGGGTCAGGCCATCGACAACGCCGCGGGCACTCGGATCTGCATTCGGTGAGCGATTGCCGTGGTGATACGGCAGGATGTGTATCCGCTCCGTATACTCCGGTCCTACACCTGCATCTTTGATAAACGCGTTCAACTCCGCGTGAACGGTATTCAGGTTCTTGCCGTCGAGCACGTGCTTGATATGATCACCATCCCTGATCGTCCCGTAACGCTCGATCGAATGATCCAACAGCGCACCGGTCGCGCTCTGTCCGCCCTCATTCAACCACTTCCCGGGAATCATCGCTCCGTAATAGGGACCCCAAACGCCATCGACAAACCGAGACTCCGGTGCAACGGCCATGTGGCACGACGAGGTCCCACCGATCAGGGCGAGTGAACGCTCGTCGACTGCAACACCGATCCCGCCCGCGTGCGCATCGATGATGCCAACTCCGACCGTTGTGTTCGTCGATAGACCCAGATGGTCTGCCGCCTCTTGCGTCAGCGTCCCGGCATTCTCCCCCATTGGCGCGACCTCGTTCGTCACGCGTGCGTTGTCGAACAGGTCGCCAATCCCGACGGCATCGAAAAACGACTGGTCCCATCTGGATTCATGACCCAGGTATGTCCATTTGCAGACATTCGTGCAGAGGCTTCGCAAATCCTGCCCCGTGGACTGGAATGCCATGTAGTCAACAAGGTCGAAAAACTTCGCCGTTCGCTTCCACGATTCGGGCAGGTTTTCCTTGATCCACAACAGCTTGGGCGGCTCCTGTTCAGGGGACATGCTACCGCCCACATAACGTAGCACATCAAAGCCACCCGCATTGATCCGTGTGACCTGGTCGATGGCCCGATGATCGCGCCACACGATGATATTCCACTCATCATCACCACTTTCTGAAACCGTCACCGGCTTCCGATTGGTGTCCAGCGCAACGAGCGAACAGGTTGCGTCGTAGCTCAACCCGATCACATCACGACCCGCTCTACCCGACTTCGAAAGTGCCTGCCGGACGACCTTTCCGGTCTGCTCCCAGATATCTCGGGATGATTGTTCGTAGAAATCCTCCTTGGGGTGATGCTCCTTGATCACCTCGGTCGCCGAAGCGAGCATCTTCCCGGACAGCGTGAACACCCCCGCACGAACACTCCCCGTGCCGACGTCAACACCGACTGCAACTTGACTGGATTCGTTCATTTCACACCTAATACGTAGTGACAGCATGGCACGCCAACTCGTCACGTGCCCGCTGACGAAACCCCTAGCAGATCATCGATATCCTGTTGATAGGCATAGACATCACCGGCCAGCAGTTCATCCATCGTGACGGCTCGCCCTGCTATTGCCGACTCACACAGCGCGTGGGACGCCGCAATATCTCGCATCCCTTCATCACCGTCGATTTCGAGTCTTCGTCCGTCGAGGATTGCTTCGGACAACTCGTGATACTCGAGCGCAATGAGTTTCCAGTCCACCGACCTGTCGCCAACGCTCACCTTCGTAGGGAAGAAGTGGTCTGCCAGGGGTTCGAGAGTGAAAGTCGGGAACCGACTCAGCAGATCAGCCTGTTCGATTCTTGTGCCATCCATCTCGACAAGCCGTATCTGCGAACCACGGTTGCCGAACCCTTCGATCGCGCCCTCTGTTCCCCAGATGGTCTGCTGACCAAAGCTGACGGGGCCGGCTAGTTGCATCATCCAGTTCAGGGCAATGCCGCTCTCCATCCTGAAGATCGCCGACGACGAATCCTCGGCCGTAGCCGGAACCGTATCGGGCATCGCTTCGTGTCTAGATTTGTAGAACCCGTACGGCGTATTCTCAGTTGGTGCCTTCTCTCGCTCACGTTCAATCAAACGCGCATCCGCATATATCTCTTTGATCTCGCCGAGCTGATACCGAATCAGATCCGTATAGTGGACGCCCATGTCAAGAAGCGGGCCAGCCCGCTCTTTCAGATGACGCCAGGGAGTTATAAAAATCTGCCTCCCGGATCGCACCGAATGTAAGGCCGATCCATACACATCCCCGATGGCGCCTTGCTCGATCATATGCCGGGCAAGCCGCGCGGACGGGTCTCGTCTGTAATTTTCTGCGACGGAGATCAGTTTCCCGTTTCGCTCCGCCGAGTCGATCATCATCCGACACGTCCGGATCGTCATCCCAAACGGCTTTTCGACCATTACGTGCAGCCCAAGATCCAGTGCCTGACACACGACATCATGATGAAACGAGGGATCCGTCACCACGTCGACCGCGTCGAGATCCGGAATCGCCCTCGCCATCTCCGCAAGGTCGGTATAAACATCCGGCCGGAAACCCATCAGGTCTTTGACCTCGCCCGCTGCGCGTTCCCCGTTCTCAGGGCTGATATCGCACAGCGCCGCCAGTTCCACCCGGCAGAAAGGCGTATCCGTCAGTTCTTTGAGGCCATAGAGATGCCGTGTTCCCATCCCGCCGCATCCCACCAACGCGATCTTGATCTTTGTCATATTCAAATGACAAGTGACACGCGACAAGGGAGCGAAGACTCGACCCTCTTGCCATTTGTCACTTGCTCGCCTGTCATTGGTTTAGTTGAATCTCCGCCACCCACCCCGATGCAGCATCACAGTAGATCCACGAACTGTCCGTCAGCTTCGATAATCCGTGCGGTTCGGGATGTGGCTCCGGTACTTCGATCCGATCCTTCTCCTCGTTTGTCTCCACATCCAGTTTCAAGATGACACGGTCGCCCGTGTGTACCACCCAGAGGCCATCTACCACCCGAATCATTCCGTGCGCACGAACGTAGGGCAACTTGACCTCACGCAGAATCGACCAGTCCGAAATCTTCACCTGCGTTGCCGTCTGCGATTTGAGAGTCGTCAGCCAGAGCGTTCCCGGCTCGATGGGATCATACTCGATCCCGTGCGTGCCGCCCCCGTCCGGAATCTTCTCCCGGCGTTTCGTCTCACCTGTCTCCGGATCGACACCCAGCACCTCACCCGAAGGCGCATCCGTGTCCCGCGCCGACCGCCACCTCCCACCGGCCCCGTTCGCCGCAAACCAGAGCAGTCCCTCGCCATACGTCAGACCGCTCGTATTCGACGACTCGGAAGGAATCTCTTTGATCAGCTTAGCAACCCTGTAGACCTCGTCGGGCTCGCCGATCTCCATCAGCGCACACCGATCCGTCACCTGATCCGCAATCCACAGTCCCTGATCGGTAATCTGAAGTCCATTCGGCACCCCGTAATGTGCCCGAAACAGATTCCTGATCTCAACTTCCATACGCTTCTCTCCGAAGTTCGGTCGCAATCTTGATCGTCCCGAATAGCCCACTGCAGGTGGGCGCACCGAGGGACCCCTCCCAGTTCTGGACCATCCTCTCGACAGCTACATCATTCCCAAACCAATCCTGTCGACATCCCCTCAATCCTCAATCCTGGATATCAATCACACAGAGCTGCGCCGTTCCCGTCGCGTCACTCGCATACATCACCTGCTTTCCATCCAGACGCCACACCGGATGGAGATGCGTCCCCACGTGCGAGTGATCGATTACCCGTGTCTGAATCAAATGCTCCACGTATCCCGAGACAACGTCGACCAGGTTCAGAGAGCCATACCCCTCGCCCCCATGAACATAGTCGACGAGGATCTTTCTACCATCGGGCGAGAACGACGGATGTCCGGACCCGCCGATCTTTCCGGTTGCCAGTCGGTCCTCACCCGTTTTGACATCCGTCAGCACCAGGCTGTTTCCGGGGCGCCCCTCATACGGGCTGTTCGTCAGAATCTCCTTCCCGTTCGGGTGCCACAGCGGGTGATTGCCGAATTCACCCACACGCTTCAGATCGGTTCCATCTGCATTGACCACATAGATGTCCTTCACCCGTGGCAGTTCGACATACTTGTTCGCAAATCGGATCTCGTTCGTAAACACGAACATCATCTGGCTTCCGTCAGGCGACCACTTGCTGTGCTTGATATACAGGTGCCACCCTTCGATCTCATCCCTTCGCGGATGGATCAACCGACAGTCCTCAACGTTCGCGAGCATCTTGAATGTACCATCATCCAGATTCTGCGCGAAGATACCGCACTCTGCACGCTTCTCGATCACCTCGTGATCCGGCATGCGACCGACGGATGTATGGAATGCGTTGTAGTTCTCCCGGGGGCTGACCATGCGCAGATCGCCCACGTGGTTTGCGGACGCTCCTGTATCTGGATTGATCCACGCGATGAGACTCTGGTCTCCCTCTTTATCCTGATAACAGATGCGTGTGCCATCCGGTGTCCAATGAGCGTGCGCACCATCGTTCGCCGAAACAGAGCGCGTATCTGCTAGCTTCCTCGGATGCGCTCCATCCACATCCATGATCCAGATCTCACCCTCGCTGGCACCTTGTTCCAGTCGTGTGTACGCGATCCGCTGATCCTTCGACGACCACGGAGGAATGTCATAGTAACTGTGAACCGACCGAATGTCGCCATCCGTCAACTGTCGAACTGTCCGTCCGGTCACACGATCGGTGAATGTTTTGGCCTCGCTCACATCATTCCCTTTTCGTTCTCTACCGACAGCTCCTGCCACCTGTTTACACCTGTCGGTCCCTTCGTGAACCACGCGCGTCTACCGGGTGGGTCGAGCACGATACCCGCGATCGTCTGACCGCAGGCCTCGCCGTGTACGACCTCGTTATGTCTGCAGATCCCTATGGGGGCGTTCACCCGATCCGACAGGAATTCCTTCAATGCGGTGGGAGACGCCCCCGGATCGGACCTGAGCAATCGAGTCGCTCTTCCCCATCGGAGAACACTCTGCCCGCGTGCGTCCCACTGCCTTCGTTCGTAAGGTTTGAGTCTGTCCGTCAGATAGTGGTTGGCGTGTGCCATTGGGCCATCGAACGGACAGATGACCTCGTATTCGGTCGCTGTCGTTTCGAGATCATAGATCTCACCGTTCGCATCGCAGAGCACATAGTTCATCCCTGATGCTCTTGGCTGAGCAATGACAGCGTCGATAGCGTCACCAATCCGAACGGCGGATAGAATCGACCGGATGATGAAGGGATAGATGACTCCGCCCGTGGAATCCGACGGCACAAGGTTGTTGATGACAACGCCGATCCCGGCCGAATTGACGCCCGCACATCCGAGCATCCCGGCTGATGTGTAGAAGAGAGCATCCGGCGCCGAATCCGAAACCACCTTTATCAGAACCGCCGCTTCAGCAAATAGCGATGAGAGATCGTAATTCTGAGCAATCAGAGCTCCTTCACCGGATGTTGAGCCTGGCACTATCAGCGACGTGCAACCCGAAATCCCGAATGCATCGGAATAGTAGTCGTGAAGCTCAAGAAAAGCGTTCAACGCCAGGACTTCATCGACATCAACGTCCGCCGCCTCCCCGATCCCACACAACTCCTCGAACAGATCGGGCGCGTAGTCCTCCGTCGGTTCGCGATAGGTCGCTACGATCTCAAGCGATCTCTCACGAGTTACGACCGACACACCGTGTTTCTTGCTCGTCTGTTCGAGATCATCGAAGAAAGCGGGAACAAGCTCACGAATCAGGCTCCCAAAGGCCTCCCCGTGTGCTCGCCCCCGCTCTCTAGGTGACCCGCTGATTTCAAGCAGTGGTAGTTCAGATCCCATCGTCCTGATCTTCGCTCCCTTTTGCCACCCCCGGGTTGCTCTCGTGACGCTCTGGACCTAGCAAGTTCCCCATCAAAGGTCTCACCATTTACTACCTCACTACCTCATCGCCTGCTACTTCTTTCCCTCCTGCAGCTGCTTCGCCCGCTCGGCCGACCCGATGTGGACCGAGTCATAGGCCTCCTGCGATGACTTGAACGGGCCGTGTCCCTTCATGCCGTGCCAGTCGACATTGGTATACATCGGATTCGTGTTACCCGTCTCCTTTTCCCGCTTCGCGATCCAATCCTCCATACGCTTCCGTAGTGTCTCAACAACCGCCTTCTCCTTGTTTGCCAGGTTCTTCGTCTCACCCGGGTCCTGAATCAGGTTGTAGAGCTCAACCTCCGATTTGAAATGGAAGTCGGGCTCCAGCGCCACGATCAACTTCCATTCCGGCGTTCGCCATCCGTGCTTTCGCATCCAGGTGGCCTCAGTGATGTAGAACTCGCTCTCGTGTGAAGGACGCTGTCCCTTAATCATGGGCAGCAAGCTTCGACCGTCGAACTTGATATCAGGCCTGACGCCGAGCAACTGCATGATCGTGGGAACCAGATCTTTGTGCTGATTGAAGCCGGAGATCCGTTTGCCTTTCGGCAAGACACCGGGTAGACGGAGCATCAACGGAACGTGCAGCGTGCACTCATACAGACCGTGGTGATCGTAGTAGCAATCGTGTTCATCGAGTGTCTCGCCATGATCGCCATTCAACACGACAAGCGTGTCATCAGCGAGACCCATTGCCTCCAGCTTGGCCAGGAGGACCTGAATACACGCATCCATATAGGCAATTTCACCATCATACTGCGCGTTCACAAACTCGGTATCCGTGATGCCCGGCGGCATCCAGCTGAGGTGGAAATCGCTGAACGGTTTGAATGATTTGACCGGATCCATCGACTTGTTGCCCTTTGCGCACGGATCGGCACCATAGAACATGGTGTCATAGGGAGCCGGTGGCAGATAGGGTGCGTGCGGATCCATGTGCCGGACAAACAGACAGAACGGCTTCTTGCTCTTGCCCAGACGCTCCAGCTCGGGAACTGTCACATCGTTCAGCAACTCAGCTTTGCGCAGAGGTCGCTGGTCCCACGATCCCCACGCTGCGTAGCTCAGATACTTGTCGAATCCGCGTGAACTCGGGTTGCCCGTAAAGCCCACGCACGTTGTGTTGTACCCTTGTTTCCTCAGCATTTCAGGCAGCGTTTTGACCTTCTTCGTCAACCCGCCCCGATGTCGCAGTGCGACAACTTCAGTAGAAAAGCAATCCATACCAGTCAACATGGATGCATAAGCCGATGTTGTTGGGATGTGAGGGCTGTATGTATTCTCAAAGAGGACGCCCTGTGATGCGAGCTTGTCCATGTTCGGTGACGTCAGCCGATCGTAGCCATAACAACTCATCCGGTCTGCCCACAAACTGTCAATCCCGAACAGTATCAGATTCCGCTTCCGTTTTGCCATTTCATCTCCCTGAACTGTATATTGAAGAAAGAAGTTGTGAAGAAACGAAGACTGCAGCCCTCACATCCTCTTTAGGTCATTCATTGCACGAGGCGAGACACTAGGGCCTCTCAATTATCAATCATCTGTTCCCAGTTATCGATCTCGCCTATGCCCGGAATCCCCCAGCCACCGAAGATCGGCAAGAACGTCCAGCGGCTGCGTAAGCGTGTTGGCTACAACCTGGAAGATCTTTCGCGTCGCTGCGGCGTTTCAAAGGGGATGCTCTCCCAAATCGAGGGAGATCGCACCAACCCGACACTGGCCACGATCTGGAAGATCGCGCACGGACTGGGCGTTCGGCTCGAGGAACTGTTCGACATACCGAGCACAATACTCTTCGAACCCGTCCACGCCGACCAGGTCACGATCGTACAGAGCGAGAACGGGGATGGAACATTCCGCATCATCAGCCCGCTCTCGGTGCGTGAGGTCGAAACCTACTTCATGGAGATCCGTGAGGGTGGCGAAGTGATCTCCCCGCCACACACAGAAGGTACGATCGAGATTCTGTATGTCAGTCAGGGCGCTTGCGAGGTCATTTCCGGAACCAACGAGACCGTCATCACCAAGGGGGATTCGATCGCCTATCAGGCTGACGTCAACCACGGTTTCCGCAACACCGGGGAGGAGGCTCTTCAGGGATTTCTGACCGTCCGTCCAGGAGATGTCGTCGCACCTACGCCTCCTCCGATAGCGGACGCTTCCTAGCCTCCAAGACATCCTGTCGCCATCCTGAGCGTCTCGTAGGATACTGCTCCTGCTCTAGCCCAACAGTGCCTTGAAACCCTCTCCGTACTGCCGCATAACGCCATCTGCATCGTGATCACTGCCCGGCTTGTGGATCACCTCCACGGAAAAAAACCCATCGAATCCGGCTTCGGTCAGCAGCTTTACGGGTGTTGCATGATCCAGTTCCCCTTCGCCCAACCCGACCGTCTCCAGCTTCGTCCCACCGTCCACATACCGACCATCGTGTGCGTGAAGATGCCTTGTGAGACTGCCGATCACACCCATGGTCTCTTCGGGACGTTCACCCATACGCTGGGTGTGCATACAATCCCAGAGCACAGCGAGGTTCGGATGGTTGACAGATTCGACAACTGACCGCACCTGGGCTGAGTTGCACCACTCGTCGTGCGTCTCCATCAGCACGGTTACACCCCGCCCCTGGGCACGATCCACGACACGTCTGTAGGCCTCGGCCGTACGATTGACGATCCCGCGAAGCTCACCCTTGCCACGTGCCCCGCCGAAGGTCCGCACACACGATCCTCCCAGATCCGCCGCAAGATCGATTGCCCTCTTCGTCTCATCTATGTAACCGTCGAGCTCCGTTGGGTCTTCAGTCGCAAATCGGGCTCCCGTAGCGACACAACTGATCGACAGGCCTGCGCTTTCGAGTTTTGTCCTCGCGGCGTCCCGGTCTGCAGCTGCCGTGTCGAGTTCCAGACCCGCGGCATGCCCCCAACCCGCACGGGGCTCGAGACCCGCGTATCCGTACTTCTGCATGCTTTCGATTATCTGGTCGAGCGACCAATCCGGCGTAACGCTCGTCATCGTCGACAGTTTGATCATGAACAACTCCTCATCAGTTTACTGGGTTCAGTCCGGCTCCGCGAAAGCCCGAGGAAAAGTATCAGAATCGCTGGAGGCAGGCCGGTTCTCCTTATGCTGCAAGGGGGTCGCCCCAGCCGTTTACGGGCGCGCGCCCTAACGTAACGGCATCGAGCAGGCAGAGCAAGGACCAAAACCCATTGCGTCGGATTGACGTGATTTCTCAGAAATGATACCTTCACAGCGACACAAATGTCATCCAAAACCGGACATAGAATCTTGAACATGCTGCCCACCATATTGAGAATGCTCCCCTACTTTCGCCCGGTCGTCTGGGGAGGAACCCGTCTCTCAACGGAATTCGGCAAAAGGCTCCCCCACGGTCAGCGTATCGGTGAATCTTTCGAAATTTCTGCCGTGCCCGGAATGGAGAGCTACGTTGCAGCCGGCCCGTTCCAGGGCCAGAACATTCGAGACCTCGCAATGGAATATGGGGCAGACCTGCTCGGTAGCGATGTACTGAAACGATATAAGGGCGAGTTCCCACTCCTCATCAAACTGCTCGACGCGAACGATGACCTGTCGATTCAGGTGCACCCGGATGACACGTATGCACGAGCCAACCAACTCGGCAACTTCGGCAAGATGGAAGCGTGGTTTGTCCTGCGATCGGTAAACGGGCGCGTCGCATCAGGATTGCGGGAAGGAGTGGATCAAGAGGCGTTGGTGTCAGCGATACAGGGGGAAACGGTCGAGGATGTCGTCGAGTTCCATTCCGTGAAGGAAGGTGATATCGTCTATCTGAAACCGGGATCGGTTCACGCGCTTTGCAGCGGCGTTATGGTCTACGAGGTACAACAGTCCAGCAGCATCACATTTCGACTGTATGACTATAATCGGCCTGAGGCGGATGGGACCCTACGTGAACTGCACATCGATCAGTCCCTGGACGTAATCCATTTTGGTGAACCGGCGATCATTCCAGCGCCTGTCGAAGCTTCGATCGCGGTCAACTCCGAACATTTCGTGCTCGAGCAGTTCAGCGGTGGCTTGACCAGGCAGCACGCCGCCCGGGACTCCTTCTCTTGCCTGACCGTCATATCAGGTCAGATAGACATCATTGCCGACAAAGCGAATGAGTCGTTGGGGCTTGCAGAGACTGTTTTCATACCAGCTGGTCGGTCCTACGAAGTCTCATCCCCGGCAGAATCGAAGTATCTCGTCTCGTCAGTACCCGTTTGACGTCATCGCTGGAGTCCGAACTGCTCGACAAGGAATCGTTCCATACGCTCGTAGCAGCGTGTCCGATCTGGCTCCGTGTTGAACCACGCGTGTGATTTTACCTCGTAAATCTCGACCTCCGAGTGGACGCCCGCGGGTCCACCCGACACACAGACACGCGCCGAATCAGTACGCAAACCATCGGACCGAGATCTCACCCAGCGAATCGCACACCTTGCGTCCAGTAGTGCCTTTTGGAATCTCGCCTCGCCGCTCAATCGATAGTCGACATTGACGGCATAGAATCCGAATCGTTTCGCGAGCAGATTCGAGTGGAAATGTGACCTGCCCCCATCCAGGTGTCCACATCCAGAGTTAGGATGCGGTTGCTGATA
>CAYYGZ010000057.1:3081-21107 GCA_964471275.1 uncultured bacterium | reverse complement strand
CGCCCGACGACCTGTTGCTCGAGCAGTGGGGACTGGCCACGCACCTGACCGAGATCATCAAATCTCACGCATTCGAGGTGCTGACGCGGCAGGACACGCAGACACACATCGATCGGATCAAGGAGAAGAGCCCGACAGTCGTCGATGAATTAATCCCGGACAACCTTTCTGTCGGCGGCGTCCAGAAGGTCATGCAGAACCTGTTGAAAGAACGGATTCCGGTGCGTGATACACAGACAATCCTGGAGTGTCTGGCCGATTATGCAGCTGCGACAAAGGAGCCGGATGTTCTGACGGAGTATGTGCGCGGTTCGCTCGGGAGAACGATCTGTCAGCTCTTCCAGAATGACGAGGGCAGCATCCCTGTCTTGACCGTGTCTCCTGAACTCGAGCAAATCATCGCCGATGCGATGCAGAGCACGGCCGGTGGGATCAAGGTGGTACTGGCGCCGGACACGCTGAACGCGCTGTCCGAGGCGCTGTCGGATCGGATCGACACGATGGTTTCAAACGGGCAAACACCGATCGTACTGACCTCACCGAACGTGCGACTGGCGTTCCGCCGCGTGACGGAGATGACATTCCCGAGTCTGACCATCCTCTCCTACAACGAGATCGTCCCGGGCGTGGATGTCTACTCCGTCGGAACGGTGTCGCTGGACACGACAAATGAGAATTAAGAAATACGTAGCCGACAGCATGCCCGAGGTCCTGAAGCTCGTCAAAGCCGATCTGGGACCCAAGGCGATCGTCCTCAACACGCGGACGATTGGCAAGACGGGGATCCTCGGCAAGAAGGGCCAGGTCGAAGTCACGGCTGCGGTCGATGACAACCCGAAATCTGCGAGCAAAACCGCCAGGCAGACGGCGAAGAAAGCAGCTGCACCCCGGTCGACAAAGAAACCGGCCGCATCTCACGTCCGAAGGCAGACGGCGGCACCGACCCCTCCTCCGGCCACGGCGTCCGTCATTTCACGGTCGACATCGCCCGATCCCGATGCGCTGGCAAGAATATCTGCCCAGTTGAACGACCTGCAGACCAGGATGGGCAGTACGACGCAGGGCGTTCCAGCACAGGTTCTTCCGGGAGTCCTGGGCAAACTGGCGGATCAGATGGAGCAGGACGATCTGGATCAGGGCCTTGCGCAGAGCATCGTGAAGGATCTGCTGACGGATCCGGGCACCGAGGGATTCAAAGCCGCGAGTCCACTGAAATCAAAGGCCGTTCGGATCCTGTCAGACCGGATGGCACCGACCAGATCGACTGTCGTGACGGGCAAAGTCAGAACCGTCATCGCATTGGTCGGAACATCGGGGACCGGCAAGACGACATCGGCAGCCAAACTCGCGGCTCACTTCGCGGCTGAGGGCAAAAAGGTTGCGCTGATCTCGACGGACACTGATCGTGTCGGAGGTCTCGAGCAGATTCGCGCTTACGGCGGCATACTCGACCTTCCGGTCGATCTGGCCTACACACCCGACGAGATGCGGGACGCCATGCAGAACCGTCGGGAGGCCGACCTCATCCTCGTCGATACGGCGGGTATCAGCCCGATCGACGAGGAACAGAAGCGGACCTTGAAGGATGTCTTGAGGGAGGCTGCACCCAACGAGATACATCTCGTCCTGAGCGCACCGACCGGGCTGCGTCAGATGCGGGATGCCGTCGACGGGTTCAGGGAAGTCGGAATCGATCGACTCCTGTTCACTCGACTCGACGAGACGCCACGTTACGGAGCGGCGTGCAGCATTGCGATTGAATCCGGCATTCCCGTGTCATACGTCACAAACAGCCGTATGGTACCGGGTGACCTGTACCCAGCTGAGGCGACCACCCTCCCGAAAGCCCTTTTCACAAGGAGCCTCAATGGCACCGCAGGAAGCTGAAGGGCCAAGAGCGGCAGCCTGGGCAGTCACCAGCGGCAAGGGCGGAGTCGGAAAGAGCACGCTGTCCCTCAACCTTGGCATTGCGCTGGCGTCTGAGAGCAAACGCGTTCTTCTCGTCGACGCCGACCTAGGGCTCGCGAACATTGACATCCTGCTGGGCATTTCACCCGAACACAACCTGCAGGACCTGTTGCGGGGCCGGGCCACCGCCTTTGACGTGATCGTCGAAGGTCCCGAAGGGCTTTCCATCTTGCCGTCCGCATCGGGAATTAGTGAGTCGGAAGCCTGGCAGTCAGAAAACGGGAGCCAGCTGAGCGAGGAGTTGGGACGCCTGGAACGTGCCTTCGACCTGATTCTGATCGACACGGGTGCAGGGATATCCGACAAGGTTACTGATTTTGTACTCTCCGCAGACCGGGCCTTTGTTGTCGCAACGCCCGAGCCCACATCGATTGCCGATGCCTACGCGATGGTCAAGGTGGCGACGGGCGAGCGACCGGACCTTCCTGTCGGTCTGATCGTCAACCGGGCAAGGTCGCCAAGAGAAGCACACGAACTACAGGGGAAGTTCGACGAGATCGTCGGTCGCTTTCTCGAGGTATCTATCGAAAAGGTTGGGCACGTGGTAGAGGACCTGGAAGTTGAGCAGGCAACGCGCAACCAGCGTCCGGTGATCCTGTCGAATCCGGAATCCGAAGGAGCGCGGTGTCTCAAGAAACTCGGGGGTGAACTCGCAGAAGAGCTCGACCGGACCGACCGCAGTCAGCCGGGGCTCTTTGACCGCCTCGCAGCTCGAATGACCGAAAAGGAAGTCGCTTAGGACTCGACATCCAACTGATGACGAGCTGTGTTCACACCTCCTGGCGGGCTTTCGGTAGATGATGAACGTTCAGCTATACCATCACAACGCCTCAACATCAGAGATGATTATAAGGCAACCACGGCCCATTGCGCGAAGAGTAGAAGCGTTATGCAGAAAAACAGAACACCAGCCGAATCCGCCCGGGCATACCAGGCACAAGCCCAAGCTGCAGCCGACCCGAATCGCGAAGCGCACCTGATGCAGTACTTGCCGCTCGTGAAATACATCGCGGGTCGCATCGCCATCGGTCTGCCCAAGTCCGTCGAACTGGATGATCTGATCAATGCCGGTGTTGTCGGTCTGATCGAGGCCCACGGGAATTTCGACCCGTCAAAGAACGTCAAGTTCGAGAGCTTCGCCTCGATGCGGATCCGGGGAGCCATACTGGATGAGCTCCGGGCCATCGACTGGGCCCCGCGATCGACTCGTGCGAAGTCACGCGAAATGGAGCGAGCGATCGCTCAGCTCGAGAACAAGATGGGGCGGAGCCCGACGGAGCAGCAGGTCGCCGAGAGTCTGGATGTCTCGCTGGACGACCTCTACAAGCTGCTCGACGATCTCTCGTCCACGACACTCCTATCGCTGGACGAGTTGACCTACGGTTCGGCCGATGACAAACCGGTGCCGCTCGTCGACACCCTGCAATCTCAAGACAAGAGTGACGCACTGACGGATCTGGAGCGCGAAGAGATGCGCAACCTGCTCGTCGACTCGATCGGCCTCCTGACCGAGCAGGAACGGTTGGTAATCGCGTTGTATTACTACGAAGAACTGACTCTCAAGGAGATTGGACAGGTCATGGAACTGTCCGAATCACGCGTCTCTCAAATCCACACCAAGGCCGTACTCAGCCTCCGCGGCAAACTCCGAATGCGACTCTTGCAGTAGGACCATGGCCAAGCGCTCTCAGAAATTCGAGATGACACCTCGGGTAGAGATGGACCAGAAACAGCGACTCAGACAGATAACCGAGAAGGTTATCGGGCTCCCCTCTCTTCCGACCGTCGTGACGCAGCTGATCAACCTGGTCGGTGATCCGGCGACCTCGGCTCGGGATATCTCCCAACTCATTTCTGCTGATCAGGCCCTGACGGCGAAGATTCTGAAAGTTGCGAACTCGGCGTTCTACGGGTTCCCTCGGAAGATCGCGACCGTGCAGCTGGCGATTGTGGTTCTGGGCTTTGAGACCGTCAAGAACCTGGGTCTCAGTGTCGCCGTCCTCAAGCGCTTCCACGCCGGGAAGGCACATCCACTCTTCGATCGACAACAGTTCTGGGAGCACGCCATTGGTTGCGGTGTGGCGGCCCGGATGCTCGTCCGCAAACGAAACCGAAAGCTGGAGGGTGAAGCTTTTGTAGCCGGTGTACTCCACGACATTGGGAAGCTGATCCTGATCGAGTATTTCCCGGACGAGTTCGGTGAATCGCTCGAACTCGCATGCGATGAGCTCCTGACCATATCCGAGGCGGAGATGAAGGTCATCGGCGTTACACACGCGGAGATCGGCGGATGGTTGGCCGAAAAGTGGAATCTTCCCGAGAGCCTTGTTCAGGCCATTACCTACCACCACAACCCGCTGGCGGTCGAGGAACCGAGTGAGATTCTGATGGTCACTCACACGGCCAACGCCCTGATACGGCACAACCATATCGGCCAGGCCGGGGACTCCCTTGGCGCTTCGCTGAGTCCGGAAGTCAGCACGGTGTTCAAGGCAGGTCGCGACATATTGGACGAGGACTGGCTGGCGGAACTGAGCGAAGGGCTCCAGGTCGAACTCGAGAAGGCGCGCGTCTTCAACGAACTCGAGTCTGAGCTCTTCGAAACATCGGACAACGGGCCTGAGGATGACGGGCCAGAACCGGTCGGAGTCTGAACAGATGCCAGCAAAACCACGTAAAGACATCCGTAAGATTCTTGAGGCCGCCGAGCCCGGCGTGTCCGGTCATCCGGCGGTGGAAGAGCTGCTTGCGCACATCAACAGCCTGAGCACGGAGAATGAGCGTCTGGAGAAGCGTCTCAAGGCATCGCAGGCGCAGCTTGTGCAATCAGGAAAGATGGCAGCCGTCGGACAACTCGCGGCCGGGGTTGCACACGAGGTGAACAACCCGCTTCAGATCATCTTGAGTCGTGTTCAGTTGCTGATGATTCGGCACCAGGAGAAGGATGGGCTAGTAACGGATCTCCGGTTGATCGAGTCGAACGTCAAACGGATCTCCAGAATCATTCGCAGCCTCCTCGACTTCGCCCGCCACAACAGCGGCGAGGAAGAGCACAAAGAGATCGACCTCGTCTACCTGGTCAACCAGACACTCAACCTGATGCATCATCTGCTGGAGAAGGGCAAGGTGGATGCGCGCATCCACGTCGAAGGCGAGCAGGCTACACGAATCGCCGGCAATACGGGTGAGATGGAGCAGGTGTTCCTCAACCTGATCATCAATGCGCTCCAGGCCATGCCCGAGGAGGGTGGCGACCTGGAAATAGACATCGACCGGACGGACGATCAGGTCGTTGTCCGGCTCCAGGACTCTGGAGAAGGCATACCCGAGGAGAACCTGCCCCGAATCTTCGATCCCTTCTTCACCACCCGTGAGGAATCGGGCGGAACCGGGCTGGGTCTCTCCATCATTTTCGGAATCGTCGAGAAGCACAATGGTCGAATCGAGGTCGATAGCGATGTCGGCCAGGGCACGACATTTACACTGAGCTTCCCCGCCTTACAGGACGAATAGCCAGGCACGACGGCGCTCCCGCCGTTACGCCGACAATCGAGGATCCATATGGAAGGCCTGGAACTGCTTGCCATCTCATTGTGTGTACTCTTTGGTGTCGGCATGATCTTCTCGATCCTGCTGTGGTGCCGGAGCTGGAGGAAAGAGGATCGTGAACAGACGGATCTTCAGATCAAGGCGTTGCGCGGGTCGATTGGGAAACTAACGGACGCAGTTGAGATGCTCGACCACACGGCCGCGTCGCTTCAGACGGCAGATGGTCTCCTTACCCAGCAGTTGGAGGACTTGCGGAGCTCGATCACACAGCTGCAGAGCATTCGTTCACGGCCCGATGTCGCCGTCACACCAACGCCGCCTGTCGTCGACCAGATCAAGGTCTCGCAGGAGTGCGTCGACGAAAGACCCGGTGAAGAAACGGTGGCCACAACCGAGACCTCAGGCGCTTACGACGCGGTAAACGGTCTTCTCAAGCAGGGAAAATCGACACTTGAGATCGCCCGGGAACTCGACATCGGCGTCGCCGAGGTCCGGATGATCACGCGGATGCGTGCCACGGATGATCCCAACCCACCCGTTTCGAAGGAATTGATCGAACGAGGCTAGCTATGAAGTCCCAACCTCACCCCCACAGCATCTTGCTCGGCGCTCTGCTCGCCACACTCGCATCTGCCTGTGGTGCCAGCACCCCAACCGGCGTGGATACAGACGATGTTCGCGGAACCTGGAGTGGCACCTTCAACGCTTTTGCCTTGATGGGACGCACCCTTTCAGGAGATGCTGACTGGACCTTCAATCGCGACACCTTCGAAATCATCTTCTTCAACCCGCCAGAAGGTCAAGCCGAACGAATCCAGGGCGACTGGAAGTTCGCAAACGGCAAGATGGCGCTGGAGCTGAAGTCGAGCTTCCCGATCGACACGGACGCCGGGGCAACGGATACGCTGTTCGTATCCATCCTTCGCGATGAGATGTCTCTCAAGACGATCACCGATTCTTCGATACGGCTGGTAAAAACCCGACTTACCTCTGTAGGAGTCGATCAGTCATCCGGCCACCGGGCTTCAGCCTCAAGCCCCTTCATCCGGGATGAGCTCTCGCAGGAGAAAAGGCGAGACACCCCTCCGGTGACAGAAATCCTGACCAGACGGTTCAATCGTGCAGATATCCGGATCACCATCCCTCAATACCCTCCAGCTTAATCTAACGACTGACGCCCAGCGTGCATCACTGCTGGGAAAGCTGAGTGAGGGACAGACGATACAGGCCCACGTCCTCGACGAATTGTCGACAGGACGATGGGCCATTCGTTTTATGGGCCACACCCTTGTCGCCGAGAGCCGACTGGCGTTGAAGCCCGGCCAGGTAGTCGAGACACGGGTTCAGGAGCTCGGCCCTCCGCTGATGCTATCGATATCCGGAAGACCAGGTTCCGAGGACGCGGCTGTCCGGGCGGGTCTTCACAAGCTGGGTCTCAAGGACGATGCGACAAGCAGGGCAGTCGTGGCGGCGCTCATCCGGAACGGTCTGCCAGTCGACCGGAACGAAGTCCAGTCCCTTCGAGAGTTTCTTGCCGGTCTGAGCAACAGCACATCGCTCGAAGATCTCGACGATCTCGTCGATCGGATCCTCTTCCTTCGCGGCAAGGGTCTCCCCGTCACACCGGATTCGCTCGCAGCCTTCTGGTCTTCCGCCCCGGCGGGAATGCTCGGTGCCCTGCTTGACGGTCTGGCCGGACTATTGAAGAATCTTGCGGGGCGAGGCGTCGGGAACAGCAGGACACGCGGGGTCGACGAGCTGCTGCAGGCCATTTCGACACAATCCGGTGATCTCACCGCTGAAGATGTCCATACGTTGCTCACAAGACTCGGTATCGACCTCGAGGGTCAACTCTCCCGAGGCCAGGTCGGTGACAGTCTGCGCGTGGTCTTATTGCGACTCCTGGAATCTCCTGATCTGACACAGGCGGAAGCAGATCAGGTCAGCAACCTTCTCCGCTTTCTCAATACCGTGCAGGCAGGTGCGCTGGCGGGAGACGATGCTGACCCCATCGTATTCCAGGTCCCTCTGCTGGACGGCCGGAACCTGACGGCCGCCGACATCCGGATTTCACGCGGTGGGGACGAGGGGTGTGTCGACCCGTCCCGTTTTTCAGTTTCGGTCAGGGTTACACTCTCGAATCTGGGGAGCATAAGAATCGATCTGGCTTCCTATGAAGGCCGGAACATTTGCGCCGTTCGCGTCGGCTCACAACATGCGCACGACCACGTATCCCGCGAGGTCGACGATCTCGCCTCAGCCCTGAGTCGCGCCGGATACCCGGTTCCCGAAGTTCGTGTCCAGCTCGATGAGATCACCGTGGACGATGCGATTCAGCCCCGGATCGGAGTGGACTTCAAAGCCTGACCTGCTGCAGGCTCTACATACAGAGAGGGCGTGCAACCCAAGCTGCACGCCCTCTTGTTTGTTTCCTCTGACCTGCCTGCTAGTCTGCCAGCACCGCCTCATCCTCGATGTGCTCGGCGTGACCGTTCGTCGACGGTTCGTCCTGGTTAATCCTGACGCTGACGAGTTTCGACACGCCCGGCTCCTCCATCGTCACGCCGTGAAGGGCATCAGCCGCCTCCATCGTCACCTTGTTGTGCGTGACAACCAGGAACTGTGTGCCGGAAGAGAACTCCTTGATCACCTTCACAAAACGCCCCACGTTCGCATCGTCGAGCGGCGCGTCAACCTCATCGAGGATACAGTAGGGGCTGGGCTTGACGAGGTAGATCGCGAAGAGCAGCGAGATGGCCGTCAGCGCACGCTCTCCACCGGAGAGCAGGTTGATGCTCTGCAACCGTTTCCCACGAGGTCGAGCGGAAATCTGGATCGGCGCCTCCAGCGGATCCTCATCGTCCGGCATGATCAGATCCGCCTCACCGCCATCGAAAAACGCCGCATATGTGCGCTGGAAGTTCTCACGAATCAGCTGGAATGTCTCCATAAAACGCGTTCTCGCCGTCCGATCAATCTTCTGGATCGTCCGTTTGAGTGTCTCCTCCGCCTCGAGTAAATCGTCTCGCTGCTTGGTCAGGAACTCGTATCGCTCTTTCTGTATGTCATACTCTTCGAGCGCGGCCAGGTTGACCGATCCCATCCGTCTGAGACGATCCTGGACCTCGATCACCTTCTTGGACGAAATATCGGCGTTGAACTCCGGCTCCTCGAGACGTCCTGCTTCCTTGAGATCGATCTCGTAATCCCGTGAGATGCGTCTCTGGAGTTCCTCCGCACGTGTCTTGAGCTCCGCTAACCCGACCTCGAGCTCGTGAAGACGCTCACGGTTCTGCGTCACCTTGCGGCTGCGTCCCCGGAGTTCCTCTTCAACCCCCCGGGACATCATCAAGAGTTCCTGATGTGTCTCAGCCTGACCGTCGCGCTTCTGCTCAGCTTCCGTCTGGAATGCGTGCAGAGACTCGAGTTCGCCGCTCGCCGTCGCTACCGTCTCATCCAGTTGAGCCTTGCGACCGGTGTTCTCTTCCGACTCGGTGGCCAGTCGCTGCTGCTGGACAACAAGAGACTCAGCTTCGCGTTCGAGTCGCGCAGCTTCCTGAGTCAGCCCCTCGACGCGTTCCTTCAACGAAGCGATCTCGACGCGACGAGCCGATACCCGGTCGTGCGCCTCGCCCCGCATACCCTCGTGACGTCGCAGCGTCTGGGTGAGGGAACGCTCCGCTTCCTCGATGATGGTACGGCGAGATTCGAGTGACTTGATCTCTATTCGCCCGTCACACACCTGTCTGGACAGTTCGGTCAGGGCCCCGTCTAGCCGCTCTCGTTCCGAAACGACCCCGAACTGAGCCTTATCGAGACGCTCGACCTCATCGCTCGCATTCTGGTCATCACGCTGAAGACCGGCGCGTCTGTTCTTCAAGTCGGCCAGAACTTCGTCCTCACGCTCAAGGCGTTCGGTGCGCTCACCCAACACATCGACGATGTTCCGAATCCGACCTTCGAGCTCCTTCAGGGAACCATCAAGTGTGGTGACCGACTGATCAAGCTCGTCAATCTGCTGTTGACGACCGATCAGACTGGACGCCCCACCATCAGAACCCCCGCCGTAAATGATTCCATCAGCCCCGAATACTTCGCCCTGCAGCGTAACCACGTCTATCCCCTTGGCACGGAGCGCGTTGAAGTGGATAAGGGCGGTTTCTGCGTCGCGAACGACAAGTGTCGTTCTCAACAGGGCCCTAGCCGCACCCGAAACGTCCCGAGACCGGACGAGCAGATCGCTCGCCCGTCCGATGACACCTTCACCTTCGGGTACCGACCACGGGGTACCGGTCCCCTGCAGAATCCGTTCGAGAGCGACAAAAGAGCCGGTGCCGTGACCGCCATCCCGTAGATAGTCGATTGCTTCCAGGGCGTCTGTCGTTGAGTCCAGAATCACGCAATCGAGTGCACGTCCCAGAGCCGCCTCGATCGCAGGTGCGTGAGACGTATCGACCTCGACCGTATCGGCAACCAACCCCTGGATCCGATCACGAAGCGGCGAATCTTCCCGGGACAGTGCCTGAACGCTATTTGAATACCCGTCAAAACTCTCCTGCAGCTTCCGCAACAACGTCAGCCGTGCCTTGTCAGCTTCGAGCTTGCTGCGCACACCCACACGCTCTTCCACCAGGGCGTCACCGTCTCGCTGAATACGGGCCTTCTCCTCGGCAAGCTCGTTACGGAGCGATGTCTGTCTCGAGATCTCCTCCTCGACGGCGAGGACCTGCTGGCGTGTCTCTTCAAGCTTCTCCTTCGCACGCTGTGACTCACCCACCAGACGCTCTGCGTCAGCGGACAACCGATTCTGTCTTTCCTGCATACCTTCCTGCTCGGTGCAAGCACGCTCGAAGCGTGAGCTCTTCTCGTTCATCTCACCGAACAGACCGTTCGAACGTGCCTTTTCCTGCTCGACGCGCCCCCGCCATCCGCTCAGTAGATCGGAAACCTGTGCGAGTGTCTGCTCGTCCGCCGCCAGCGCACGCTCTCCCTCTGCCAGGGCATCGCAGGCCTCCTGCGATCCCTGCTCCGCACGTCCCTTGTCCCTGAGTGCACTCTCACGCCGAACCTTCAGCTCGTCCAATTGGCGAGATGCGCGCTCAAGGAAGGACGTGACGCTGCGAATCTCCTCCCGAGCGATAACAATCTCACGATCTTTCCTGTACACAAGATCGACCTGCTTGCCGACTTCAGCGTTCGAATCGGCGAGGGCCTGATCCTGCTCGGCCAACTCCGCACGGATCTCTTCGAGTCGCGCCTCCTGACGCGCCACGTCCGTGGTCCCGACATCGATGTCTTCTTTGAGAAATGACATCTCCTCGAGCATCGGGCGGGATCTGTCTGCCATCTCGTAATACTGGTAGCGGCCCAGCTTGATCTCGAGATCAGTGAGCTCATCCGACAGCTGTTTGTAGAGCCGGGCCTTCCGCTCCTGACGAGCGAGCGACCGCACCTGACGTTCGACCTCACCGATGATATCGGCGATCCGCGTCAGATCCTGCTGAATGGATTGGAGTTTGTTCCAGGCCGACCGACGACGAACCTTGTATCGGGTCACGCCGGCCGCCTCTTCGAAGATGCGGCGACGCTCGTCAGTCTTGTCGCTGATGATCTCGTCGACCATCCCCTGCTCGATCACGCTGTAGGAGTGCGCACCGAGACCTGTGTCCATTGTGAGGTTATGAATGTCACGCAGAAGACACGGGATCTTGTTGATGAGGTATTCGCTCTCACCTGAACGATAGAGACGTCGAGTAATGGTAACCTCAGTATACTCAACAGGCAGGACCTTGCTGGAGTTGTCGATCGTGATGGAGACTTCGGCGAGACCAAGCGGTTTTCTCGTCCTCGAGCCCTGGAAGATCACGTCCTCCATGCTGGTGCTGCGGAGCGAGCGAGCTCTTTGCTCGCCCAGACACCACCGGATCGCGTCCACGACGTTCGACTTACCGCAGCCGTTGGGGCCCACGACACACGTGATGCCTTTCTGGAATTTCAGTTCGACCTTTTGGGCAAACGACTTAAACCCAAACGCGTTCATCCGCGAGAGATACAACGCAATTCCTCCTGGGAACAGTCCTGGAAAGCTACACTCCGCCGACCACGCTGCCTGAGCGTATTTCAGAGTCGGACGACGGCCGATCACAAATGGGGAAAGGCACTGCGGCTGAGGAAGCCTGACAATCGTTGGGGAGATACCTGGCAAAACCGCACGATACAATGAGCGGTATATGTGACCCATTCAAGCTTTGGTATAATACCACATCTAGTAGGGGTGGTCAAGTCTTTTCTGGGTTTCGGAACCATCAAGCCGACATCATCTAACAATCTCACAACCTGTTTTTTTTACAACATGTTACGTGTGTGGTCGCAGGTTTGATTTCCGGCCTCTTCGCCGACATTGACGTGACGCATCAACCACCCTAATTTGCCTCGCCTCATCTGTATTGCGGAAAGGAGATCACGGGACGCTGGTGACGGATGGCGAGGCTGGTCTGCCGACAGCCAGCGACTTCAGCATGGTTAAGGCCGGGTGGATCGACATCGACCAGCACGATTTCCGTGCCAAGGGGGTGACCTGGTGGAGAGAGACGGTCGATCGGATCGCTCCCGGCAATACCTGTTGCGCACTGCCTTGCTGTAGCAGCTTGATCGAGTGCTACACACACGCACATTTCACCGCCTCGAGCCCGAATGACTCCACGCGTGAAGCCACACGCGCCGAAATGCCGGGCATCGTGCTGGATGGGTGGGATCAGCAGGGAGGGCAGTTACTCGTCCCAGACACACCGCAGAGGGAGGGTTCGTCGTAAACGCATGAGAATCGATCGCCCCACTGGACGCGACGCAACCGATGTCACTATCTTGACGGCGCATCAACCCAGGCGCCTGCGGCAGAACCCACACCCATTATCCCTGGCCCCATACGCCAACTCAAACAGACAGCGATAGCAATGCCTGCAATCCAAGACCGAAAGCTCCTCGCCCTGCCTCGCGGCAACAACCAGGTGTTCCTGTCCTGGCGGCTCCTGAAGACGGACCCGCCCGGAGCGACCTTCTTCATCGAGCATATGGTCAACGGCACCTGGCGGTTTCCAACCGACATCGCCGTGGTCGACTCGACGACGATTACCTTCGACATCGACGCACCTGGACCACAGCAGTTCCGCGTCATCGCTCCCGACGGCACACCCTCCGAAACGGCCACAGTCGATCCGTCCGAGTCCGAAAGCCTGATCGCACGGGCATACGACCTCGATCCCGCTGCTCGCGTTCAGGGCGTGATCGTCGGCGATATCCTGAACAACGGTCGCTACGGTTTCGTGGTCAGGTCCGCCAGGAATGGCACCGTTTGGATGACTGCAATCGGGCTAGATGGAGATCGGCTCTGGGAGATCGACACGTGCTTGCCCGAGCGTGGCGGCTGGGACGGGTCCATGCATCACGTACCGTTTCTGATGTGGGATCTGAATGGCGACGGTCGAACGGAGGTCACCTTCCACGCATACGGAACTGATTACCCGACTGAAGACTACGATGAGGCAGTGGAAGGCGAGCTGCTCAAGGTCGTCGACGGTGAGACAGGCGAGACCGTATGGGAATCGCCCTGGCCGGCAGCAAAGTCACGTGTCATGATGACCGTTGGTCATCTGGATGGGATCGATCAGCCGGCTTCGGTCGTGGTACTCGACGAAACCTACGGTGACGTAACGCTCACTGCGCTCGATGGCACGGATGGCTCGGTCAAGTGGCAAGTCAATCAGAAACGGGGAGCCGGTCACAACCTCGACATCGCCGACATCGACGATGACGGAATACAGGAGGTGATCTGCGGGGGCATCTGTTATAACGGGGACGGATCCCGTCGCTGGGAGGCGGAGCCTTTCGGTCATTCAGACCTCTCAAAGCCGTGCAGGATCGACCCCACTCGCGATGGCATGCAGATCTGGTATGCCGTGGAGAAGGAGAACACAGGCGTCTATCTGGTCGACAACGAGGGGCAGACAATCTGGAAGTATCCGTTCAAGCACGCACACTACGGATGGATTGCCCGCCACGCGCCGGGTGTGTCGGGGCTTCACCCGCACACGGCCGAGGACAGCAGACGCGCCGAGCAGGAGCGATACCCGATCTACCTGCCCGACGGGTCTACGTGGCTGAACCTCACGGACTGGCAGCGCAAGAACTTCGTTCCCGTTCACTGGGACGAGACACCGGAGGTCGTCTTCATCATCCGTAAAGAGGACAAGCGGGTCGTGCGTCTGCTGTCCTCCGGAGAGATCGAAAATGTCGCAGACAGCAAGCTCCCGGAGACAGCCGAGTACGGACGTAACCTCGGGTGTGTGGATGTTCTTGGTGATGCTCGCGAAAACATCGTGACCGTCGATCCCGTGAATCACAAGCTGCTGGTCCTGGCAAACCCGACGCCGATGTCTTCACGCGCGCACTCCCCGATCGAATCTTTCGAGTATCGACACGACAGAAGCCAGCTGGGATCGGGCTACTACATCTATCTGTCACCGCCGGCTGCTGTCTCATGATCGCGGCCCGAATCTTCCCTTTTCTGGCTCTCTTCCTGCTGCGGGGAGTGTGTGTGACGCAAGTTTTGTCAGAGTCTTTATGGACGGTCGCTCGTGCGATGCGCTCGTTGGGAAGGAAGGCGGAAGCAGCACCGCAATTCGCGAAAGCTTTCCGGCTGCTGTCAAAGAACGACTGGCTCATGGCAGAGGAACCGAAACGGCTCGAACGGCTGAGGACGCTTGCCGGTAATGCCCTGGAAACGGACTGATTTTGGAAACGCTCCTGATAAAGAACGCCCACGTCTACGCACCCGAAGACCTCGGGATCAATGACGTACTGTGTTCGGGCGGTCATATCATCGACATCGGAACCGAAGTCTGGCCCATCGGAGAACCGACGATACACCAGGCGGAAGGACGTCCGCTCATTCCTGGGCTACTCGACACGCATATCCACGTGATGGGGGCGAGTGGCGCAGACGGACCGCTCTCTCGTTCTCCGGACATGCCACTCAGCTGGATCACGCTCGCCGGCATCACCACCGTCGTATCCCCGCTCGGGACGGACAGCCTCAGTCGGTCGATCTCCGCCCTGCTCAGCCGGGCAGCTGCCCTGACAGCGGAAGGCCTCAACGCATTCGTCTACACAGGAGGATGGCGAAATCCGGTACCAACCCTGACAGGCGATCCCCAGACCGATCTGGCCTATATCGATCGGATATTGGGAATCAAAATCGCCATTGCAGAAGTCAGTTCCCCTCCCTTCACCATCGACGACCTGTGTCGTCTTGCTCAGGCAGCGGTGATCGGCGGCGGGATTGGTGGCAAGAAAGGCGTCCTCCACGCGCATATTGGCGATCGGACCGAAGGGTTGAACCCGTTACGGGAGACCGCGAATGCGTCCGGTATATCGCCGGATCGATTCGTTGCCACACACGTCAACCGGAACGCGCAGCTGTGGGATCAGGCCTTTGCATTCGCTCGTGAAGGGGGAGGCATAGATCTCACAGCACAGATCCAGAAGGATCGTGGGTATGATCACGCGATAGAACCCAATCGTGCCTTGCTCGAGATCTTCGATTCAGACATCCCACGTGAGAACATAACGATGTCTACTGACGCGGGGGGATCATACTCGCTTCATCGGGCAAGCCGACAGGGCAAACGTGCCATGGCGGAACCAATGACACTCTTTGAGACGCTTCAGAAGGTCTTACGAAGCGGAATCCTGCTAGCCGACATCCTGCCGCTGGTCACATCCAACGCGGCGAACAGGCTCGGTCTAGTCGGCAAGGGCGGTATTCGCGATGGCGCCGACGCGGACATGGTCCTTTTGACCGATGCCACGGAAGTGGACTGCGTTTGGAGTCGTGGCCGATTGATGGTTGCTGACGGAGACGCGGTTGTCCGAAGCGATTACGAGTAGACGGCGCAAGATGATACATAGAGGTCGACTGGGGCGCAGGCCCCGGATTACAGGAAGGGCTTATGGGGAGTTACAACATTGCTGTTCTACCGGGTGACGGAATCGGCCCGGAAGTCGTTGCAGAATCTGTAAAGGTACTGCTGGCACTCGAGAAACCGTTTCCAAATGTCCGCTTGATATTCTCCGAACACCCGATTGGCGCCAAATGCTACAAGGAGACTGGCGCGGACTTGCCCGATGAAACGCTCGAGGCGTGCAAGACCAACGATGCGGTGCTCTTCGGATCCGCAGGCGATCCCAGTATTCGGTTTGCAGACGGGACCGAAATCGCTCCCCAGCTCACGTTACGCTTTGTCCTCGATCTCTACGCCGGGATCCGGCCGATCAAGAAATACCCGGGTATCGCCCCGCTGCTGGCGGCCGATCCTCCGATCGATTACGTCATTATGCGCGAGAACACGGAGGGGCTCTACGCGTCCCGCGGTGGCGGTGTTCGTCTGGGTGACGAGATGGCCGTGGACAGCATGGTCATCACACGAAAAGGCACTGAACGTATCGTCAAATACGCGTTTGAAGTCGCCAACCAGCGGAAGGGCGCACCACGAGACAGGAAGAAACGCGTCACCTGTGTCGACAAAGCCAATGTCCTCAAGAGCCAGGCATACTTTCGAGAGATCTATAACGGCGTCGCGGAGGGATATCCGGACACAGAGCGCGACTACGCCTACGTAGACGCCTACACGGTGCATCAGATTGCCAGACCGGACTTGTATGACGTCGTTGTCGCGGAAAACATGTTCGGTGACATCATCTCTGACCTGGCTGCAGGCACCATCGGCGGTCTGGGTTTAGCGCCTTCGGCGGATGTCGGCGACCGGTATGGCGTTTTCCAGCCTTCACACGGAACCGCTCCCGACATCGCCGGGCAGGGCATCGCCAATCCTATCGCTCAGATCCTGTCGGCCAGCATGATGCTGACGTGGCTGGGAGAGCGGAATGACGATGCCGATGCAATCGCGGCGGCCGCCGCGATTGACGATGCGGTAGGTCGGGTCCTGAACAGCAAATCCTCCCATACGGGTGACCTGGGCGGGAACGCGAAGACATTGGACGTCGGCGACGCCGTCGCTTCCGAACTCTAGGAGGAGTGCATGAACGCACGCACAAAAAAGAAGCGTGTTGACGATGCCGTTCGCGCCGAGCAGCGCACTGCAAAGGCTTTGTCCCACGAAATCCACGGTTACGCCGAGCGTCCCTTCCGTGAAACCAGATCAGCTGAGACACTCGCGAACTATCTGACCTCGCGTGGGTTCAAGGTTGAGTTCCCCTGGCGGAACATACCGACTGCTTTCCGAGCCATTCGAGGCACGGGCAAGCCAAGCATCGGAATGCTCGGGGAATACGACGCGCTCCCGAACTGCGGAGCAACAGACGGATCGTGGGGACACGGCTGAGGCCATAACCTCCTGGGCGTTGCCCCGGCCGCAGGTGCGGTCGCCGTTGCAGAGATTCTTGAACAGACAAAGCGCAAAGGTCGCATCATCTACTATGGTTGTCCCGCAGAGGAAACGCTGGCGGGCAAGGTCTACATGGCGAGAGACGGTGCCTTCCGGGACATGGATGCGGTGCTGGCCTGGCATCCTGGTGTAGCGACCGGTGTGAACAACTACGGAGGGTCTTCGCTCGACTCCCTGGTCTACGAATTCTATGGGCGAACAGCTCACGGCGCGAGCGCGCACAACGGTCGCAGTGCCCTGGACGGCGTTATGCTCATGGATGTTGCGGCCAACTACCTTCGCGAACACGTTCCCGAAAACGTCCGCATCCACTGCGTCATCCGTGATGGGGGCGATGCACCCAATGTCGTCCCGGCCTACGCGAAGGTCTGGTATTTTGTTCGCGGAAAGGATCGTGCTCAGGTCGATGAGATCAGGGAGCGTCTGACGGCCTGCGCCAAAGGGGCAGCCAAGGCAACAGATACGGAAGTGAAGTGGCATCGCATCACTGCTGTTTATCCTCGCTTGCCAAACAACGCCCTGTGCGATGCAGTCGGCGGCAACGTCACACTTTTCGGTCCCTCTCGGGCATCCAAGGCAGACCGCGCCACCGTAGAGAAAATGGGCTACAAGAAGGGCTTCAACAGCTCTGTCACCACCGGTCACGGAACCCAGGGGCGCGGGTCGTCCGACGAAGACAACATCAGCTGGCTCGCCCCGATGGGCAGGTTTACAGTCGCCTGCTACGCCTTGGGTACCCCCGTACATCACCGGGATATGGCCGCTCAGGCCGTGCTGCCGTTCGCAGACCGCGCAATCTTCCAGGCGGCAAAGATCTTCGCCGGATCCGCGCTGGATCTCTGCCAAAAGCCCAACCTGTTGACCAAGGTGAAAGCCGAATTCCGGAGCAAGATCAAAGGCTTCAAATACGACCCGCTGATACCGAAACGCCAGAAAGTACCCGTTGACCCGCCATAGCTCAAAAAGCCAGGAGCGTTGACCACCACAGATCCACCGGGTACGTGTTGCGTGGGCCTCACAGGTCTTCCATGCGTCACGCACCACGCC
>CAYYGZ010000057.1:0-2981 GCA_964471275.1 uncultured bacterium | reverse complement strand
CTCACACGCCGTCCGTCAGATCGAAGTCGCCGAATTCGACCTAGATCCGATCCTGAATGACGGAATCCTCGTCAAAAACGAATACACAGCCGTCTCCATCGGAACGGAGATCTACAACTGGACGCACGGCAGTGAACCCGGCATGAAAAGTCGCTACCCACGTACCACTGGATACTGTAATGTCGGCCGGGCGATCGCGGTCGGGCGAAGCGCTGAGTGATGGTGGAAACCGGCAGACGGCCTGCATCCCTGATCCGCACGTGGTCGATCTGCGCGATTGTCTTACTCTGCCTCGAGGCCGCCCTGCTGATCGCGTTCCAGTTTACCAGCGCCCCCGTAATGGTCAACACGCTCACCAGACGCTACATGCCGATCGGGCTGTATCTGCAGTTCCTCTCAAATCTCCCGTGGAAACCGATCGATCTGATCCTTGCATCCGCGATTCTGCTGAATCTTGCAGCGATCATCACACTCGACCTGCTCCGGGGAAGCGTCACCGCACTGCTGCGTCGGCTATTTGCTCGTGAAACCACTGCGCTTCTCACGACACTCGCGTTCAGTCTCGTCGCCGTCCGATACTACTTCTCGACTGGCAGACTGACCTGGGGCGCCGATGCATCGCACCACGCGCTCCACACGTGGGTCGCATCCGAGGCCATCGGCTCCGTGACGCTCCCGGTGTGGACGCCTGTCCTCTCGGTGGGCTCATACTTCGTCCAGTTCTACGGGTTCACCTTCGCATACCTGTCGGGCGCCATAGCCTTCCTCATGGGCGATCTGGAGACCGGTCTCAAGCTTAGCCTGGGCTTGATCCACGCGGCCTAAGGGGTTACGGCCTACCTCTATGTCCGCACACTCACTGGAAGTCGGGCTGCCGGATTCATCTCCGGACTCGCTTACGTCCTCACTTTCTGGCACACACAGCTGATCGTGACCATGGGACGTTACACGGCAAGTCTCGTCTTTACGCTCCTGCCGCTCCCGTTCTATGCGATCGAGCGGATCAGACGTCATACCGGCAACCGACGTCTACAGGCCGTCGCAGGTGCGGTTTCGATCGCTCTGCTCTCGTTTTCGCACCCAGGATACGCATTCTGGTCGCTCGTCTTTATCTCGCTCTACCTGGTCATACTCGCATCCTGCGGACCATCCAGATCCACGTTCCCCGTTCGCGAACTGGCCGCTATGATGGGGCTGGGTATCGCGTTGTCAGCCTACCTTGTCCTTCCGATGTGGATCGAGCAACAGTGGACCGGTTTGGGTGTTGGTTTCTCTATGGCCACGCAGGGCAAACCATCCTGGGGGCAACTCCTGTCGTGGTCGAACTACCGTGCCCGGTTTCTGGGCATCCCCGAGGGACACAACCATTGGTTCGGGGGATACGTCGGGTTGAGCCTGGTGGGACTTGCCCTGGCAGGCTATGTATCGAGATCCCGTAGGCTCCGTTTCAGCATC
Source organism: uncultured bacterium (assembly GCA_964471275.1). Lineage (GTDB taxonomy): Bacteria > Latescibacterota > UBA2968 > UBA2968 > UBA2968 > UBA2968. Next base: position 1,526 of record CAYYGZ010000057.1, on the reverse strand, counting down.
CCGAGAGATTTTGCCGTTATCGGACTGGCGATCAGTCTGCTCATCATGTTCGGCTATGAATGGCCGCTCGTGCGTGACATTGGCATTGTGCAGGCGATGGGAGCCGCACGATACCTCGTCTTCACGGTATTCTTCCTCGCTGTCCTTTCAGGGGTCGCCATCCAGACGCTCCGGGCACGTTGGCGATACCGACCTGCGTGCTACGCGGGCCTTCTCTTGCTCATCCTGATTGATCTGGGTCCGTCGACATTCCTGCAGCCCTACCACTTCCTCCCGGATCCGGAGGCGGTTACGATGGAAGAGAGTCTCTACACCACGTTGACAGAGAACGGCACAGAAGTCGGTCCGCAGACATTTGCCCCGAGTCGGCACTACCACACGTCCAAGCCGGTCAACAGCTATCTGAGCATGATCTCTCGCACACCGTCCGTATTTGGGCTCTTCGAGGAGCATCCACGTGCCGACAAAGAGTTTGTGAGGCCCTTCCTGTCGGGACTCCACGAACCCCTCGGTGGGGATCGTGAGGAGGTGGCCGCATACCTGGACAGCGATTCCGGGCGCACCGCTATGGATGGGCTTCGTCTCCTGAACACCCGGCAATACGTTGAATCGAAAAGCAATGTGCCGACCGTACATCTGGTTGTGGATAAGGCTTCACCGATCGTGGTCTCAAAGCGTCTTGAACCTATCCATTCCGATGACTCAGATCCTCTCCGGATGATCGAACGAATGGGACTCGATCCCGTCAACCCGCATTGTCGGGCCATTCTGGTAGGCGAGGGTGTCCCTCCAGGAGAACTGCCTGGTGTCGCGTCGATCGATCGGATATCTCACGTCGTCAGAGTCGGTAGCGCGTCAATTACCTGTCGGGTCTCGGCGGATGCTTTCTGCCGACTCACCTACGGCTACTACCCGAATCTGGATTTACGACTGGATGGCGAACCAACCGACTACTTCCGGACCGCGGACGGTTTCATCGGTCTCCAGCTACCAGAAGGAACACACGAAATCCTGATCACGGGACGCCTGTCGGGACTCCGGGTCGGGATTCTATGGTTTGATATCATCCTGCTGGTGGCCGCCGTATATTGGGCAAGGCACAGCAGTTGGGATGCGAGCTCTCAGGAGGACACATGAAACCGAACATTCTGTTTCTGCACAGCGACGAACATTCGTTCAGATACCTCTCGGCAAGGAGCCGTGAGCGTGGAGGCGAGCCGGTCCACACACCCACGCTCGACGGTCTGATCGAAAAGGGTGTCCACTTTGACGCCACATACTGCCAGATGCCGCTCTGCACCCCGAGCCGTATCTCGATGCTGACGGGCCGGCATTCCCATCGATGTGGGGCCTGGGGCAACGGATCGATCATTCCGCCAGAGCTCCCGACCTTTGGCTCACACCTGCGAGAACACGGATACGCCACAGCAACGATCGGAAAAATGCACATCGGTGGTTCCCGTCAAATGGCAGGTTTTGGTGCTCGTCCTTACGGTGACTTCGGAGGCCCGTGCGGCCACCAGCTG
>CAYYGZ010000056.1:0-21457 GCA_964471275.1 uncultured bacterium | reverse complement strand
TTCACGCCTCGGGGAAGCTGGAGCCTGTCCAGGTTTTCACGAACAGTTTGAACGGCATCGTTCATGTTCGTGCCCCAGCCAAACTCGAGAATTACATCTGATATTCCCGCTCTCGAGATTGAAGTGATGCCGACCAGATTGCTGACGACACCGAGACGCTGCTCGATCGGGCGCGAAATCAGATTTTCGACTTCTTCGGGTGCGGTATCCGGGTAGTCTGTCCGGATCGTCAGCGTAGGATACGAGATATCCGGCATCATGTTCAGGGGAAGCTGCTGATAGGAGACGTAGCCGAACACAACAATGGCAAGAACGACCATTGAAATGGCCACCGGACGTCGCGTCGTAATCTCGAAGGTACGCTTGACCTGGGTGCCGACGCGCTCTGCCGTCGGCATACTGCCATCCGACATCAGCTTAGCTCCTGAGCGAGGGCGTGTATATCGACATCCCCTCGGTCGAAAGGAAAGGGCACGTGAGCGGCGTTGCACCCCCGTGTCCTTCGTGGAAGACTGCGATGTTGCGGAATCAGGAGGACTGCTCCTTTTCCTCTGCTTCTACGGTCGAATCCGGTTTGGCTGGAATCCTTAGACCTGGACCGTCGATGACGCGAACCTTCGCCTGATCCTTGAGCCCATTTTGTCCGACCACGACGATCCTGTCGCCTTGTTTGGCACCGTCCAGCACCTCGAGATTGTCGCTGTCCTCAAACCCGACGTCGAGACGAACACGCGTGGCAAGACTGTCCCCGACGACAAAGACGTGAGGGAAGCCATCGTCATAGACGATCGCTTTCTTCGGCACAAGTACCGCCGTCGGGTGTGTCGCTGTGACGATGTGGGTGGTGATGAACATCCCTGGTCGAAGCTGGGAGGCCGCATCGTCCAACTCGAGCGTCACTTTGAAAGTCCCGCTTCCCGGGTTTACGACCGGACTGATCCGTTCGACGTGGCCGTGGAAGGTCTCACCGGGGAGGAAGTCGGTCGTAACCTCCGCATTCTGACCTTTGGCGATAAACCGCATATCACGGCCCGGCACGTGGACCTGGGCGATAAGACTCTTCAGATCGACCAGGCTGTAGAGCTTGCTGGAAGGCGAAATCCGATCACCGAGCTTCACGCTGCGTTCGGCCACGACCCCGTCCACGGGTGACCGGACCGAAGCGTGGTCCAGAGAAAGCTTTGACCGCTCCCATCGGATCTTGGCTTCCTCAACCGTGAACTTCCGCTGCTCGTAATCCTCGCGCGACAGAAGGTTCCGATCAAACAATCCCTGAGATCGCTTGAAACTGCTGGAGAGCTTCTGGAAATTGACACGGGCTTCGTCTGCCCCGAGACGCAACACCTCATCCACAAGTCGAACCAAGACCTGACCGGCTTTGACGTGGTCTCCCTCCTCAACCAGCACCACGGCAACAAGACCGGTGGCCTGCGCATAAACGTCGATTGCCTCTTCTGCCTCGATCGTGGAGGTATGCTGCACATAGTCAGAGATCGCCCCGAGCGCCACTTCCGATACCTTCACGGGAACGCCTTCGTCGACCTTCTTCTTCTTCTCTTTGTCCCCGTCTTTCTTGACCTTCGTCGAGTCGGCATCCGCGGTCTTCTTCTCACCATCACCGGTCTCGCCCTTGCCGCAGGCGGCCGCGGCAGCCAGACAGGATGCAAAGATCAGAATCCTGAAGATCGGTCTGGAGTGTAACCTAGTGGTAATGAAGCGCATCGAATCTCCGCGTATACAACCGTCCAAACGGACCATCCGATGGAGGGCGTGAAAAGAGCTACTGTATGGAGTGACAACTCTTAGGCTTCGAGCCCGCGAAAGGGAAACTTGTTTCGCCAAAAATCAGATAGATATCGCTTTTGGGTAGAAGGTCTGCGCCCTGGGCCAAACGAGTAACTTGCTAGAAAACCACGAAATAGCGCAGATAGTAACAAATGGTTACGAAAAGGTAACCAGTGCATCAGTATAACTCAAGCTATTTGTCCCGTCCAGTATTCCCAACAGTCACTAATACACGATACCCCACAAAAAAGGGCCCAACTCGGCGTGAGATGGGACCTGAACAGGATATTTCGAGAATCTTGCCAGTCTATCCGGTAGCAGCGTATTTGAGTGACAAACGGGGTCGGTTATCATCAAACTCGAGGACGACCGTCTCCAGAATGCTGGGATACCGCTCCCTGAGTACGTAGAACGTGTCGTTCAGCAGCTGCACCTTCCGATCGGGCCGCATGACATCCCACTTCGAGGACCGGACACGGATCTTGCGAATCCGTGCCGCATCTGCCTCGAATTCGGCCTCCCCGGTGGCCTTCCCGGTAAGTTCGACTTCCACACCCAGATAGATCTCAGGGCTCAGGTCTCTGAGATCCCGTATGAGTCTGCGTGTCTCGGGAAGTGACTCCTGTCCGGGGACGTTCCTGACAGCGCGCGCCACCCCGGATACATCCTGCCATCCGTCCCTCATGTCATCCTCGACTCCCACGGCAAAGGTGTGCGTCCCGGAATCACCGACGATCACACCCTCTCCATTCGACAGGGGCAACCCATCGATTTGGGCCGTTCCGTGGTAGACTGCAAGGCGATCCGAGGACACATCTGCTCGCAGTGAAAGCGTGGCTCGATCAAGCGTGGCAGACACGTAGGGAGAGGTAAGTCTGAAGGTGCGATGAGCGCGAGCCCAGACAGCGCCACGATCAAGCCGTACACCGATCATCATCAGTCGACCTCCCACAGCAGCGCTTTCAAGATCAATCACGGAAGCCCGCTCGAGCCGGATGATGCAGTTCGGCCTCTCCCACGTCATCTCTGCCCGACCGCCCTCATCGCTGCGGACGGCATCATCCGGTCCCACACGATCGCCGACATACAGCGGTTCCCAACCCGTATCCAGACGCCGAACCGCAACGGCGCCTTCGGCAAAGGTCACCGTCCCGCGTTCGGCCACCAAGCGCAGGGTGGCCTGACTGGCCAGGTCGTCGGAATCGCTCCTGCCGATGCCGAGCCCTCCGAGCAGCAGAAGACCGGCAAGTATCGGGATGTATTGTTTGGTTTTATGCATAGCCATAGACGGAGTGATGAAGGAGTCTCTATTCCATCTATCGGCCGGATAGGCCTACGGCTTTAGACGCCGGCAGCTACGGCAGGCAACGAGGATTCACCAGGAAATCCCCGCCTCGGTGGTTGGGGGGCAAAGAGCTACGCGAGACGCTCGATCAGATTGCGTGTGACCGAGTCATACGCCTGGATGACAGGATCCGAGCCCTCCACGAGAGGAGTGCCCCTATCGCTGGCCTCCCGAAGGGGCGTGCTCAGGGGGACCTCGCCGAGAAACGGTATTCCAAAGGCATCGGCAACCCCACGTCCACCTCCCTCGGAGAAAATATGATGCCGTCTGTCACAGGAATCGCAGACAAAGTAGCTCATATTCTCGAGCACACCGAGTATGGAGACATCGACCGTTTCGAACATTCGTATCCCACGACGCACATCCTCGAGCGCGATCTCCTGAGGTGTCGTCACGATCACGGCTCCCGTAATCGCGACAGATTGCGTCAGCGTCAGCTGAACATCCCCCGTCCCCGGCGGCAGATCGATGATCAGACAGTCCAGCGGAGCCCAGGCCACGTCGTTCAGAAACTGGGTCAGCATCTTCGCGAGCATGGGGCCTCGCCAGACGATCGGAACACCGTCTCCGGCGATCAGGCCAAGCGAAATGAACTTGACGCCGAAACGCTCCACGGGGATCATACCGCGGGCTTCGTCCATCTTGGGCTGAACCTTGCGCCCCATCATGACCGGGATGTTCGGCCCGTAGATATCCGCATCGAGCAGCCCGATGGACAAACCGGCGCGCGCCATCGACAGGGCAAGATTCACGGCCGTCGTCGACTTCCCGACGCCTCCCTTTCCACTGGCAACGGCAATGATGTTGGCGACGCCGGGTAGCGACGGCGGCTTCGGTACTTCAGCTTGTTCATTCAAGGGATTATTCCTCTAGTAAAGTCAGACGCGAAATATATCCGGAGACACACAATGCGTCAACTTTGGCACACAGAATCGAGTATGCAGACTTGAGCTTCTCTGTGTTCACACAGACCATCAGAAACCGGGCACGCGTCCCTTACCTGTTGATCGTTATAGGCATCCTGCTCCGACTCGGAGCGATCAACCACGGCTTTCCTGATGTCAATGAAGAGGCGACTCCGGTCCGTCAAGCCTGGGAGATGTGGGACTGGCAAACCAATCGCATCGACTTCAACCCGAAATTCTTCAACTATCCAGCCCTGAGCTTCTACGTGAATTGGATCGCGCAGGCGATCTATCGAATCATCACAGAACCCACCGGACTCAGAGTATGGGGTCCTTCCCAAGACCTCCCCTTAGACCTCGTTCTCATCGGCAGACTCCTAGGAATCGCATCTTCGGCAGGGATCGCGTGGGCTACCTATGGCCTCGCACGCCGGTATGGACCCGCTTACTGGGCAGTGTGGACGGCGGCGTTTGTCTTCTGGATGCCGACCATCTTTCATTACAGCCTCCTGAGTGTTGTTGACCTTCCGCTCGCCTTCTTCTCCACACTGGTGCTGCGTGAGCTGATCGTGCGCCCGGCAGCGTCAATGCGGCTTCGGAAGCACCTGTGGATAGGTCTGCTCATCGGGCTGACTGCGTCGTGCAAGTATACGGGGGCCCTGCTGGCGGTTCCCTACCTGCTCACTCATCTTGCCACAAACCGTTGGGACCTACGTACGTTTGCGAAACCCGCTCCCTGGATGGCCGGGCTCGTCGCGATCACCGTCTTTCTCGGCATCAATCCATACATGCTGCTGGACTACGAGACTTTCTACTGGAATTTCGCGTTCGAGCAACAGCACATGGCCGGCGGTCACTTCGGCCGCGAGGAAGGAGCTGTTGTCGAGTATGGTCGTGCGATCTGGCAGAACGCTGGTCCTTTCCTGCTTGTATCCTCCTTCGCTGGCCTGATCTCGGTTCTCCGATCGGGTCGCATCGTCGTCTGGCTCCCCCTGGTTGGGTTCGCGCTGTTCTTTACCGGTTTTCTGACCATCTGGTCGACAAGCTTTGGACACTATCTGCTTCCAGCTTTTCCGATCATCGCCATCGTTGCGGTATACGGTCTAAGAGTGACCGTATACGGCTTTCGAAGCTATCAGCCCTACAACAGATTGGCCATCATTGTGCCGCTTCTCGCGATGGCACCCCTTCTCCTGTCATCCTACGCCGCAGTCACCCGTCTCAAGGAACCTGCTCCTCGAACACTCGCCAGACAGTGGATCGAATCGAACATCCCCTACGATGAGATCCTGATGATCGAGCCGGGAGGCCCGGCTGTCCGTACGCCGCACCCTGTGGTTATCATGCCCATGCACACTACGGCCCCCAAGCAGTCTTCCCCCGCCTACTCTCCGAAATGGCTGGAGCCCTTAGATCTTGCCGTCATCGTCGAAGGAATTGAGAAACGATATCGAGCCGACGGCGATCGATTTACCCACCAGATCCACGTATACGATTACCTCGAAGATCGATGGGATCACGTCATCCGGTTTGGTCGCGTGGGAGAGGGGATCCGGATCTACCGGAACCCGGATTTGCAGAGGGAGCGAATCCGATCATACCCGGATACACTATACGCAAGACTGAACCCGATGGTTCGCGTTCTGGCCGGACGCTTTCTGGATAGGCTGGGCACCGCATTTATGGATGCAGGAAGGCTTGAGCTTGCCGGAGATGTCTACAACCGTGCAGTGAAGAACTTCCCGGACAACCAGGCCTACGCACTCTCCTACGCGGATATCCTGCTTTCATTAAAGCAGAGGAAATTCGCCATCAAACTGTTGGAGGCTCGGCGAGCGATCGGTGACGACCATCTGATCGCGTCTCTTCACTTCCTGAAATCGGAATATGACAGTGCGGCAGCAGCCTGGACTCGCTACGCAGCAGCAAACTCAGGAAGTGTCAAGGTGAGGTTAGACCTCGCCCAGATATTCGTGAGTATGGGCAAGACCGACAGGGCGCTGAGCTGGTATCTTGAGGCGATCGAATCAGGTGTGGATGACGTGGCAGCTTACGAGAAGGCGTGCGATCTATTGCTGCGATCGGGCAATCCCAATCGGGCATCGGACATCGCAAGGATGGCTCTGTCAAAGTGGCCAGAGAGGACATCGTTTCTGAAATGGATGCAAGAGCCGGGTCGGACGCTGAAATAGAGAAGGCCGAACCCGCCACTCAGGTTCGGCCTTCGATCCTTCCGCTGTCATTCACTTCAGCCTTGGTGTTCTCTCAGGCATTCCGCAAGCAGGGGTATCCCCTCCCGGATCTCGTCCAGGGAGGCATAGCCAAACGCAAGCCGCAAATAGGGTACATCCTCGTGGTAGACGTGGAACGCCTTGCCAGTCGCGTAGTCGATCCCTCTGGACTCGGCCGCCTGCTCGCAGGTCACAACGTCGGTCACGTCCGGAAGCTTGACCCAGGCAAACAGACCTCCCCGGGGTTCACTGTTCCACTCGAAGACATCCCGATTCTCCGCGAGAAGTCCGAGCATCAGATCGCGTTTCTCCTTCACGATCGTATTGATCGTCTTCAGGTGGTCCGACAACGACTCACGGAAGAACTCGCAGACAATCGCCGCATTCAGCGTACTGGGTCCCCCGTCCCGCCGAAGGGACAGGATCTCTGAGAAAACCGGGTTTGGGCCCGTGAAGCAGCCCAGCCGCACGCCGGGTCCTAGGATCTTCGAGAATGACTCAATGTGCAGGACCGTCGCGTCGCTGCCGAGCGTGATTAGTGCGGGAACGTGATGATCATCATAGATCGTGTCTGCGTAGCAATGATCTTCGACGACGGGGATGTCGTATCTGTGTGCGATATCGAGCAATTCACGACGACGCTCTACAGGCATGATGGACCCGGTCGGGTTCTGGTAAGTCACGAGCGCATAGATGAACCTGGGCTTGTTCCCTTCCTTCGTGCAGGCCTTGATTTTCTCCACGAGCGAATCCATCTTCATCCCGTGTTCATCGATCTCCACACCCACCAACGTCGCTCCCTCCCTGTTGTAGGCCCCAATCGTCCCCGAGTAGGTGAACTCCTCGGTCAGAATCACGTCGCCCGGCTTCTCAACAAAATACTGCGCCATCAGCGTGACTGCCTGCATCGAGCCCGTCGTCAGTGCTGTCCTTTCAATCGGTAGTGCGGCACCCTCCCTGCGCTCGAAACGCTCCGCCATCACCTGCCGCATCGGCTCGTAGCCAAGCGAACCCGGATACCGGGCAAGTTCGTCACCCAGTTCCGGCACTACACGAGCCGCCGCATCCGCCAGCGCACGGCTGGGGAGAGAGGCGGGATCAGGTCGTCCACTTCCGAATGGATAGGTTTTCACGTTTCCCTCACTGCGAATCGATCGACTACAGGCCCTTCTCTTTGGCCTTCATCCGCGGGTCATACAACGCGTTCAGCTTCCCGTCTTCGATCTTGACGCCTCTGACCATCGCCGAGGCCTCTCCCTCTCGAAGCTCGAGACCGATCTCGGACAGATAAGCGGGTGCCATCTCACCAAACTCTTCCTCGATGCGTGCCCATTCGTTCCCCTCACTGTGGACTCTTGGCGCCCCCATCGCCCACTCGAAATTTTCTCCGAGCAGAAAATGACGTGCCAGCACCTGAAAGACGGAGGACATGATCCGTGTTCCGCCCGACCCACCGATCGACAGCAATGGCTTCCCCTCGTCGAGCATGATCGCCGGGGTCATGTTGACGATTGGCGACTTGCCAGGTCCAACTGAGTTCTTGAGACCAGGCCCCGGGTCAAACCGCGACATCCCGGAATTCATCAACAGTCCCATTCGCGGGATCGTCGTGAATGAGCCAAAGGATGGTCCGTGGGTAAGCGTGAGCGAAACCAGAGTGTGGTCCGAGTCCACGGCGCAGATGTGTGTCGTCCCACCCGCGTACATCGGTCGCAGCAGGGCCTGTCCACGTGTACCGTCGGCAATATGTTTTGCGATGTCACTACCGGAAGCGCCGACCGATATGTCCGATAGGATCATATCAACAGGAACCGTCATCGTCGAGGGATCACCAAAATGGCGATACCGCTCCATCCAGGCGGCCCGGATCACCTCAATCAGCCCGTGCGACAATCGCGGCGAATCCCTCGCCCAGAGATCGAGTTCTGCGTGCTCGGCCGTCTTGCACATCTGCACAAGGCTGATGCCGCTGCTGCACAAGGGAGACGACAAAAGCTCGTAACCCGCCAAGTTTCCCTTTACCGGCTTGACCAATCGGGCCTCGTATTCTGCCAGATCTTCCTTCGCCAAAATCCCGCCGCCCTCCTGTACATACTTCACGATGCGATCGGCAATCCGTCCCTGGTAGAATTCCTTCGCGCCCTTCCCGGCAACCTGCGTCAGCATCTTCGCGAGGTCCACGTTTATGACTTTGTCGCCCGACTTGGGCAACTCACCCCCTACCAGCAGGAGCTTCGCAGTATCCGGGAACCGCCGAATCGTATCCTCGTACCCGGCCACTCTCTCTGCGTAGTTCTTGGTGACCTTGAATCCCTTCTCGCACGCTTTGATCGCGGGGGCCAGCGTATCCGCGAGTGACTGCGTGCCAAATTTCTCGAGAGCCAACTCCATACCGGCAAGCGTTCCCGGCACGGACACAGCTTTGAAACCGATCTCGTTCTCGCGGTCTTTGACTCTCGCCCCGAACCGGCCGTCGCCACCCGCGACCGTATACATCTTAGGGTCCGCGGCTTTCGGAGCCTTAGTATGAAAATCGACGCAATGCGTCTCACCGTCCTTGTGGATGAGCATCCAACCGCCGTAGCCGCCGAATCCGTTTGCCCACGGTGCCAGGATCGCGCCCAGACACGCAGAGGTGACGGCTGCGTCTACTGCATTTCCACCCTTCTTCAGGACACTGACGCCTGCACTATCGGACTCGGGCTGGCCGACAACCGTGCCCGATTGAAAAATGGCCAACGTTTCCCCCTCTCAAGCTCTGATCCACACAACAAAAGAGCCCCCACCGCTTCCGCGTAGAGGCTCTCTAATAGGCAAATGTGATTAAGGTTGCTGTATCTTCGACTGCCAAATCATCTCCAAAGGCTAGGATGAGACTATCTAATAAAGAGGAGACGCAAAAAGCGTCAAGATCTTTTTACGATCTGGGCCGCTATAGACCGGGATTCTCGTAGTCCAGAACGACCTTGATCGCACCGTCCTTCCGGTCAACGAAGAGTTCGTATCCGTTCTGGATATCCGAGAAAGGCAGCTTGTGGGTAACCAGAGGAAACACATCCAACCTGCCTTGGGCAATCAGATCCCGGGCAAGGGAGAAATTCGGCACCACATCGGGGCCGACCGAACTGATCAGGCTCAGATTCTGTCGAAAGAACTTCTGATAGGCAAAGCCCTCGTAATTCGCGTGATCGGGAACGCCGAAGCATAGAATGGTGCCCAGCCGCCTGACAAAGGCCATACAGGTATTGACCGACTCCATCTGGTGACCCACGACCTCGACACACAGGTCAGCCATCTTGCCCCTAGTGATTTCGTGTATCGCCTCGGCGGGGTCCTCCCTGTCGACGTTCACCGTATGCGTTGCGTGCATCTGCTCCGCAACGGCAAGCCGATTGTCCAATCTATCCAGGGCGATCACAGATCGGGCACCGAGATTCGCCAGCATGTGCGTAAACAAAAGCCCCATAGGGCCCTGCCCGGCGACGACAATGTCCTGGTCCAGCAGATTTCCAAGCTTTTGACACGCCCAGACGACTGTCCCCAGCGGCTGCGTCATCAGGATCTCGTCTTTTGATACGGCATCTCTGGGCAGATGGATCGCGCGGTCGGCAGCAGCAACCATGAATTCGACGAGACCATCGTGTGCGTTCGGGAGCGCGAGCACGAAATCCCCCTCTTTGAACCGGTCCGACGTTGTCTCCACGACCGTCCCCAGGCACTCGTGTATCGACTGGCCTATAAGCATCGGATAGGGATCTGATTCGTAGTCGACAAACGGGATCGACCTTCGTTTCTCGGGATGCCTCTGCGCAGTATCGATGACTTCGTTCATATCGTAGTCGAACAGCGGAGAATCGGACCCACACAGACAGCCGCGTTCCATCCTGATCTTTACCTGCTCTCTCGCAGTCAGTGTTGGCTCTTCTACATCCACCAGACGGGTAAGTCTGGGTGCGACAATCTGGGCAGCAAACACAAGATCCTCCGGGGTTGGTTGGCGGACGCAAACGGCCAAAACGACCGAATATAGCCGCAACCTTAGAGTGGGTCAACACTTCGTCCGGAAAGACGTCGAGGTCGATCGCCGCTTGAGATATCGAGAGGCCTGTGCTCTTTGCAGCACGCGGGAGTTACGAGCATTGACATCTCATCTGGCACCAGCTACCTCACCGGCTGTCACAGCGCAGGGGCAGACCTCATTATCGAGTCACCGCTCTGCCGGGCAGCCTGGGTCTTTGCTCTTCTCTATGCCCATGGCACCTCTGGCACCTGCGACATTTCCATTACAACCATTTGAAATAAAGCGATTTAAGCATTTCCACCGACGCAAATAGATGCACACAGGGACCTCAGCAGACCTTGTCTGTCGCGAACTCGAGCGAAGCCAGACCAAAGAGGCGGCATCGACCTCCTGACACCGTCAGTGGTCACGGTAGCCGACAAGTACCGTCGAAGTGCAGACGGCCACCAATCCAGTAGCCGAAGACGAGATCAAGATCGACGTCTTCATCACCGAGGGTGCAGACGGCCAGATCGGCTTTAACGTCACGCTCTCGTGGGATTCGGCCGAACTGACGTTCAAGGAATACGCGACGGCCAGGGTCTTCGGTGGGAGTATATCGCTGACGACGCCGACCAATATCACGGCGGCGGACAGCACGGCGCAGCTGTCCGCCGCTTTCCTCGGGTCATCCGCTTCCACGGATGCGGGTTCAGGTGGGAAGGCAACCTTTACGGTGAACGATGATTTTTCCACGGTAACCACGGTCAACCTGGGCGCGGGGAAGCTCGGGAGCGCGGATGTCACGATCAGTCCTGATGCTGCTTTCGTTGTGATCAGGGGAGTTGTTGCGGCAGAACCGGCAACTCCTGCTGAGACGGCCAACTTCGACGGTGACCCGACGGTCGGGTTCGGCGATTTCCTGATCTTTGCCGGTGGATTTGGCAAGGCCAGCAGTGACGGAGACTTCGGTACTCGCCTGGATCTGGAAGGTGATGGCACGATCGACTTTGGTGACTTCCTGATGTTCGCCGCAGTCTTCGGGCAGACCATTTAGCCAGAGCAGTCGGAAGGATACAAGAAGACGGGCACGACTCGATCGTGCCCGTCTTTCTCTTTTGCCTATGAATTGACATTGAGCATCGGCCTAACGATCTTTTGGCAACCAGGAGGAACTCAATGCTGAAATCACTTACGCAAGTACTGATGGCGATCGCCTTGGCCGCGGGTCTTGTCGCTGCCCAGGATGAGACATCCGACCCCGAGCCAGAGGCCCCGCTCGTCGGTCCCGCACGGCTCGATCTGAACACGCGATCGGGAGACCAGAGCCAGCGACAAACCTTCACGATTCCTGAGATCGGTTCATCTGTTACGATCGATGTGGCGGTGACTGAAGGGGGTGGAACAAGGGCCGGATTCGATATCCTTCTCACCTACGACGCCTCCCAGATCGCCTACCAGACGGCCGCATCGATCGATCTGTTCGACGGTGCATTCCTGATGACCAACTTCGAACCCGGCAGGCTGGGATTGACGGGGTTGCTCCTCGAGAACAAGACTTCACGAGATGCGGGCAGCATCGCACAGGTCACGTTCACCATCCTTGACGAATTCCCAGGGGAATCGCGTGTGGGCCTCGAATCTGCATTGTTGGGAACAGCCCTGCAGATCGATTCCATCCAGGTTGGTACCCAATCCTCGATCGTAACGCTGGGCGGCGAGATCACCCAACTCGTCCCGGGTGGGAAGCCGGACTTCGACGACGATGGGCTCGTCGGCTTCACAGACTTCATCATATTCGCAGGTGGATTCGGTGCGGCGACAGGAGATCAGAGCTTTAACCCCCTGCTGGATCTGGATGACAGTGGGGACGTCGGGTTTGGAGATTTTCTGATCTTTGCGCAGGCTTTCGGGACGTAGCGGCAACTGGAAGACGTAAGGCACCGCGTGTTCGAGTAGGCCTGCGCTCTTGAGCAGGATGTATCGAGAGCCCGGCATAACAGATCCTCGAACCGATTCCGGCTTCTCGATACACCCGCCGCAGGCGGACACTCGAAGGCACGGGGGATCCTCGACGCCCTTACTCTTCCCCTGACAGCGCTCGGATCATATCCTCAATCGATCGATTCTGATCACGATTCTCCGGTGTCTCATCAGCGAGGACACTGTCGCCGACCAGCCTGAACATCTCCGCGGCACCGGTGAACATATTCGGAGTCAGCCCTATCTCACCGAAGGTCTTCGCAATCTCTTCCATCTCACCGATCCACCGGCGCGATTTTGACGGCACACTGGCCAGACCGTTCAGGGACTTGGGCCTCGCTTCCTGGCTCTGCGCGAATTCGCCGATCAGCGCATCATAGAGCCCCAGTTTCCTGGCCGCAATCAGCAGTTCCAGCATCAACGCAGACGTGCCCTTGGTCGAAGCGGCGTAGCCACATCTTCAGCCCGCTCGGCGGACCACCGATAATCCCGGCGTCGATCGGCCTTCCTCCGGCCTCCTGGATGACATCGGCCACCTGCCCTGCTGTGCTCGGCGCGATCGCGTTGCGATCCACATACGCCAGATCCTTCCCCAGATTGGCAATCGGCACGGCTTGGGTGCTTCCGAAGGCACGATAATCGAGATAACCAGATCACAGCGGGCGACCAGCTCGTTGTAGTCGGGCACCGCTGCGATCCCGGCCGCTACGGCCAGCGACTGGGTCCATTCGCTCCTGCCCGACAGGCACGTGATCACTTCAGCGTCGTAATCGGCGATCCGCCTGCCCACGGCGCTTCCCATATCTCCCGGACTAAGAAGTCCAATCGTCAGTTCTATGCTCTCGACTCCTTAGTAACGGTCGCCCCACCACATATACGGATTCTGCTTCGGGAAGAGCGCTGAAACGGCCGACGTATGCTTCTTTACGACCTGGATTTCTCGCTCGATCAGCAGATCCTCGACCGAGCGGTATCCGAACAGAAGCTGGACCAGGTCGGGCTGGTCGATCCGAACCTTCGACTTTGTATTCGCATTCGCCAAGATCAGGCGTTTCACTCGCTGCTGCAGACACACCGAGCCAATGTCCGTGACGAATTCGAGGCCCTCTCCCGGGAACTCGACCTCCGTCCCGGCCAGTCGTGTCTCGATCGTGGGAATCAGTTTCCGGAACGTCGACTCCAGCTCGATGACGCGCGCCATCGAGCCGCTGTTCTCCGGGTAGTGAACGCTCCAGGTGCAACTGTATCTCTGGAGATAGGCTCCGAAAGGATCGTCCGCGGGCAGACAGAATCAGATGCGTACGGCCCCGACTCCGGTCGCAATCTGTCGAATACGGCGGGTCAGGGCCGGGTAGCCGTCAGGGCTCCCGCCAACCTCACTCACCGTGCAGTGGCCATCCTGTGCATCGAACTCCGCGTAGGCAACCACACGCTTCCCCCTCGCCACGACGATCGCCCGGCCCGGCCTGCGCACCGTGTCGCCGCCCATGCGCGGCATCCGCCAGCCGTCTCCCGGAAGTCGGTGCCGGGGCAACCACGACCGGGGTCGGATCGTACTCGCTGTTCGGTCGACGTTCGACAGGCGATACAATCGCAAGATCTGCGGAAGGTCCCCAGACTTCGCAAGACGTGCCCGGTAGCCGGACATCATCGAGGCGGGCAGAGCCTCGACCACCACGCTGCACGCCGTGCTCGGAAAGTAGACTGAGTAACCGTAATGATGGTAGAAGTCCTCGATCCCGAACAACACACTCACGTCGTACCGCCGACGTGCCATTTCCTCGATCGCCGCCCACATCACACGTGAGGCATACCCTCGTTTCCGGTGTTCCTCACCCGTCCGTACACCGACAATCCCGGCCATCTTCAACCGCGCAGACCCGAGCCTGACTTCCTGGTCGACTAGGGCGAGCCCGCTGACGGCCTAGTCACGAACGGTCAGTTTGACATCCCACCCGCGGTTGGACGGCGCGATCGATATACGATCTGCCATCAACGGACTGTCACATAGAACGGGCTGACCCAGGCCTTTGCACCGTCGGTCTGCGTCACGCGAATCCAGTAGGGTGTCGTTCCCTTCGGAGCATTCGCATCTTTAAAGGTCACGTGCGCCTCTCGCCCGACACCTGTCGGCGCCATCTCGAATACAATCTTCATGTCGACTCCTCCCGCCTCGATCGTGACTGGACCCATCCTCACCGTTCCCAGCGCGACTGCACGATTCAAGACCGGTGTGTTGAAGGCGATCCGGGCATCATCGCCGCCTTCCACGACAAACAGAACGCCGTCCGCATCCCCGGTCGTCACCGAACGCCACGCAATTGAGCTATCCGTGACCGAGGTGATGCCTTCGGCGGGCGTGTCAAACGCGTATCCAGAGACGCTCGACAGGTTTCCACCCTCGACCGCCAAACCACCATCCCAACGAACCATCCGGTTTCGGGCACGGATCCGCTGCCCGGACCAAGCAACTCGCACACGGTCTTTCGAACGCTCCGGATCCTCCGGATACGAGTATGCCTCCTCGGTTCCCCTCACAATGTCGATCCGCTCGATCGGTGCCGTACCGAAGACACGTACATCGATTCCAGGTCCCGAATCTGACTCGTATGCCGAGCCCATCGGGTGACCATCCGAAGTCGCCTCGATCAGAATACGCTGTCCTGTCGTCCCGTAGCAACGGCGTGCCTTGATTGCCTCCCACAGTCCTTCACGCGACAGTTCGGATGCCTGAACACACGTCAGACCACCATAGACTCCGAACGATCCACTCCCTGAGTAGGCAGCCCCCGGACGCCCCTTGTGGTCATCGCTCCCGGCAGTGAAACCGACTCGATATCCTTTCTCGATCGCCTCTTTCAGGAACCACTCAAACTCACCCCACTCCGAGTAGACTTCGATGACGGCCTCGAGATCAGGATCGTGCCACTCGAGATTGGCGTATCGCCCACCAACGTGCGGAACCAGCAAGGCGTCCTTGCCCTTCAGCGCCCTGTACAGATCTGTTACGTGCAGACAATCCGTGTCGAGATCAGATTTGTCGGGAATCAACACGTGGCTGGACCGGAACAACGGACCCTCATCTCCTGGGTAGTAGACGTTGTGATCGCCTCCCACGGGAGTGTTACCCGACCATTCCCACCCGACGAAAGCGACAAACCGTCCAGGATCGTTGTGCGTGTTGGCCTGATGCTTGATCTCATCCCAGACGCTCTCTGTGATCTGAAAATCGTTCCCCTGGTGGCCGGCGAAATCCACAAGGGCGGCATCGCGAGCGAACGTGAAGTAGGAAGACACAGGATTCGTGCCAACGGTCTCTTCACTCTGGCCGTGCAGATCCCCCCAGAAGGACCGGGTCTTGCCGATCACGGGCTTACACACAAGTGGGTTTCCCCTCGCCTCGAGACCTGCTTGGGTCTCTTCAGCCAGAATCGAGTACATTCCCGGTCCCGCGACGGACAGCCCCTCGAATCGATGCGATCCCTGATCTTCGGCAGTGAACCGGTACGAGGCCGGCAACCCATCCACACCGTCGGCCGTCAGCACCACTTCTCCAGCGTAGTCACGACACGGGTTTCCCCACAGATCCTCGAGCTTGACGCCGCACCACGTCTTCTCGTCCGGCACGGTAACCGAGGGTCCGACCACGACCAGCTTCGCAGGAGGACCGTTCACGATTGGAAACACGGGCGATGGCACTTCAGTGTAGACCCACGTGCCACACCAGTCGACCGAAACACGAAACTCGAAAGCCTCCTTACAGAAGGATTGTGCACGGCTTCCCGGACTCCCACCCGACCGGTCCCCGATCGTCAAAGTGATCGTGTCCCCCTCCCGCAGCGAGTCGTCAAACACGTCAACCGTGACACACAGTCGCCACGGCCTCACATAACGCTGTTTGTCGAACCGCGGGCGAAGCATCGCCGACCCGTCTGTCACGACTGATGCGTAGGCGGGTTCAGATGGATCATCGAACTGCGGATAGGCCCAATCACTGACGTCCCGCCAGGCGAACTTGATCACGCCTCCATCATCGATGCCATAGCGACCGGCATGGTAGGTGATCCGCCACGATCCAGTCTCGCCGGCGACAACTGGGCCGCCGGGCTCCATTTCCGCCCAACCATACCGCTCCCTGACGAGTGATTCCGAAGGGTGTTGCTCGATCAAAAGATCCTCCTAGTTGAGATTTCAGATTGCGACAGCTAAGATACGTGCTCTTGGGGCCCAGACAACGGGATTGCTTGACCCGTTCCCGCGCGAGACCTTTCTTAAGTGATATGAGGAAGGTCACAATCTATTCGAAGCCTGACTGTCACCTTTGCGATATCGCAAAGGAGCGTGTGGCGAACGTCCAGCGTGAGATCCCTTTTGAACTCGAACTCATCGATATCAGGGGAACACAAGCCTTGTTCGATCGCTACTGCGAGAAGATCCCCGTCATTACCGTCGATGAAGAGGAAATTTTTGTCTACCGTGTAAGCGAAAAGCAGCTTGCCAGGAAGCTGCTGGAGACTACAACCTGAATGCCGGATATGACAGAAATCGAGAAGGTCGCGGTCCTTCTGATTGCTCTGGGTCCGGAGCGATCACAGCGCATACTGAACCGATTGGGCGCGGACGAGCTGCTCCCGATCGTCGAAACTATGCGAAAGATGCGGGAGATACCACCGGATGTGCGTGAATCCGTTCTCGAGGAGGTCAACGGCATCCTGGAAGATCTGGCTGCCTCATCATTTTCGGGCTCCGGGTACGACCCCGATGCCCCACCCCAACCGGATATCCAGACACCCGAGCTCCCAGACGACCCGTCCGCGAAGGACATACTCAAGCAGGTGCAGAAGGAATTGCCCGACCGGATCGAGCCGGACAGTCTTCCGGAAATCGATTGGGGTGCCGCCGGATTCGATTTTGGCAGCGGCAAGCGGGGAAAGAGCGACGACGACCCGCCGACAGACCGGGAAGGTCAGCGATGAGTGCGGGTGATCTCTTCGAGAGTGAGATCACGGCTGCGCACGAGCCGCTGGCTGAGCGTGTTCGACCTCAGACACTCGACGATGTGCTCGGACAGGAACATCTCGCAGGGCCGAATGCGCCTCTCCGGAAACTGATCGAGACCGACCAGATTCCATCCATGATCCTCTGGGGCCCGCCCGGGTCCGGAAAGACCACGCTCGCTCGGGTTATCGCCAACACCACGCAGAGCCGGTTTGTCTTCTTCAGCGCTGTCACATCCGGGGTCAAAGACGTCCGAATCATCATCGCTCGCGCGGCCGAGGAGAAGAAACTTGGCCGTCGCACGATCCTGTTCATCGACGAAATCCACCGATTCAACCGCGCACAGCAGGACGCATTCCTCCCCCACGTCGAGAACGGCACCATCATCCTGATCGGTGCGACGACTGAGAATCCTTCCTTTGAAGTCAATGCGGCCCTGCTCTCGAGGGCACGCGTATTTGTGCTGAACCCGCTCGATGGATCCGTGATACACGACCTGTTGGCGAAGGTCGCTGCCACAATCGGTGTGACCGAAGAGCGAATCGGCAACGATGCGCTGGAACTCATCGCGAGCAATGCCGAGGGAGATGCACGGCGAGCCATCAACACGCTGGAGACCGTCGCCGCCGCGGCAGAAGCTGAAGGCGCCCCGCTGACCCGGGAGCTGATCGGTGAGGTGCTCGGGTCCAAGTCACTCCTCTACGATAAGAGCGGAGAAGAACACTACAATCTGATCTCCGCATTGCACAAAAGCCTACGTGGTAGCGATCCACACGCCGCCCTCTACTGGGTTGCCCGAATGCTCGCATCAGGTGAACACCCCCACTATATCCTGCGAAGAATGATCCGTTTCGCCTCGGAAGATATCGGCAACGCGGACCCACGCGCCCTCTCGATCTCGCTCGCCGCTCGTGAGTCGTTCGACATCCTAGGTAGTCCGGAGGGAGATCTTGCGATCGCCCAGACCGCCGTGTATCTCGCGACGGCACCAAAGAGCAATGCCGTCTACAAGGCCTACTCAGAGGCTGCGGACGACGTGCAGACCCAACCGAATTTGCCCGTACCCAAGCATATCCGGAATGCTCCGTCAGGTCTGATGCGCGACCTCGGCTATGGCGACGGGTATCACTACGACCACGACAGTGAACACGGCTACGTTCCCCAGGACTACCTGCCTGACGACCTCTCCGGACGTGAATACTACCAGCCTACAGACCGTGGATACGAGAAAAACATCCGTGCCTTGATGGACTGGTGGCAGGAGCTCAGAGCCAGAGATCTCACGAACGGCACCGAGCCTCCAGCATCCTGACCGGACGCGATCGATTTGGTCTATCTGATCCTGCTCTTCGGAATCGGCGCGTCATCCTCCGCCGCAATCATGATCAAGCTCTGCGATGCCCATCCGCTCGTCATCGCCGCCTATCGTATGCTGATCGCTGCCGCCTTCCTCATCCCCATCTCGCTCACACGCCACCGGGAAGAAACGCTGCGGCTTGTCCGTGCAAGAACGATACCGATCGTTGGCAGCGGCGTCCTGCTGGCTGTCCATTTCGCCACCTGGGTCAGCTCGCTTTCCCACACCTCGGTCGCGAATTCTGCATTTCTCGTCACGACCAACCCCGTCTTCGTCGGTCTGGGCGCCTGGCTCATCCTCCGTGAACGGTTTCGTCCCCGCCTCCTGGTCGGAACACTCGTAGCTCTCGGCGGCACATTCTGGATTTCCTATGGTGACGTTGGCACCGAACACGCTCTGTTCGGCGACTTGATGGCCGTGGCCGGAGCCATCGCGATGTCGGGACATCTGCTGATCGGCAGTCGTCAACGACTTGATTCTGCCCTAACCCCTTACATCACCGCCGTCTACTCGATTGCCGCCACCGTACTCGTCGTCTTTCTCTTCCTGGCGGGCCAGGAATTGTGGGGACATTCACTCCGGGATTACGGCCTCTTCTTTGCCTTGGCGGCTGGCCCGCAGCTCCTCGGTCACACCTCTTTCAACTACTCATTGAAGTGTATCTCGCCCTCGCACCTGGCCCTGCTGATGCTCCTCGAGCCGATCTCTTCCTCTGGACTCGCATACCTGGTTCTCTACGAATCTCCATCTACGCATACGCTGATTGGCGGCGCTGTCATTCTCGCTGGCATTGCCGTGGCGCTCCTTGGACGGAATCCCCGGCAGGCATCCTGACGCACCGAGCGGATTCACCGAGGTGTTGGCCCCCTTTCTGGATGAAGGCCTGAACCATCCGTTCGTGAAGGACAATGAGAGTCTGAATCGATCTTCGACAACAGCGTTTTGTGCTCAAGAGTGAAGGTGGCCCTTCTTTCTCTTGAATGGCTCTGGCGGGAGTTAAGGTCAACGAGATCGGAACGGTGGAGGTGGGCTCACACACAAAAACGGGCGACATCGAGAGGTCGCCCGTCAATACAAAGACTGTATGTTCACCAAACTAAACTATGTGTCGCCAGATCATCTAAGGGGATACGTCCGTTCTAGACAAACTGATCGTTGCTGTCCCCGCGAACGATCGTGACCTGACCCGCTTCTTCGAGCTGCCGCACGGTCTGTACGATCCGCAGCTGCACCTCTTCCACGTCGCTCATCCGAACAGGTCCAGAGAAGCCCATCTCCTCCTTCATCATCGTTCCCACACGTTCGGACACGTTACCGAAAATACGATCCTTCATCTCATCGTTCGCACCCTTGAGCGCTGTTGAGAGGTCCTTGGAATCGACCTCTCTCAGGATCAGCTGAATCTCTCGATCCGTCAGGTTCGCGATATCGTCAAAGACAAACATCTGGTTGCGGACATCCTCGGCGAGCTCCGGATCCTGCGCGTCCAGGCGTTCGAGCACGGCCTTCTCTGTGGAACGACCTGTGCTGTTGAGGATCTCGGCCACGGCCTTCGGTCCGCCGATCTCGGTCACCTGACCGGAGAGGATCGTCTGCAGGTTCTCGGCGAGACTGTCCTCCAGCTCTCGAAGCACCTGGGGTGAAATACTCTCCATCGTGGCGATCCGATACGAGACATCCGCCTGAAGTTCTTCTGACAGACCGCTCACCACGCCCGCTGCCTGCGTCGATTCGAGCTGAGAAAGGATCAGAGCGATGGTTTGTGGATGCTCTTTGCTAATGAACGGAATGATCTGATTGGGATCGACGTTCCGCATCATGTAGAAACCACTCGTCGTCGTTGAGGATACGCGATCAAGCAGGGCTTGAGCTTTCCGTGGACCCATCGCTTTTTCGAGCGCGCCTCGAGCAAAATCCATCCCGCCTTGCGAGACATACTGTCCCGCGATCAGCATCTGCTCGAACTCTTCGAGGACTTCGTCCTCCTGCTCGGTCGTCACGACCTCGAGTTCGGCGATATTCTGAGCAATCCGCTCGATCTCCATATCGGTCAGATACTTCATCACCTCAGCGGTGGTTTCCTGACCGAGCGAGATCATCAGAATCGCTACCTTGGTGCCTGCAGATAGCTCATCACCATCTTCTTCTTCCGCCATGGCGGCTCTCCAAAATCTCTGAATCTACGGGAAGAACAAAGACACTGTCCCTGATGTTGAATCAACATAAGGCAATGCCCTCCAAAACGCGCTACCCTTTCTTTCATCGGCAGAATTGGCGGAATGAACAGTGATGTTATGTCTCCAGAAGCCTTTCTACGTGCACATAGAACGCTAATTCTGGTCAGCCGGGCACTACGGATCCGCTTCCTGACTGTCCATCCGGGGACGGCATGCGGTTGCGTGACTGCTTTGGACTTCTCTGGCGGCGATAGGTTCGAATTCCTCCTGATTATCGATGTGAGGATCAAGGCTGTGTTGTGTTGCGGTGCGATCCGCTGACATCACCCGGGCTCAGGCACCTCTCATATCGCCCACCTAGATCTGACCGGGACGGGCGATCGTGAGGTCAGGATCATCTAGCGTCTCATTCCACTGAGCAAGCCATCCCACTGTTCTGGGAATGGCGAACATAACGGTCATCATATCGATCGGCAGCCCCAGCGACTGGTAGATCAGCCCCGAGTAGAAGTCGACATTGGGATAGAGGTGACGAGAAACGAAGTAGTCATCTTCAAGCACGATACGCTTGACCTCCCTTGCAATATCGATCAGCTCGTTCGAACCCGTCGCATTGAACACTGACCTGCCCCCATCTATGTGTCCACATCCAGAGTTAGGATGCGGTTGCTGATAC
>CAYYGZ010000055.1:0-21543 GCA_964471275.1 uncultured bacterium | reverse complement strand
ATCGCGCCGTCTACCTTGCCTTTGCTCCTTCCGGTTCACCCGAAGTGCGGCTGTCAAGCCAGACCTTCAGTGGCGAGATCGCGTTCTCCGTGAATAACGTCCCACCCCGTGATGCCGAATCGTGGGCGGACTACGCGTGCGGCGCTGTGCAGGCACTTCAGAGCTCACACACGGTGGATCAGGGCATCGTCGGGGTCACGGCAGGACAGATTGGTGAAGGCGGACTCAGTTCGTCGGCCGCGATCGGGGTCGCCTACTTGATGGCCTTCGAAGCGGCCAACGCAATCCGGGTCACACAGGAGCAGAACATCGAACTGGACCGTTTGATCGAGAATGAATACCTGGGCCTCAGAAACGGAATCCTCGACCAGTCGGCGATCATCCTCTCCCGCAACAGACACCTGACCGTCATCGACTGCAAGACCGTATCCCATCATCTCGTCCCGCAGTCCGAGGAGATGCCTCCCTACTCGATCCTGATCGCCTACTCCGGTGTTAAGGACGCTCTCGTCTCCACGGGCTACAACACGCGAGTCGATGAGTGCGCGGAGGCCGCACAGACACTCCTCGGTGCAATGGGCAGGCATGACGACAAACCGTTACTTGGTAATATCACGGACGAAGAATACGCACAACACAGCGACCTGCTCTCAGGAGACCCCGCCAAGAGAGCAGAGCATTTCTTCACCGAATCCGCAAGGGTCGGGCAGGGAATCGAGGCATGGAAGCAAGGAAACCTTGACCGGTTCGGCCAGTTGATTACAGAATCCGGTCGCAGCTCCGTCGAGAACTATGAGTGCGGTTCGGAGCCTCTGATTGACCTCTACAATATCTTGATCGAAACCGATGGCATCTACGGCGCGCGATTCAGCGGCGGAGGGTTCCGAGGCTGCAGCATCGCACTGGTTGACCCCGAGAAGGCGGAAACCGCTGCACAACACGTCGTCGAGGCCTATACCGCAAGACAGCCTGAACGCGCCGCCCAATCGGATGGAGTTCTGATCTGCCATCCCGCTGACGGGGCCGGTATCCTTGAGAACTGATGAGATCCACCGTGTCTTCGAATAGGCCTGCGCCTCGCGCAGGCTGTATCGAGAAGCCGGAATAGTACCTCGCTGATGCCCGGCTCTCGAGTAGGCCCGAGCACTGCTTGGGCCTACTCGAACACACGGTACGAATCACCACACGGAAAACTGCACGCCTATGCAAGCCATCATCCTCGCAGCCGGATATGCCACCCGCCTCTATCCACTCACAAAAAACTTCCCGAAACCCTTGCTCGAAATCGGCGGCCAGACGATCCTGGATCATCTGATCGATCAGCTTTGCGAGATCCCGGACATTGATCACGCCCATCTGGTCACGAATCATCGATTCGCGGGACACTTCCAGAAATGGCTGACACACCTGAGCGATCAGACCAGGACAGAAGATCGCGCTCATAGTGGGCTGCGGATCACCATCCATGACGATGGCACCTCGACAGCTGAAAGCAGGCTCGGCGCAATCCCCGATCTGAAGTACGTGCTCGACAAGGCTGCGATCAATGATGATTTGCTGGTCTGCGCGTCGGATAACATCCTGCAATTCTCGCTGAACGACTTAGTCAAGACCTGGAAGCGGAACGGTGAGTATCACATCTGCGTACGACACGAGAAGGACATCGAGGACCTGAAGAAGCGCGGCAACGCGATACTGGACGACGACGACAGGCTGATCGACTTTGTTGAGAAGCCCCCCGTCCCGAAATCGAACTGGGTCGTCCCGCCGATCTACATCTACCCGAGAGCATCCCTGCCCCGGATCGCCGAATACCTGGACGACGGTGAGGACACGCCAGGGATCACCGGCGACTCGCCCGGCCAGATCGTCGAGTGGCTCTACACCCGCATCCCTGTCTACGCACACAGAATCGACGGCACTATCCTCGACATCGGCAACCCCGACTCTCTCGCCGCCGCCCGCGCCACGATGGGAGAACCGTAACCGCGGTCTTCACGACCGCGCCCGATCCACCGCAATCCCAGTCGGATCTCAACGCCCATCACAACCACTCACTTCTCGCACTGAGGCTACACCGTGGAATACGCATGCTTCACCGTTGGACAACCCGAAACCACCCCTTGCGAAACGCTCGAGCAGCTCAAGGCCGCCGGCTACACCGGTGTCGAATGGCGCGTCACCAACGACGACGGCGACACCACCACTCCGGGCTACTGGAAGGGCAACCGCACCACGCTTCAGGCCTCTTGGTCCGATGACAGGTTCCAGGAAGTCGCCGGCTGGATGACTGAACTGGACGTCCGCGCCGCAAGCCTAGGCACATACCTCCGGTGCGATCAGTATGACGATGTCGCTCGAATGATGCAGGTAGCCAAGATCCTGGGTGCAGACGCTCTGCGCGTCAACTCCCTCCACTACGATGGCTCCCGCCCATACCCGGAGCTTTTCGAAGAGTGCGTAGGCCACTTCGGTCGCATCCAGCAGCTGGCTAAACAGTTCAGCGTCAAGGCCATTATGGAAACGCACCCGGGCAACATCACGACATCCGCCAGCCTCGCTTTCCAACTCGCATCCAACTTCTCGCCTCAATTCGTTGGCGTGATCCACGACGCGGGCAACATGGTTCACGAAGGCTACGAGCACTACCAGATGGTCTTTGAGATGCTGGGCCCGTATCTCGCACACGTTCACATCAAGAACGGTCGCTGGGCCGCAACACCCGCCGAGTCACCCTATGTCCGGACCTGGAAACACGAATCGGCCCCCATGCGCGACGGCTGCGTCGATTTCGAGTTCCTGATTCGCTCACTCAAGTCCGTCGGTTACGACGGCTGGCTCAGCTTTGAAGACTTCTCGAACAAAGCGAGCCAGGCCGACAAGGTCTCCGACAACATCACCTTCATGAAAGAGATCGAAACACTCGTCGACGCCACCTGACCACTTGCCCCCCTGCCAGAACATCACGGTGTAAAGATTGGTCACCTGTCCTTCACATCTGCCTTCTCACGTCTCACGAGGTAAAAATGTCTTCCGTAAACATCATTCGCTACAACCCGATCGGCATCTTCTCCGGCACCACCCAAACCGTCGTCACCTACGATGACAAGTCCGTCGTACATCACGTCGAACCATCAGGCAACGTCGGCACGCAGTACCCGGCGGAACTCGCCGCACAATGGTTCGGCACCATCCAGAATCTGTCTCCGGGGCTCGCCAAAGGTGGAGCCAACTGGGGCGACGTCTACGCAACTGACGTCCTCTGGACCACACCCGAGGGCGACCGCGCCGCGTGCGAAGCCTATCGCAACGACTACAACGCCGTCTACGGAGCCCTGATCAATGCCGTCACCGGCCACAAACTCAGCTCGAACCGGATGGCGAGATTCACGCATCCGGAAGGTTTCCCCGATCCGGCCGCGCTGTTCGAAGTTCAGATCAAGGCTGTCCGTGGTGAAAATGTCAGCATCGGAGGGGGCGTGATCGACTACGGCAACTGGCAGGATCATCAGCCCAGCGGAGCCTCCGTCCAGCATACCGGATCCGATGGCAACCTGGTCACGACGCTGGATGATGACGTGAAGAAGGAGATGGAATACGTGTTGGTGGAGCAGTATGAGAAGCCGATGGCAGAGAAGGGCGTGGATTTCAAGTCACAGACCCTCTGGCTGGAAGTACTGGTCGCGGCCGATGCGGATCCGCTGAAACAGTGGGCCAACATCGCCGCCATCAACGAAGTCATCGCTGACTATTTTGGTGACAACCGGCCCGCCGGCGCGACCTATCCCGTCTCCTGGATCCCCAACCTCGACGGCATCGTCGAACCCCAGCCACGAGTCGTCGTGGGCGAGGACATCACCATCGAGCGATCCGGTGACATCGTCGACGGATTCAGCACCTGGACATCCTTCACACACTCAGGTGTGAAGGAAGTGATGACCAGCGGCGTGGGCGGTGACGACGCCGGTGCCATCCTCGGTCAGATCGACGGCTACATCAAAGCCGCCGGAGGAACCGGCTTGAAGGAAAACGGCATCTTCAACAACGCCTACATCGTCGCCAAGGACTCGTCAGAAGCAAGCCGCGCCTGGATCGTCGACTTCAACACCTCGTTCACCGCATATTATGAAGGCACTTCTCCTGCCGGCCGCACCGCTCAGTTTATCGGCGGCTACATGGACGAGAAGTATCCCTGCGGGATCTCGAACCGTACGATGTTCGCGGTATAGACACGCTGGTGAGAGCAGACAACCCACCAGCCCCGAAGGGGCGACCGTCGCTAGCCTGGGGCGTCAGCCCCAGGTGTAAACGCGACAGAAACCAATTCGCGCCGCCGATAGGCGAACATAGTGGCATACAACCAATCAACGGCGCACCTTCGCGTTGCAGAGACAATCCGCGGACGGACCCTCACGCACACCCTTGTTTGGGTTCCCCAGTCGTGTCCGAATCCGCTCGACGCCCCTGCGTTGACGGGCTCCGATTTTCATAGGATGTCACAATGCCATCGAGAAGAACCCGCGACATAGACCGCGACGACTCCGGCCTCTACACCTACCTCCCGGATTCCTTCCGGCAGGAAGATGTTCCGAAGGGTGAAGTCACCCGTCACATCTGGAAAAGCCAAATCTTTGAAGGCACCATCCGCGAATACTGGGTCTACACACCCGCTCAGTATGAAGCCTCAAAACCCGCTTGCGTGATGATCTTCCAGGACGGCGGCGGCGTCATATCCGACGACGGCGCGTATCGTGTGCCCGTCGTCTTCGACAACCTGATCCATAAGGGTGAGATGCCCGTTACGGTGGGCATCTTCATCAACCCCGGGCACCTCGGTGGCGAATTACCCGAAAGCACGGGCCCTAAGAACAACCGAAGTGTCGAATACGATTCGCTCAGCGATCAGTATGCGAAATTCCTGATCGAAGAGATCCTGCCTGAGGTCTCCAGGACCCACAATCTCATGGACGACCCTGAGTGTCGTGCGATCGCCGGTTCGAGCTCCGGGGGCATCGTCTCTTTCACCGTCGCCTGGGAACGTCCCGACGTGTTCCGAAAAGTTGTCTCCCATATCGGCAGCTTCGTGAACATCCGCGGCGGGCACGTCTATCCGTTCCTGATCCGAAAAACGGACCCCAAACCGATTCGCGTGTTTCTCCAGGATGGCAAGAACGACCTGAACAAGGCGCACGGCGACTGGTGGCTTTCCAATCTGCAGATGGAGAGCGCTTTAGAGTTTATGGAGTACGACTACAAATTCGTTGGAGGTGAAGGAAAGCACACCGGGCTGCACGGAGGGACATTGCTGCCCGAAACACTGCGATGGCTGTGGAGGGACGTGAGGTAAATCTGGGTCTGCCCCACCGTAGCTCGAAGAGCGTTGGTAGAGGGTGGACCGCGGGATCTGGGCGGTCGCGCCCGCAATGCTGCAACCGCCCAGCCCGATAGCAGGTTAGGCATCGGAGCCACGATCCTCGTCAGATCCGGCGGCAGTCTAGGTTGTCCAGTGTCGTAATGGTGTTGACACTTCAGGTCCTCCTTTGAGCTCCCCAGAAGATCTCAGAGGATGTTCGTCCTTTGGTTCGGTATTCGAAGTGTGGCCGTTCGTCGTTGTAGAAGCAGAGGAAGCGTTGGAGTGAAGCTTCAAGCTGTCTTTATGTAGTGAAGTAGCGCCGTCTGAAGGCGATCCTCCAGTGTTCATGGCGGATGGTGCTTTGCAGTCTTTCGACGAAGCCATCGGTCCCCGCGCACGTACATCCGACCACGTTACCTGTGTGGCTCTGCGCGACCGTGAGAGAGGAATACGGTGCCATATCCTCTTCCTCACCGCCGTCGAACAGAATCCGCACATAGTGTCCGATCTCGCCGCCCTGGTCATCTCGATGGTAGTAGATGTGGCTCCCACCTGCCGAGATCATACCTTGACTGACACCGGCCGGAGCATCCGTCCGCTTCGAAAGCTCGCCCGTCTCGACGTCCCACGCATACAACTGCAGGATGCCATCGAGATTCGCCGCCACGAGACCACGTCTCGGTTCTTGACTGGCTATCGCCGCCCACGCGATCGACGAGGCTAGGAAGCGTTCCTTCCACCTGGCACTATCTCCGAGGTCGAGTTCCTTGAGCACGCGATCCTCTCCTCTCATAGCTTGATAACGTACGCGAACGGCACAGACCTGCTCGCTTGAGGCAGCGATTTCTCCAAAGCTACGGGTCGAACAGTTGAAGGTCTGAATACGACAGCTTACTCCACTTCTTCCAGCCCCATGCTGGCCCGCCCCCGAGCCGTCACTCGGGCCGCCGTCCAGGCTGGCTCCCAGGTGAAGTGAACGACGACATCGCGGACCCCGTCGACTTGGCGTAGGCGGTTGGCCAGCGGCGTGTGCGGCGTTGGCCCGGGGCGATGGATGAAGCCGTGTCGTGGCCGACCCTTATGCGGCATTGTCAGAGTCACGTGTGCCACATCCTCTTCGAGGCGCAGGTCGTAGATATACCCCATATCGACAACGTTGGCGTCGTTCTGGTAGAACATGGCGTCTTTGGTTTCGCGCATTGCTGCCCAGATCGCTCGCTTCAGGGCCCCCCCTTCTTCCTCGATTTCTCCGGGCCGCGCCAACCTTCCCGGGCATTCACTCGCCGTGTCGGTCGGAACCGATCCAGTGATCACCTGCAGCGGCTGCACGAGTCGCGCCCGGGTCTCATCCACCGGCCCGGAGCCTTCGTACGGTGCAATCAGGTAGGCATTCTTCTGGGTCAGGACAGCCCCGGCCTTTATGTCGGGATCTCCGGCCGGATAGCGGGACCACACCTGGCCGTGGCCCTCGTAGTCGTGGGCCGCACCCGGCGATACCAGCTCGTCGTAGTTTGCGGCCTCGTGGGCAATGCGCAGGGCGATGAAGGCATCCTTGCTATCGCGATGAAAGAAGCCCACACCGCGCAGGTCCTTTTTCTGTTCTTCCGGGACGTCCCCCTCGTGCAGCTTGCCGTCGCGATCGATCCACACAGTACCGTTGAAGGAGTAGCCCGAGAACACCCACTCATCGTCCCGTATGGTATACTGACCATCGGCGAGCACGTCCATACGGCCGCTCTTGAAGAAGTAGGGCAAGCCGGCGTAGAAAGTATACGTGACGTCGATATGCAGACGGCTCGGCGTGTAGAGCGGATGACCGGGACTGTGCGGGAATCCCCAGCGCCGTACCTGGACGCACAGCGGGCCTTTGACAACCTCGTAATTCGGACACTCAGCCCAGTTCGTGACACGGACCTTATGCAGCCGGCCACCCGGGACATAGTCGTGGGCCCAGTCGATATTCGGCGGCTCTCCGTGCCCTTCACCCCCGGCAAACAAAGTCAGACCGTGGTCGCGCTTGTAGGTCAAACGCTCCATCTGCCCCATTTGCCGCGACAGATTGGCAACGTAGAAGTCGTTTTCGATGTCGAGCCCCCAACCTTCTCCCGTAACCGTAAGATCGGTTGTGTAACGGGGCAGCTCCGCCAGCTCGTTGCCGTAGAACACGAGAATCAGAGCGCGACCGTTTGCGGCAACATCGGCGGCAAACACCAGCTGACAGTGACGTTCCCCGCGCTCGAACACCTCGGCGTGCACCTGGCTGACGACCTGGCGCAGCCTCCCCTCCCCGTCGACGCGGGCGACGCGAACTTCCCGTCTGAGATCGGTAGTGCCCTCCGCCGGAAAAGCTACCGAGATGTGGACCGGCTCATTTCGGCGTGCCAGACCTGCCATCTCACGCACCTCGAGCAGCTTGCACCAGGACCACCCCCGAGCCCAGTCACACCAGATCGGGGGCAATTCCCCTACCGCGATACCGTCGGCAGCACCGCTGAGCGGGACATCGACGGGCAGGGCGCGCTGTTTTTCGTAGTGCAGTGTGTCTTTCATCGACTCCAGCAACGACATGGCCAGATCATGTCTGCCCTGCGCATAGGCTTTCTGCAGCAGCCCGATCTTGACATCGATGCAGTCACTGCGGGTGGCATAGGGGGGTTGGATACTCATCGCTTTGTCTCCCGGGGCTTGGTGCTAGCCTGGACTATTCCCAAACTCGGATACTCGTGGCCACGGCGCCGCGGTACGTTTGCTGATCTATGAAATCGTGGCCCTCGGCGCCCAGTAAGAGAGCAGGCCCCGGTGTGGCGACTGCTTTGCACGATACTTCTGACAACTCACAAGGGGTAGGGACCCTTTCGAATCCGCGGGGATGGGCCGGGGAGTGTGGAGAGGGCGTGTGGCACTGAGTTTATCCTGAGCTTGACGAGGGACGGGGTGGGGGATGGCGGATTCGTGAGTACTGGGGCGGTGTGGATCTATTGTAGACGCGGAGCAGTAAGAACGACTCTGGTCAGCTACCGGGGCCATCCCCTCGCGGCGCGCCTCGGCAACGAGGCGGCCTGTCCCGAGCGGAGCTGAGGGAAGCAAGCGCGTTTTGGGGCACCTTTGAGGCGCAGTCAAAGCGTGTCCTGAGCCTGGTCGAAGGGGTGCCCTCGCCGACACGGGTCGGCAAAACCGGGTGGGGACAGAAACGATCCATTAATATCACCAGCAAAACGCACGAGGTACGATGCACCAGACAAACTACCTATTCTGATCGGCAAGGTCAGGATTCAAGAATAGATCAAGTCCAGGCCCACTACCGGGGCAACTGGTATGGCTATTCTTTTTCAGTCACAGTCACCCGGTCCTGTCCCTGCCTTGTAGAACAAAGCCTCGACAAGAGACCTACCCCATCTCTTCCCGACGGATGAACTCCTCCTGGGCGCGTGGAGCCATATCCACAAAAACGGCGCTGTAGCCCGTAATCCGTACCATCAGGTCACGATGTTCTTCTGGGTGTCTCTGGGCCTCCCGCAGCTGCTCTATTGAGCAGACAGACAGTTGACACTGAAGACCGCCCAGATCGAAATAGGTGCGCAGCAGAGCGGAGAGTCGATCGAGACCTGCTTCCTCGGCAACCAGATCCGGCTGTAGACGGATATTGAGGGCACCCGAGTTGATGCCATGCAGGGGAAGCTTGGACACCGACTTGAGCATGGATGTCAAACCCCGTCGACAGGATCCAGGATACGGCGAGGTATTCTCACTGATCGGTTGCCCCGCTCGGCGACCGTCCGCGGTAGCGCCTATGGTGGCCCCTATTCGAACGTGGCGCATATCCGTCTCGAGACAGCGGAATACGATCACCGCCTCGTCCGTGTCCAGACCGGAGGCGCGATCTATTTCAGCCAGGACCTCATCGAGCAGGCGTACAGCGTGGCTGTCGGCCAGCGCATCGTCCTGACCGAACTTGACCGTGTTGAGGCAGAGCTGACGCAAGGGCTCCTGCCCCTCGAAATCATTGCGCAAGGCTTCCTGCAACTCCGCAAGTGTCACCCGTCTCGATCTGAGCACCAGTTCATCGACGGCGGCAAAACAGTCAGCGGCTGTGGCCAGCGATGTGATGGCACACGTGAGCGTCGCATACCGGACGCCGCCCTGATTCCAGGACCGCGCGTTTTCGATGGGGCCGTCGAGAAAGCAATCGTCTACCCGCAGGATGCCTGACACCTGCGTTTCCCAATCCCGATAGCACTGGCGGAGCTTCTCGCACTCCACCGCGATCTCCTCTCGGAAGCAATCAGCAAAACGCTCGTAGAGGGCATCGATGGAGGGCAGTTCATCCTCGAAGCTGAAGAAAGCGTCGAGAAAGTACTGAGGCAGAATCGCCGAACGACTGCTCACCTGACGCTGGATACCGGGGATGTCCGGCCAGTTGCAGCCGTGCATCGTATAGGTAACGGCGTCCTCCGCTGCGATGCCGCAGTGACGCATTGCAGGGAGGATATTCTCGTCGTTGTAGACCATAAAGCTGGAATTGTCACGCATCTTGGAACAGGCCAGGCGCCAGATGTTCTCAGGTAGATCCTTGCTGTAGCGTAGTACCATCACCGGGTTTTCGTAGCGAGGATCGACGCGCTCCAGAAAGAGTTCGGTCAGCTCGTCGGCCGGCGGGGAACCGTCTACTCGGTATCCGCCGAGGACGACATACTGCGGCGCGTCGTAGGTGAGGTTTCGCCTCCATCCAGTTTCGGTCTCGCAGCCCCCGCTCATCTGATGCTCGCCGCGACCGAGAACCAGGTTGTTCTTGTAGTAGAAATCGGCGACCAGATCCCCAGCCTGGCTCCGGGTCAGACGGTCGGCCTTCAGGTCACGTCGATAGAAAGGTAGGAGCAGAACATCAAGGCGGCCGAAGGTAAGCGTGGGGTTCGTGGCCACCATCGTGCAGTAGACATTGCCGACCAACCAGATGAGCTGAAGAGCTTCCGAAAAGGTCTCCGGCGACCGCTCGGCAATCGCAGCACAATGATCGGCGGGGGCAGTAAGCCCTGCTTCGCGAGCCCGTTCGGCATAGCGCTCGGCGTAGCGGCGAAAGGCCTGGTAGACGCGCACCGCGCCTCTCAGAAACTCGAGGGTTTCCTCGCTCTCGCCCCTGGCCGTTCGCTCATCCAGAACGTTCTGGGCTCGCGCCTCCAGACCGGTCAGCCCCAGGTCGAGCAGACGCTCCCACGCAAAGCACTCGTGACCGCCATCCCGCATCCAGGGAGGAATCGCACGATTCTCCCAGGCGGAAACGGTCGTCTCGAAGAAGGCTTCCCCCTCAGCATCGGGTACCTCCTCCTTGATGCGACCTACGATAAGATCGGATGCATCGACCGGTACATCGATATGGTCCAGGAGATGGTAGAGCCCCTCACCCAACTGCAGCGGTTGCGTGAGTCCGCTCACGTGCAGGTCGGCCTCGCGTGTCTTGCGCAGCCGCTCCAGGGTCGTGCTGCGAATCTCTTTACAGATCAATCCGACCATTCCACGGCCTCACGGATCGGGTTTGTGGGCTCTCGCTTGCCCTGTTTCGAATGGAAACGGGCTGAGATCGATTCCGGGATTGTTTCAGCTCGATCTACTTTCGGAGGGTACGAAAATCGATCCCTGCTTTTCGCAATCTGGGTTAGCCGCAGACCACTGTCAAGTTAGGCCCCTGCAGCTTCTGCCCGACCGGCCTGCACGCCAGGGCGAGCCAGAGTGTCGAGTAACCGGCGCTTGTTCCGATTTCGATCCACCTTCCGGGCGGGGATGACGCCGCCAGAATCGCGATAAACCTGCCCGTCTCCTCCGGAATCTGACGAAGCTTCTCGAGCCGAGGTCTACCATCGGTTCGATCCCTCTCGTCGATCCCCGCCAGGTAGGCCATCCGATCCTGGATCTGCTTCGGAATGTTGTCGAACACGATTCTCTCCTCGCGGAAAGCACCCGAGGCCATCCGTCGGGATGGAAATCCAGGCCGGCATCGATCCTCGCCGTGCCTGGAGTACGATACCCCATCAGCAGTGAATACACCATTGGTCGAGTAGCTCGGTGCGGCTTTGGGATGTGAAATCGGGAACTACAGATACTTCCCATGCTCGACGTAGGCGTCGAAGAGGACCGCGATATTCTCGATGGGCACATCAGGCAGAATGTTGTGGGCAGTGCCGAAGATATACCCCCCCTCGTTCCCCAGCGTCCTCGCACGTGTCCGGACTTCCTCCTCGACATCCAGGGGACTCCCCTTGGGCAAGGTATTCTGGATGTCGATCCCGCCCTGAAAGGCCAGGTCCTTGCCATATTCACGTTTCAACTTGGACAGGTCCATCGCCGCAGGCTGGAGCGATTGCAGGATGTCGAGACCGCAGTCGATGAATTCGGGGATCAGAGGCGTGACGTTGCCACAGGTGTGATACATCGTCTTCATCCCGTAACGGTGGGCCAGATCGTTGTGCCGTCGGAAGTTCTCCTTGAAGAACTTTCGATAGACATCCACACTGACCCAGGGACCGTGTTGAGTGCCCACATCATCTCCCATGAAGAATATGTCGATGTGACCGTCTGCTGCCTTGAAGACGCGCTCGTTGTACTCGGAGTAGTAGGCAGTGATCCGCTCGATGATGCATTGAGCCATATCAGGACGTATCATCAGATCTTCGAGAAACGCCACCATCCCGCGCATATAGGTCGCCGGCTTCAGCTGAGCCGTTCGATCAAGGCGGTCCCCGCCGTTAACGACAGCACAACCTGACTCTTTCGCTCTCAGACACTCTGCTTTAACGTTCGAGTATTCCCACATATCGGCCGATGGCCAGCCATCGTAGTTCTCGATCTCACGCACCGACTGAAACGTGCTCAAGGGTGCCTGGTGAAGGTGACTGTAGGTCCAGGTCCACGTTCGCCCGTTCTTGTCGTCGCCGCTCACCGTCATCGGCTTTCGCAGCACTCCCCAGTGATCCTCGATCGTACCGTCATCGTGGATGCGGCGCTGCTGGCCCGAGAAAGACGGTCCCATCACATAGCGCACGTCTACGTTCAGTCGGCGCAGGAGGGCCTCCCGGTCCGCGAGACCAAAGTGCTGAATGAGTCGTTCGGTGACCGGATCCACCGCCCAGTAGTCGATCGGTATCCGATCCGGCTCGGTATGAGCGATCGCCTTCAGGACACGTTCTCTGGATCCAATCTGGGATGGATCATTCATATGAAGACCTGGTGTCCCTTCCCTGTAAACCGTTTTCGATTCCAACAGACACGCACAGTTCACTCAGCCTGTCCGGCGAAGCCATAGCGAAGACGGGAGTGCCCGTCGTCGGAGTTTGGTGCGACGGTGGGTGTTTGGCCTGCTCCGAGCGGAGCCGATGAGAGGAACGATCATAGATCACCAGCAAGCGAAAAGGAACTTCTGAGACGGAACACTTGCCTGGAAAGCCATAAAACTGCGTGCTTGCCGTGGTCTGGTTTACGTTATCTCACGCTGTGAGTAGAGATTGGTTAGTGAGCGGCAGAGGCCTCATTCTCGCACGGGGTGTTCTCAGCAGGCAGTACCCGAATCGCTGGGGCTAGGCTCCACTCACGCACTTCTTCAGATGCATATCGATACGAAAGATATGGCCCTCCAGCCATTGATCTATTGTGTCGATGAGCTCACGGGCGTCCCCGGGGTCGTATTCATTCGATGCGTGGCGCTGTTGATACTCGGCCAGCCAGTCGAGAACTCGCCCATAGCCTTCCGCTCGCCGCCACTCCTTACAGGTTCGCTAAAGGCAGCAGATCCTGCTCTTCAGGAAGCGGAGGGAACTCACTCCGATCGCCCGGACAACCCAGCGCGAAGGAAGTCGGATCGCCGCCGATCTGCAGATAACGTGATAACGCCTTTTCCTTGTTGGTGTTGGCATAACAGTATATACAGCCGTGCGGGCACGTGTCATAGGCCCCGATATCTCGGCTCGCCCAACAACTACATTCGTCACGCGTGGAGTTCAGTTTACCCGAGATGTCTCGATCCAGGAGCTCGGAAATCAGATCGCCGTCCACGCACCGGGCTTTGTGAATGCC
Organism: uncultured bacterium; assembly: GCA_964471275.1. Lineage (GTDB taxonomy): Bacteria > Latescibacterota > UBA2968 > UBA2968 > UBA2968 > UBA2968. The sequence continues at coordinate 8,129 of CAYYGZ010000055.1, read as the reverse complement.
GGGTGCCTCGTCCCGGATCAGGTCATCGCCACAACACGTGTGGAGAGAGATATCGCATCCGTCTGCGATCTCGGCCAAGTCACGTGCGAAGGCCAAACGCTCCTGCTTCACCAGATCGAACACATAAGCCTCGGGTATCCGAGCCTTTGTGCTCAGAACCGCATCACGGTGTCCGGGGTCAACGCGGAAGCGGACGCCTGTCTCGGTGTGAATACGTTCGAAGTTGCGGAGCACTTTTCCATAGAAATCCACATAGCTGAATGTGCATCGTTCGGTCGCCCCTTTGATCTGTGACGAGATCTCGGTGAAAGTCTCACGGACTTGGGCAGCGGAGGTGACGGAAGAGAGAACGATAGGATCGAACCGCCACAACACGTGTTTGGGTGAGTAGCGTTCAGCCAGACGGTGGACCTGCCCAACCGTGGACTGCCACGATGGCGTTCCCTGTTCGAGTTCTCGCGGGAGTCCCGTGATCGTGAAGTGGAAGTAGAATTTGTATCCACGCTCATCCAGTTCATCCAGGTGAGGGATCAGCGATTTGTAGTTCTTGGACCAGAACACAATGAACAGCACATCCTCGGGTCTCAGGGAGACCGAGTGCTTGCTCCGACCAAATGGATTGACGTAGCCGGCAGCGCCGTCTCGAATCCGGGTCATCAACCATTCCGTGTAGAATGCCGGGATATCCGTTCGCCGTGAAATTGAGATAATTCGCCTGTCACGCTTCATGGTAAAGCCGGCGACTGAGACCGTTGAGCCGTGTGTTCAACGCTAAGTGCCACAAACGCGTCACACATCGCCTCGATCGCCTCAGGGGTGTGACCCGCCCCAGCGGGATCACCATACCACTTGGCGATGAACCCGCCATCAGGTGTGCCCAGAGTTGAGACCATCTTTCGACAGTAGGCGCGGATGTCCTCGGGGCTGCCGTCCGCCATAGTCTTCTGTATGTCCGCCGGACACCAGACCCATGTTCTCCTGCTGATCCATCTGGATGACATCGAGACCAATTTCGATGAAGTCCTCGAGGATGTCGACAATGTCGCCGCAGCTGTGAAGGAAGGTGAGCAGGCCGGCGTCGTGCGCGGCCTCGTAGATGCGGGCGTAGCGAGGCTTCCATATCTCACGCCAGGTATCGGGTGCGATCATCAGCCCGCCTTGCAGACCCCAATCATCGCAGAACATGTAGCCGTCCGCGTCTGCCTCGGCAAAGCGTTCGATGGCAAAGAGGTTCATGTCGACGAGCAGATCGATCAGGCGACCGAGCTCTTCGGGGTTGGTATGAATGTCGGCCCAGGTGTTCTCAAGTCCACGCACAAAATGGACGCGCTCGTAGATAGATATCCCACTAGCTAGGAGGAACCTGTCCCCTGCCAGTTCTCTGGCTGTCTCGAGATCCCTCCATCTGCGAGACTCTCGGATGTCAGGGATCGTGAGTGTTTCCCAGTCGGACCAGTCCTCGAGAGGAACCGTCTTCACCTCGCCCAGGTTCGACACGCCGATGTTCTCCCAGACGGCCCCCCACTCGTCGATGCCCTTACGGGGCCGTGCGTCGGGTGAGGGACTCATACGCACACTGGCAAAATCGGTGCCGCGGTCTTCGGTAAGCGCGAACGGGATCCGATCCGCTCCCTGGAAGCGCACGGTCCGCCTGACCACCTCTCTTGGCGTCATGCTCATCTTGTAATTTCTTCCTCGTTTGGGTGGCTAAATGCCACGCCCTACTGTCGCATAAGAGGATGCGCTGGTTCAAGGCTCGTCGAAGGCCGCCGTCCCACGGCTTGAATCTGGCTCGCGTGAACTGAAGTGTCAAGCTCACGTCACCGTATCCGCCCACCTCATCACATCGCAATCAGATAAAACCCCCCTCAGGCTGGTGGCATCGAACCCGCACTTGTATGAACGCAGAACACGTGTACGGGCGACCGGATCGTGAAGCTACCTAGCATGTCCAGTGTCCCAATGGTGTTGACACATCGAGCCAGTATGTAGGGCTGATTTAGGATCACTGCCTTCGCTACACGCTGTTGATGACACGGTCTCGAATCTGGATCTGTTTCAGCCCCGGAATGATACTGCCTACGAATAGTGGACAGTGGATTGGGTTAATTTCTCAGCCTTTCAAAGGCAGCAGGTGAACGGTAGTTCAAGGTTTGGTGCAGTCTCTGATTGTTGTAGAACACCTCGACATATCTGAAGAGTTCGTGCTTGGCGTGTTCAGGATCTCTCAAACGGATGTGGTAGGCCCACTCTCTCTTTAACATCCTGAAGAAGGGCTCTGCAACCGCATTGTCCCAGCAGTTTCCCTGCCGACTCATGCAGTGGGTGAACTGGTTCTCTTTAATTGCCTTTCGGTAGCCATTGCTACAGAATTGGGTGCCGCGATTCGTATGGATCATCCCGCCTCCGGGCGCCAGCAGTTTCCGCAGATACCCCTCCCAGTAATCCGTGATCCGTCTGATCATCGCCTTTGCCAGTTCGGGGTCGGTCTTCAGAAAGTAGAGCGCGTCTTCCTGGCCGCACATGCCCAGGTAGTTGTGGAAGATGGCAGAGTTGATTCCGCCGCAAACGGCGAATTGCTGGTGTGCCTCCAGATGCGCTACAAAGCGGATGGTGTCGAAATTATCGGGGCCAGCGAAAGGATACGCCTCGACTTCATCGACCGTCGTCATAGCCGCGAAGGGATGAGGATTCTCTTCGGTCTTGCCTCACACGTTCCCTGTCCCCTTGAACTGGAGCCCGACACGACTGTGCCAGATATCGACACCAAGCGCAGCATACATACTCTCCACGCTATCTACCCCGATGAACTGAGCCAGACCTTCCTCGTATTCGACGTGGGTCCCGAAAAGACCAGCCGATGCCTGATCCACTTCTTCTTAGGCCACTGCTCCTCTTACCCGCTCTTTCGCAGTCATGCTGCTTCCTTGAAGTTTGGAGCTCGCCAGAACGCCTCTCCTGCCCACCATATAATCCAACCGACGGGCGAATGGAGCGACGATAAGCGTAGGGCGCTCTGATTACCCTCTACGCTTGTACACCTGTCAGGTATGTTGCCCCTCAGCCAGTGCCTTCCTGCGGCATACCCGGACCAACCCGAGGAATAGCAAGAGCCATACGATGGTTCGCAGGGCCATAGCACCCACGCTTTCAACGGCAACAGGATTCCCGGCAAAAAACAGATAGCTGACTGTTGCCAGCACGAGGAAATTGACAAGAAAGATCGCACCCGCTGGGTACCGACCCCGTGCGGGATTGCGCCACACCAGGATACCCGCGCCCACATAGACTACTCCCATCGCCGTATTGAAGATCAGGAGCGGCAAGAACACGATATATCCCGGATCGCCGCCAGTCAGAACACGACTGCCGGCGACGACCGTGACCAGGCCAAAGAGAATGGCTACAAGGGACAATACTCTATAAGCGGGCAGCATATGTCGAGATTCCACCTGTCTTGTCGTGGGGACGTGTCCGTCTTCAGCGCCCCTGGCTTGGCAACGGTAGATGCCCTCAACGGTCAGACGCGCTACCCGTCGGCACTGAAGAACCTTGTGGTCTGCAATCTCGCGAACCATTGCTCACGTGACGCGCACAGTCCGCTGGTACTCTCTTCCCCATATACGAGACCATCCTGCAAGACGACGACTGCTGTCGCGTTGCCCTTGATGACATTGTAGGCAGATGGCCGGGAAAGATTGTTGAGTGCATCAGCGTGAAACTCGTGGATCAGGGTGTCGATGAGGATCATCTTGTCTCGAGGGGCACGACAGCCCAGCCACCGCTTCACGAAAGCTTCGAAAATTCTTGCCGTAGGTGCACCCTTCACACCTGCAAGCAATTCCTTGCGGTTGTGAGTTCGCTGGTAGTCTCCCCATCTCACACGCCAGCCACAGCCCCCGCACACCAGCATCTCGTCTACACCGCCGGTTCTCTAGATAAGGCCCTTGCAGCTTTGAAATTTCAACTTGCCGTCGCGCAGTCGTAGCCGCTACAATGTCATTGCAGCGCGTGTAGAGTGCATATCCAACGTCATCGATGAGTTCTTCATCCACAATGCCCCTGGCGTCCGTTTCATACAGAAGACGGATGCGCTACCCCGCAACCTTGGGGCTCAACCGTCTCAATGCTGTGTCGGTCTGCATTATCAAGACTCACTATATGATGGGTCGGGCCTTGCCCCCCTCAACTCGCGCGTTCAAGTGGGCATCATTGCGTCAAGCTGATGATTCTCTCACCAGACGAACCATTGTCCCATAATTGGCCATCGTCCGTGCTGTGATCGTTCGGCCATACGGGCAAGCGGACGGCTGCAGGATAAAGCCACGCCCCTCTCCTGCCGTACCTTCGCGCAGGGCGGTAGCAACCCGTTGCTCGAACATCTTCGTCGGCAGGTTCTCGAGATCCGCAGCCTCGATATTCCCCATCAGAACGGTGTCCTTCCCCAAGGCCTCCCTGACTTCCCACAAGTGCATATCCCCTTGCGGAGGGGGCTCCAGCGGATCTAGCCCGTCGGGTTGCATCTTGGCGATCAGGGGTAGAATGCCGCGCAGCCGACCGTGGGAATGGATTCGCGAATACCCACCATACTTCCGGATCGTCTTCACAATCTGACCGGTATACCGAACGACGTATTCCTCATACAGCCGTGGCGGAAGATACGGCTCGCTCGCGTATTCCGACCCGCAGGTCCGCCACAGCCGGCCGGGAAAGGCTTGAGCTACCTGGTCGCACTTGGGCAGGAGCGTTCGTGCGAACCTCTCGAGTAGCCGATGGAACAGCTGAGGTTCGGTCATGGCGATAACGGTGTAGTCTTCCATCGAGAACAGGCTTGCGGCAGAGCAGATCGGATCGCCAAACTCGACACTCACGATACCGGCATCTCCCATTGCCTCTTCTTCCGCCACCAAGCCGGACACGTCTACCTCGCCGATGACGGGTTCGGGAAGTTGGAGGTAAGCCTCTACATCCGCGACGCACTTGAGAAGATGTTCGACCGTCCAGGTCGTCTGAGTATCCCTGTCACGCCGGGTCACGGAAGTCAGCGTGCGACCAGGTGCTCTGATTTCCATACGCGTAAAGCGTGCATTCACTTCGCGCCGGCTCTCGTGGGTGGTCAGTTCACCTAGGCCATTGTCGTGCCCTCCGGTCCAGCGCGCGGACACCATGCGAATGAGATCGGTCTCTTCCAAAGCCATCTGAACCAGCGGTCGCCACGAGGGATCATTCCAGACGATAAAGTCGTCTTCGCTTGGCTCCATTGCCCAGCCGCCGATCTCGTAGAAGGAGACCGCCGGACGGTCCACGGGCTTCCCCTCCAGCGTAGCCATCAGTCGTTCACGACGCGTCATCAAACGGAATCCCTGTCTGGTTCAGCAGCGTCCCCGGTTCTCAGATCGCAATCAAACCGAACGAGAAACGGCTTTGTGGAGTGGTGCTCCTTGGAGATGCCCCAGGTTCTGTCGAATCCCTCATCGTCCACGAATCCATCCGTCCGAATCGCAGGGCTGGGATCTCTGCGCGTGACGCCCGCCTCAATGCCAATGCCCCGGCGTATCCGAATCCGTCAGATGTGGGAAATTCTTCGCCCATCGATCTTTCTCCGTCAGTACTCAACGACACCGCATACCCGCATCCGCTGAAACGTGAGGTGTTACGTCTCCTTCCATATACGTGAGCCTATGCCTGCCGGTTAGCACATTCCCGGTCGTCAAAGACGATCAGAATGGCGAAGATGAACTCCGTCCTGCCTCAGGCAATTGGCACGAAGGGACGGATAAAGATCGCAAGCCTCTGATTGGCCACATCACCCGCCAGTAGAAACCGATGGTAGGTCCGCAACTGCTTGATTACAACTCTGCACCTGATATCCGGCGTGTGGCTCCTCGGTAGATTATCCCTTCCTATGTCGAGACTCGAGAGGACGCGAATTCACGGATAAATGACCTGTCGACCTTACGGCCCTGAACAAACGATTTGGCAGCATCATATGTACCGTCAAACGCCAGTGTGGCGCTGAGGCTAGCGGTCGACATCTCTATACGCTGTGGCCGCATCTCGAAAAGCTTGAACTCGAAGGGGGTCTCAACCATCGAACTGACCGTTACAAACTCAACGCCGCCACGATCGACACACGTGTTCAGATGGTTGTGAGCGCCAAGGATACATCTGATGTTTGTGTGCCTTGCCGCAAGGGCCGTGATTTCTTCAGTGAACGAGGCATCCGGGCAATGATACGAATCGGGGAAGCCGGTCTGTGCCACGGGCAGTCCGTAAACGGGACTGTGGGTCAGGATGACGTGCGGCAAATGGGACTTCGTGGTCAGCTCACGAGAGAGCTGACTCGCTTGATCCGGAGAAAGGTGAGGCCTTTGGGTTCTGTCCCAGTAGAAAGGAACATCACACCAGTGATTCGGCACAACATGAATCACGCAGTCTTCAGATGCGATCGTGTAATCTGGAGCGCCGCCAATGAAGAACTGGGGCGCAAGTCCCAACCAGAGATCAAGCGCGTCTGGCGTGGTCAGATCATGGTTCCCGAGACAAAGGTAGACAGGAACCGCCAGATCGAAATGCTTCGCTGCGGCAACGATATTGTCTTCAGTCGTGGAATCGATCATGTCACCACCGTGGAGAATGAAGTCGATGCCATCCCCCACAGATGGGTACTCGCAGAGCGCAGAGAGGATCTCTGACAGCCTCTCCGGATATCCTTCCTGCTGCTGAAACCCCATAGGGTCTGCGCCAAAGTGGGTATCTGCAATGTATAGGAATCTCGTCATGGTCTGTTCTGTCCTGAATCGAACGTCATCATTCGGGCGCGACCGATAGGATGTCGCTTGAGGAAATGGTGGATCTGAAGAATACCCTCCTTCCGTCCCAATGAGAACGGGGCCTCGGCATATAACTGAGGCCCCGTTCTCTTTCAGAAGACCGGCATCCCGATCAGGAGTCATAGGGAAAGACCTGACGCCCTGCCTCTACGGATCTAATGCATGTTCGATCTTGTGCAACAGCAAACCACGATGAGCTTCCGTGGAAGCGTCGGGTTCCCCTGCACCGGAAATCATAGTCTGTATCGACTTCAGACTGCTGAGCGCGGCCGACTTGGCCACGTGATCGAATCCCGATGTGCTGAACACACCGATCAGTCGATCCACATACTCCTGCTGAAGATTCTGGCGGATCGAATTGGCAGATCCGTTCAGATCCGCACTGAACACAGCTTCGCTCAGATCGCCCATCATCTCGTGCACATCATATTCGTTCCCATACAAGCCGCTGTCCGTGACCCGCGCAAGGACACGCTTGTGTAACAGGTGCCCCAGGACACTCTTGTGAGCATTCAGTATTCGAGCATGAATCAGGGGTTCTCCTGGGCCTGAAAACCCGCGACGCTGAGCTTGCAGGTGGCTGTAGAGATCCGGTGAGGCCTCAAAAGCCGTGGGTGCCAGGATGTGATCCCTCCCATCGCCCGCTTTTGATCTTCATACGAAACCGGGATGAACGGTTTGGTGGCGCCAGGCTGCCCCACTACAGATCTGTCAACATACACGCCGCCGATATGCCGTGAAAAGATCGTGCCCGTTGTCCACTGTCTGCCGCTCAGAATCAGGTAGGCCTGCCTGAGTTCGTGATATGTATCCCCCTCCACCGAATAATTCTCAAGCAGCTTCCCGGTCAGGTGACGAAGCAGCTTGATACGCTCGATACCGTAGGAAATTGGGTCGTTCGACATGTCGTAAATCATCGCTCGAGGATCGACCCCTCGGCTTGACGAACGCATATCATCCGCATCATTCGCGTACGCGAGTTCTGGCTCTGATGAGCGAGCAAGGATGGCTTCGAGTCGCTTGGCCTCCTTCTTCGGATCCTTGAGAGCGGGTGAATAACCGTATTCGATCGCCCATTTGTCGTAGGGGCCAGGCTCGATGTCGTAGTAGTGCCCCTGTTTGCCGCCCACCGGGGCAAAGTTGATCGCGGGATACTCCATCACGGATCCGGTCAACCCTTGCCTCGAAGTCACACCCTTGGCGTGAACGGTGACTGGGTCGTGCAGATAGCTTCCTCGGAAGTTATGCGTCAGGGCGAGCGTGTGACCGACCTCGTGCAGAATCAATCGCTGGAGG
>CAYYGZ010000054.1:0-21678 GCA_964471275.1 uncultured bacterium | reverse complement strand
AAGGGTGCAATCAACATCAAGACGACAGAGCGGAACGGCGGTGTTGTCGCCATCAAGGCGGTCCAGGAATCTGACGAGGTGATGATCATCTCGCAGGAAGGCATCCTGATCCGACTGCCCATTCACTATGTCAGCACAGTCGGACGGAACACTCAGGGTGTGCGGCTGATCAACCTTGGGGAAGGCGACAAGGTCATCGACGTGGCGCGTGTCGACGAGGATGATGAACCGGTCGAAGAGTCGGAGCAGGGAGCGGCTCCATCGGAAAACGGGCAGGCACACACACCGGCAGAGACCGACACCAATTCGTCAGATGACGAGACGGGCAGCGACTCCCAGGCTTGATTGAGCTACAGGATAGGAATATGTTTTCTAAAGTTACGCGGATTTGGGTAGTCGTATTGGTTCTGTCGGCATTCACGCTTTTTGCGAGCTGTGGCCCGAAGAGCCGGGCAGATGTCGCATTTGGAACGATCGCTGCACCGGAAATGACGCTCCTGTATCTCGACGGCTCAAAAACCAAGCTGTCAGCCCTAGAAGGGAAGGTTGTTCTGCTCAATTTCTGGGCGACGTGGTGTCCTCCGTGTCGACAGGAGCTGCCGCACTTTGAGGCCCTTCACGAGGACTACGCCGATCGGGGTCTGGCAGTCGTAGGTGTCTCGATGGATCAGGCCGATCGTGATTATGTGAGAAAGTTTTCGGAAGAGGTCGGGATCACCTATCAGATTGCGATGAGCCCGTTTGAGGACGTGGAAGAGATCTGGTCGAAGATCGAGTTGATTCCGACGATATACGGTTTCGGCTCGGAGGAACCCGAACCGTCGAACGGCAGCGTTCAGATGATGCCGACGACGTTCCTGATCGATCGGTCCGGCCGGATCTTCAGCAAGCACGTCGGGCCGCGAGATCGGGAGACTCTGGAACCCGATCTGCGCGTATTGATGGGACTTGAGGCGCCGCTGGCCAAAGCCTCGTAATCCTCACCACGGGTAGAACCTAACAGAAAGGGCGGCGCCACGGAATATGTGGTGCCGCCCTTTTTCTGATCTGATCTCGGTGAGGGTTTGCTACTTTCGGATTGCCGTCAATTCAGTCTCGGCTCCTTGACCTGTTTGTTCAGCGTCTTCTGCTAACGCTGCGCCTGCCGAAGCTCTCGCTTCACGACCATCCGCTGGTTTTCTGCCTGCGTCACCTTGCCCCGCACGATTCTCAGATTGCCCTCGACCTCAAACAGTTGCTCGCGCAGGCGGATCATACGAGCCGTCGTGATATACTTGACCAGGATGGTCGAGCAGAGCGCAGCGACGATGAAGATGATGGCGAAGAATTCCACGTTAATCGTTCAATCCCTCGATCCGGATGATCTGCGGGCGCTCTTTGACCGTGTCGAGTGCGCCGATCTCCTCGCTCGCGTGCAGCATCGCTCGCTCGCTCGCATCGTGTGTGGTCATGATCAGCGGGACTGACCCCTCTTCGGTTTCTGAGCGGCCCTCCTGGATAACCCTCGCGATACTGATCTCGTGTGTCGAGAAGATGTTCGCGATCTGCGCCAGAACCCCCGGGCTGTCTTCAACCGTAAACCGACAATAGTAGCTGGAAACAATGTCCTCTGCTGCAAGCGGTTCAACGGTCTGGACATCCACAAGCTGCCGACTTACACGCTGCCGCCCTGCAATCCGCCGCTCGGCTTGATACAGGAGGTCCGAAACGATCGCACTCGCCGTGGGTGAGGCCCCGGCACCCCGCCCCGTGTAGACCTGCGGGCCCGCTGCGTCTCCGACGATTTTGACGGCGTTGAACTCGTCCTTGATGTTAGCCAGTAGCGTATCGCTCGGCACGAGTGACGGGTGTACACGTGCCTCCAGGCCCTGTTTTCCGGATTTCGCGATACCCAGAAGCTTGATGGTGTAGCCGAGGTCTCGGGCGAAGGCAATGTCGACTGCGGACACGTCCGTGATGCCTTCCCGTAGCACAGATCGGTAGGGCAGGGAAACGCCAAATGCCAGACGACACAGGATGGCCAGCTTCTGGACGGCATCGGTCCCGTCCACATCCATCGTGGGATCGGCTTCGGCGTAGCCGAGGTCCTGGGCACGCTTCAGGATATCGTCGAAGTCCCCACCTTCATCAGTCATGCGGGTGAGGATGTAATTCGTCGTACCGTTCAGGATGCCGAAGAGAGAGGAGATGTGGTTTGCCGGAAGGCCCTGTGTGATCGAGCGAATGATCGGGATACCCCCGCATACGCTAGCCTCGAAGGCCAATCCCGCGTTGTGAGTGGAGGCGGCATTGAAGATCTCGTCGCCGTGCTCGGCCAGCAGCGCCTTGTTGGCGGTAACCACGTCCTTGCCGTTCTCGAGTGCTCCGACCACGAATGACCTGGCGGGTTCGATTCCGCCCATTACCTCTACGACGATCTGCACATCTGGATGGTCGACCACTTCCTGCGCATCTGCGGTCAGTAAGCCAGAATCGACTTCGACCGGCCGATCCTTGGACACGTCCCGAACGGCGATCTTCTGGATCGAGAGATCGATCCCGCGAACAGACTTGAAGTAGTTGCGTCGATCCGCAAGAACGTCGATTATCCCGCCGCCTACAACACCCAGACCGATGATCCCGACGCCCAGCGATTCCGTTGTTCCCACGTCGCTCTCCTCTATCTTAGAACCGTCTCAAAATGAAGTGAAGAATATAGGTTATTTCTCAGTTGGGCGCAATCCAAAGGGACGTGAATCCAGAGCCGTAAAAATTCCACAAATTACTGTATTTATTTCAGTTAGGGATTGTCGTTGGCCCGCTTGCTTGACAAGCAGAAAGGCCTATGTTATCTTCTCCAGCCTCGGATACATCGTGTCCGGGCGTGTGAAGCCAGAGTAAGTGCGGGGTAGTAGCTCAGTCTGGTTAGAGTGACGGCCTGTCACGCCGTAGGTCGCGGGTTCGAGCCCCGTCTACCCCGCCATTTGCTTTCCTGGAGATTGGGGCTCGATGCAGACCGATGCGTCGGGCCTTTGGTTTGCGCCATCCATCACTACCGTGGTGGGTGGCTATTGGCATTTCCATTGGAGGAGTTGGCCTCTTGCCCGTCAGACGCGTCTACAATCGCCTCGCGGAATCTGTTTCCTTCCAGACGCTTCGTACTCAGCTCGAGCAGAAACAGAGCAACCTGAGATTGAGAGGGTTGTCCGGCTCCCTGTCCGCGTTTGCGATCGCTCAGGCCACCAAGAGCCTGACCCATCCGGTCCTTGTGATTTGTTCGGATTCCGACCGCGCCGAAAACCTTCGCGACGATCTCGAGAAGATCCTTGATGATGAACGTGTCGGGCTCTTCCCGGGTCTGGACATCTCCCCATACGATCGACGGTCTCCACATCTCGATGTAGTCGGTCTTCGTGTCGAAGCGATGGACCTCTTAACTCGCGATGAACCCGGGGTAGTGGTGGCTCCGCTGGAGGCCTTTCTGTTTCCGACGCTCTCGCCCGAGATCTTCGATCTCGCGCTTCGAGAGCTCAAGGTTCATCAGGAACAGGCCCCACAGGAACTTGCCGATCACCTGGTGGAATGTGGTTATGAGCGGGTGACGACAGTCGAGGGTGTCGGCCAATTCTCGGTTCGTGGCGGGATTCTTGATTTCTGCTCGTTCGGGAACGTGCATCCCGTTCGTCTCGAATTCTGGGGCGACGAGATCACGTCAATCCGCGGGTTTGATCTGAGCTCACAGCGATCTGTTGAGGAGCTCGAGTCCGTCCGCATTTTGCCCTGTCGGGAGGGTGTTCTCGTCCATACGATGGCGGATATGTATGATGAGAACCTGGCTGCGTTCGAGAAAGCGCACAATCTCGAACTGACCCTCGTCCGCGAAAACCTGATGGACTATGGTGCCTTTGACGGCATCGAATCCTACCTGTCGATTCTATACGGTTCATCGGCGCGTCTGCTCGATTTCGTCCAGCTGGAGAGCTACCTGTTTCTGGACAACCCCGCCGGGCTCGAACAGGTTGGTGAGGAGACGGTTGAGCGCCTCCAGAAGACCTTTGAACGACAGAAGCCCAAAAGAGGCGAGCCCGAGCTGCTTCCCCCGGAGCATATCTGCACTTCGCCGGAAGAGGTGATGTCGCGGATGAGTTCACTCAGCCGGATCGAGAGCTACCCGCTGGGCCAGCACGACGGGAGTATCGACTTCAAAGGCACGGCCGGTCGGAGATACGAAGGTCACCTTCCGGTCTTTGAAGAGGATCTGGTGAAGCTCTGGCGCGAGAATTACGACCTTGTGCTGTTGTGCGAGAGCCCAGGGCAGAGGACCCGTATGGAAGAGCTGTTGGAGAATTGCCCGGCCGCTCTGTCGATCGAAGTCGGTACCCTGCAGGCCGGCTTTGTGTCTGCCGAGGGACGCGTTGCGGTATACAACGATCACGAGATCTACAGCCGCAATCGCCGGCGGAGACGATACCGCCGGTTTAAGGAGGGGTCGCCGATCAAGACGATCACGGCCCTCAACAAGGGTGATTTTGTTGTCCACGTGGATCACGGCATCGGGAAGTACACCGGGCTGGAGCGTCTTGCTGTCGACGGGATCTCGCGAGATTGTCTGACGCTCTCGTATCACGAGAACGACAAGGTGTTCGTGCCGGTCGAGCAGATGGATCGGGTGCAGAAATACTCGAGCGAAGAAGGGGCGACACCCGTTCTGAACAAGCTCGGTACGGCCGCCTGGGAAAAGGTCAAAGAGAAGACCCGGAAAGAGATCTTCAAGATGGCGACCGAGCTCGTGTCCCTCTATGCCGAGCGAAAGGCCAAACCCGGGATCGTCTACTCGGCTGACGCCGCGCTCCACACCATGCTCGCAGCGTCCTTCCCGTTCCAGGAGACGCGCGATCAGATGCAGGCAATCGAGGACGTGCGGGAGGACATGGAGGGGGAATCGGCGATGGACCGGCTTGTCTGCGGTGACGTCGGGTATGGGAAGACCGAGGTCGCCATCCGTGCCGCGTTCAAGGCCGTGAACGATGGGAAACAGGTGGCCGTGCTTGTCCCGACGACGATCCTTGCGCAGCAGCACGGTAGGACGTTCGAAGACCGGATGGCCGATCTTCCGGTGTGTGTGGATGTGTTGTCCAGGTTCCGCAGCCGAGGTGAGCAGACAAAGGTGGTTGCAGGGGTGAAGACCGGGGGTGTGGATGTCCTGATCGGTACTCATCGGATCCTGTCGAAGGACATCGAGTTCAGGGATCTTGGTCTTCTGATCGTCGATGAGGAGCATCGGTTTGGTGTTCGCCACAAGGAACGTCTGAAGCAGCTGAGGCGGATGGTCGACGTCATGACGCTGACGGCGACACCCATTCCCAGGACCCTGCACATGTCCTTGATGGGCGCGCGCGATATGTCGATCATCGAGACACCTCCCAAGGACCGATTACCCATCCACACAGAAATCTTGGCCTTTTCCGAGGAGCGGATCGCCGAGGCGATTCTGCGGGAAATAGATCGCGGCGGGCAGGTCTACTTCGTACACAACCGCGTGCAGTCGATCTTTACGATCAAGGAGTTCCTCGAACGTCTGGTTCCGCAGGTCCGATTCGGCGTCGGCCACGGTCAGATGCCCGAGCGGGAACTCGAGAAGGTGATGCTCGATTTCATGGACCGGAAATACGATTGTCTGATCTCGACGATGATCATCGAATCGGGGCTGGACATCCCGAGCGTGAATACCCTGATCGTCAATCGCGCGGACCGGATGGGACTGGCACAGCTCTATCAGCTGCGAGGGCGTGTGGGACGATCGAACCAGCGTGCCTACGCCTACCTGTTCATCCCGTCGTGGAAGGCCCTGCGAAAACCCGCGGCTCGACGACTGCGGGCGATCGAGGAGTTCTCAGATCTGGGATCCGGATTCCACATCTCTATGCGAGACATGGAAATCCGGGGTGCCGGTAATCTGTTGGGTGCGCAGCAACACGGCCACATCACGGCGATCGGGTTCGACATGTATTGTCGGCTTCTGGATGAGGCGGTTCACCAGATCAAGGGTGAGGAGATTGCGCCCGGGTTCGAGCCTGATGTTCAGACGTCGGTGTCCGCCTACGTGCCTGAGACGTATATCCCGGACGCCAACCAGAAGATGAGTTTCTACCAGCGTATGGGAGATGCACACCAGACCGTCGAACTGATGGCAATCGAAGAAGAGCTGCGTGACCGGTTCGGCGAGCTTCCGGAGCCGACTTCCGCGCTGCTTGATTCCATTCACGTGAAGCTTCTTGCCAGACAGCTCGGCATCGCGCTGCTCACCGTGGGCCAGGAAATGGTCGTCCGGTTTCTGCCGGAGCGATTTCTCCAGAGGCAGGATGTGGAGCGTATGGTGAATGCTTCGCCGCTCCCGCTGCAGTTCTTCCTCGGCGAGGAGGCGCGAGTCGAGGTGCAGCTGGAGGGCAACAATCCCGAGACCCGGCTGAGCTGTGCCAAAAATGTGTTGTTGAGCCTACTCTGACGGCCTATATTTTCTACCGTATAATCGTCGGAACTTTTTAATATCCAGGGAGTTACAGCGATAGATCCGATAGCAAAAAGAGACGTGACTACCGCGCGATGGTGCTGGGCAGCGCTCCTCGCTCTTCTGGCCGCCACAATCGGCTGTAACGGGGAACCGACTGGCGATGTCGTCGCACGTGTCGGCGATCGTGCCCTGACGGCCCAGGAGCTGGATCGGCGTGTGCCGATTCAGTTTAACGGCCGTGTGACATCCGATGATCGTCGACGGATGGTGGAGGCGTGGGTAGAGGAGCAGCTTCTGCATCAAGAGGCCTTGGTAAAGAAGCTGGACGAGGATCTGACCGTAACACGGCGTGTTGACCAAGCGATTCAGGCTATCCTGACTTCAGAACTGCTGGAGCGGTCACTCAGTGCCGTGTCGACCGTCACCGAGGATGATCTGCGGGCCTATTACGTGGAACATAACGAAGCGTTCATCCGGGATATACCGGAACTGCGGGTTCGGCAGGTGCTGCTCAAGAATCGGTCAGATGCGAATCGGGTGCGGAAGCGGCTTAACGGCGGCGCGATGTTCGATCAGGTGGCGCGCGAGGAGTCGATTGATGAATCGAGTGAGCGCGGCGGTGATGTGGGCTATTTTACGGAGGATCGCGTGGATCCCGCGTTCTGGGCGGGTTGTGACAAAGCCAAGATGGGGAAACTTACGCAGGTTCGGACCCCACTCGGTTACCATCTGATCGAGGTGTTGGACCGTAAAGAAGCGGGTTCGACTCAAGAGTTGTCGATCGTACGCGATGAAATCAGACAGCGGATTCTGAACGATCGCAGACGCGCGCTGCGAACGGAGATGATCCAGGAAATCCGGAATCGGATTCCCGCTTCTATTGACTATGAGAAGCTAGACACCCCATCCTGAGTGGTGGGAGGGAGAAAAGGTTCAGTGTGAAGCAACGACATCTATGGGTCCGGACACTCGTGGTTTGCGCCCTGATCGCTCTTACGATTCCGCAGATGACACCGGCAGAGGAGTTGATCGACGAGATCGTGGCAATCATCGATGAGTCGATCATCTTGAAATCGGATGTCATGCAGCAAATGGCGTTTGCGGCGCTGCAGCAGGGCCTGTCGCGGGAACAGCTCGCGGGATCCCGCGCAGAAGAGATGTTCCGGTCGATCCTAGACAACATGGTTCAGGACGAGCTCCTGATCGCGAAGGCGAAGGAAGACAGTCTCGAGGTTCCGAACGAGATGATCGAACAGCGTGTTCGTGCCCAGATGAAGCAGATGAAGGACGAACGGGGTCCGGCCGAATTTTCACGCCAGTTGGCTTCTGAGGACCTGACCGAGCGAGAAGTGCGCGATCGTCTGAGGCAACGGTTCCGGAAAGACGCGATTCGGCAGATGATGCACGGTCGGCTTGTTCAGGAGATCAGTCTTTCACCCAAGGACGTGAGCGAATACCGACGCCGGTATGAGGGTTCGCTCCCTCCCGTCTTTTCCATCAGCCACATCATGATCACGCCGAAGGCGAACGAGTCACGCCAGAGCGAAGCCAGAACCAAGGCAGAAGCATTGCTTGCCCGGATCCGGAACGGGGAGGATTTTGCCGAACTGGCCCGCACGCATTCTGAGGACCCGGGATCCGGGCCACGGGGTGGCGATCTGGGATTCTTCGGCAGAGGAGATATGGTTACCTCCGTCGAGAACGCCGCATACGCGCTGTCGCCGGGCGAGATCAGCGATGTCATACAGAGCGATTTCGGTTTTCACGTGCTGAAGGTTGAGGAGAAGCAGGGCGAGCGGGTCAGTGCGCGACACATCCTGATTGCGCTTCAGCCTTCGGAGGACGACGCGACTGCGGCCTACACGCGGGCGGTCAAGCTGCTGGAACGGATCCAGGCGGGAGAAGACTTCGCCGAGGTGGCCAAGACCGAGTCGGATCACGCAGAATCCGGTCAAAACGGTGGCAAGCTCGGATCCTACACGGAAGATCAGCCACCTCCCGGTTTTGCCTCCGTTCTGCCTACGATGAAGCTTGGTGACGTGAGCCAACCCGTAAAGACCGAGTTCGGCTGGCATCTGGTGAAGATCGATGATGACGACGGCACCTTGGAAGAGATCGTTCGCCAGATTAAGATGCAGGAATACTTCGACCGGGTGCTCGCCGAGATCCGAGAAAAGCTATACATCGATATCCGTCTGCAGCAAACGGACGGACAATCGTGAGAGGCCCCGTGAGACTCGACCAGTATCTCAAGACGTGCTGTCTCATCAGGCGGAGGTCCGAAGCCAAGCGGGCCTGCGAGAACGGGATCGTTTCGGTCGGTGGGACGCCAGCGAAAGCATCACGTGAAGTACGAGCGGGAGATGCCATCGCCATTGCCTTTACAGATCGATACCTCGATATCGAGGTGCTGGCGCTTCCCAGCGGAAACGTGTCGAAAGCCCGAGCCCAGGAATTCTACAGAGTTGATCGTGACGAAGCGCGTGAGACCCTCGATTTCTAGAACGATTCAACTGTCACTCGTAGCCACTTTAAGGTCAGCCGCTGTGGCTGGCCGTTTGCTTTTATAATCGTGCTCAATCGAACGCCAAAAGAATCCGCTTCTCCCTACAGCTCGCTCGCATCGATCTATGACTTCGTGATGCGTCACGTGGATTACATCCACTGGGCGGATCACGTGGAAGCTCTGATCCTGCGTCACAACCTTGTACCCTCCTCACTGATCGATGTGGCGTGCGGCACGGGAAGCCTGGCGATCGAACTGACCAAACGTGGTTACCGGGTCGACGGGGCCGATGTGTCAGACGAGATGCTGGATGTTGCCCGTCAGAAAGTGCTCGAAGGGGGGTACGAGATTGATCTTTATCACAAGTCCTTCCTCGAGCTGGATGGGATGCCGCGCCGTGACTGTGTCGTCAGTCTGTACGATAGCGTGAACTATCTGATGTCTCTCGAGGATATGGGTCTCATGTTTGAGAATGTGTACGGGGTCGTGCAACGTGGGGGTCTGTATATCTTCGATGTCTGCACGGAGACGAACTCGATTCGGCACTTTCGCGACATGCGCGAGTGTGAGCGTGGAGATGGGTTCAACTACATACGCCACAGCTACTTCAAGGAAGGCGTGCAGTACAACGATTTCAAGATTCGGTTCGACAGCCCGAAGCGCGAAATTTACGAGCTGCACCGACAGCGCATCTATAGACTGAGCCAGATTGAGAAGGCGATCGACGCGTCATCCTTCAACCTGGAAGCCGCGTATGACGGGTTCAGTTTCCGAGATCCATCAGGAGAATCCGACCGTGTTCACTTTGTCTTACGTGCCTGAACGGCGCAGTACGACCCGGGCGGAAGCCCGGTACAAGGGTGCAGGTTTTGATCGAATTCCAGCACGTCTGGTTTGAGCGTGACGGTCGAGTCATCCTAGCCGATCTCGACTTCGAGGTCGCCCGGGGGGAGTTCGTGTACGTGCTCGGACAGACAGGCTCCGGCAAGAGCACGTTGCTGCGGATCGCGTTGTTCGATCATCGCCCAACGCAGGGCGTCGTGTTTGTGGGCGAGTATGATTCGGCAACGATCCAAGAACGACAGATACCCCACGTTCGTCGTCGGATCGGCTTCGTCTTCCAGGATTACAAGCTGCTAAAGGATCGCACCGTGTTCGAGAACGTGGCCTTTGCATTAGCCGTGACGGGGACAAAGGGACCAGAGGTGAAGCGCCGAACACTCGCACTTCTCTCTCAGGTTGATCTGCTTCACAAACGGGACGACCGACCGACATCCCTGTCGGGTGGTGAGCAACAGAGGGTGGCGATTGCTCGCGCGCTGATCAATGAACCCCACGTGCTCCTGGCAGATGAACCCACGGCCAACCTCGATCTGGAATCGAAGGAGAGGGTGATGGAGATTCTGAACCAGGTCAACGCACAGGGAACCTCGATCTTGATGGCCACGCACGATCGCGCCGTGGTAGATCGCCGTCCACTCCGCACATTGACGCTCGACCAGGGCGCCTTGGTTCCCTGATGGGTCGCGCATTTCGAGAAGCGATCGTTGCGCTCTGGCGCACGGGCACCATCGGTGCGGTATCGGCGGTGGCTGTCGGCGCATCGCTGCTCCTGGTCGGTCTCTTTGTCCAGATGATCGATGCCGCACAGGGGTTGAGCGCTTCGGTCAAGGACCGCGTCGAGATCGATATGTATCTGAAGGACCGTGCTTCCCGGAAGCAGGCAAGCAAGCTGGCGAACC
Source organism: uncultured bacterium (assembly GCA_964471275.1). Lineage (GTDB taxonomy): Bacteria > Latescibacterota > UBA2968 > UBA2968 > UBA2968 > UBA2968. Next base: position 10,940 of record CAYYGZ010000054.1, on the reverse strand, counting down.
GCATCGCCGATCTGGTGGGTGTTGCCGAGGTGGCCTACATCGACAAGGATGCCGCGTCGACCGAGTTCCGGTCCATGTTTGGCGACGAACTCCTCGACACGCTTTCCGAAAATCCGTTGCCCTCCTCGCTTCGCGTTCGGTTCGATCCTGCAGGCGATGTCACAACGGCCGCAGGCGATGTGGTAGCCCTGGTCGAAGAAGACGACCTCGTCGAGAGCATCGACGGTGGTGAAGCGTGGCTGAGTGGTTTGGATCAGGCGATTCGTGTCGCGACCGGGGTTGCTGTTCTTCTCGGTGTGGTTCTGTGTGTGGCCTGCGCATTCGCTGTCAGCAATACGTCCAAGCTCATGGTTCTCGCTCAGCGTGAGGCGATTGAAGTAATGCAACTGGTTGGCGCAACGGGAGCCTTCGTCCGTGTCACCTTTCTGATCGGCGGCGCCCTCCAAGGCACGCTTGGCGGTATGCTTGCCGCCTTTGCCCTGCTCCTGAGTTCGCGCGTGACCGGTTCATGGTTTCTCGGAGAAGTCCAGGTGTCGCTCACATCGCTCAGTCTCGGTCTGATCGCGCTGGGCTTCGCGCTGGGCGTGATCGGCAGCTGGACATCCCTCAACCGCGTCCTGCAAGCGCTCACGCCGTGAAGACGCTACCTGCTCTGGCTTGCGTGTGCTGTCTGCTGTCTCTCTACACTGCAGGCGCTGCTGAGACGTTGAAGGAGAAACTCGACCGTGAAAAAGCCGCCATGGACAGTCTGAACGCGACACTCGAGCGAGATCGCGAAGTGTTGACACGCACCGAACTCCAGAAGATGTCGACGGGGACGCAGCTGGATCGTCTGCAGCAAGAAGGAACGCGTGCGAAGAACGAATTGCGAAGATTGTCGGTAAAAGAAAAGAGCCTGCAGGGACGGGTAGACCGCACCCGCCAGGCTCTGGGCGTTGCCGAGAAGAAGGTTGTCGATCGCCGGTCGGGTATTGCCGAGCGTCTCCGGCGCTCCTACAAGCTTGCTCGCCAGAACCCGGTAGCTGTCCTGCTCTCGGGCACGTCGCTTGGCGAGGGTGTGAGGCGATTGACATACCTTGCAAAGGCTGCCCAACAGGATCGTGTGGACCTTGCGGTACTGATGTCCGTGAAGGAGGATGTTCGTCGGACGCTACGGCTTCGCCGAACTCAGCACACACACCAGCAGACGTTCGTGCGCGCAAAGGAAAAGAAGAGACGTGAGCTCGAATCCTCGGTCTCCGACTACAACCGTCGGCTCCGTCGACTGAATCGTGAAGAGTCTCTTCTCAAGACCACGATTCGTGAGAACACGGAGCGATTTGTGGAGAGTCAGAACCGGTTTGCGAAGCTTATCCAGGAGTTTGAGCGACAACGTCTGGCGGGTCGTCGCCTGGCCGAATTACCGGATTTTAACTTTGATGACAAGCAGGGCGCGTTGCCCTGGCCGGTTCGGGGTCAGATTCTGACCGGGTTTGGTCGTGTGCAGGACCCTGAACTGGGCACTTGGACGATGAATCGAGGGATCACGATCGGCTCGGACGCCGGGACCGACGTTCTGGCGATCGCACCCGGCGAGGTCATGCTTGTCGACTGGTGGCGCGGTTACGGTCAGCTGGTCCTGCTTCGTCATCCTGCCGGATACTACAGCCTTTACAGTCATCTCGAATCCCGAAGTGTCGAGGTCGGCGAAATCCTCGCAGAGGGCGCACTGGTCGGGACAGTTGGCAGTACGGGACGTCTGGACGGGGTCACCCAACTGCATTTTGAGGTCATGAAGGGCGAGCAGGCGCTCGACCCGACCGCCTGGCTGGAGCCCTGATCGTGATCGTGGGAATCGACATTGGCGGGACGTTCACGGATCTGGTCAGCTGTGAGGAGGGCTGCATTCGCACGGTGAAAGTGCCGTCGACGCCCTCTGATTTCTCGGTAGGATTCGCAAGCGCGCTTGCCGTTTCAGAATCGGGTGAGTCAGAGATCACGGATCTCGTTCACGCGACGACGGTAGCGACCAACGCGCTGATCCAGCGGAAAGGAGCGCGTGTGGGGATGATCACGACACGCGGGTTCCGTGATACCCTCTCCCTAAGGCGACGCGACCGCCGTAGTACCTACGGCCTTGAGACCGCATTCCTACCACTGATTCCGCGTGCACTCCGAAGAGAAGTAAACGAACGCTCCAGTCCGTGTGAACCTCTCGTTCGTGTGGATCCGGACGAGGTCGTGTCGATGGCAGAATCGCTCTGGGCCGACGGGGTGGAAGCCATTCTGGTAGCCTTTCTGCACTCGGTTACGTGCCCGGACAACGAGCAGTTCGCCTATGACGCACTGAGGAGCACGCGGCCGGATGCTCTTGTTTTCGCATCACACCGACTAGTGGACGCACCAACCGAGTTTGAACGGTTCTCGACGAGCGCCGCCAGTGTCTATGTGGCTCCGCTTCTGGACACGTATCTGAAAGGGATTTCAGCGCGTCTGGAATCCACACAGAACCTGCAGATCGTGACGTCTGATGGTGGGCTGGTCGCTCCCTGTATGGCGATTGCGAATCCCGTTCGCACCGCTCTGTCGGGCCCGGCAGCAGGGGTCTGGGGTGCCCGCGCCGTCTGCGAACATATCGGTCAGGATGCCTTTGTGGCGTGCGACATGGGCGGGACGAGTTTCGATGCCTGTCTGGTGAATGACGGTGTCCCTGCCCTGACACGTGACCGTGAACTGTCCTTCGGATTGCCGCTTGCGGTCGAAATGCTGGATATTGCGACGATCGGGGCAGGCGGCGGGAGTGTCGTGACGGTGTCCCCCGTCGGGACCGTCGAAGTAGGTCCGGAAGGGATGGGGGCAGATCCCGGTCCCGCGTGCTACGGCCGTCAGGTTCACCGTGCGACCGTTGCAGACGCGGATCTGGTACTCGGGCGCATCGCGTCCTCATTGCGGCTCCCATCGGGTGAGAAGACGCTGGATGTGGATGCCGCACGGAAGACCGTCAACGATCGGGTCGCACGACCGATCGGCGTCTCGATCGAGGAAGCCGCCGGCCTGATTCTGTCTACCGTCGAGGAGAAGATGGCCGATCAGATTCGGCAGATGGGTATAAAGGCCCGCATGGATGTATCTGATCACGCCCTGTTCGCCTACGGTGGCGCCGGGCCTCTCCACGCGACCGGTATTGCGCAGTCCCTGGGGATTTCCCGCATCGTCATCCCGCCTAACGCCGGTCTGTTTTCTGCCTGGGGTGGGTTGCTGACCCAGGAACGTGCTTCTGTATCCAGTCATTCGGTGTTCCCACTCGAGGCCGCTGCCCAGGGGAATTACGACAGCATCCTGGAAGAGCACATCAGGCAACTCGAGGTCGCACCAGGGTCGTCTGTCGCGCACGAAATCGAAGTCGGTGTTGAAGGCAGCACACGCACGATGCTGCTGCCCGTTGCGTCCGGTGAGACGCTTCCGAACCTGCTGGCGAAGTTCGAATCGCGACACGGTTCGTCGCCTGGCAAGCTTTATGTGACTCGCGTGTCGACGGTGGTCTCGATGCCGTCGGAGCGATCCCTTACCGATGTCATGCCTGTGATCGGCCCTGTCGGCGAGAGGGTGTTCGATTCTCGGGAGGTCACCTTCGGTGACGGCTGCTCGGAGATCTGCCCGGTTCTGGACCGAGCAGCCCTCTGGGATGATGCCCGGGGAACAGGGCCGTGTGTGATTGAAGAGCGAGGCTCGACAACGATCGTCCCGCCGGACTTTCGCTGGCGAGTCGGACCCCTCTCTCTACTACATCTCGAGTGTGGGACGATGTCGTGATCGATCCGATTCTACAGAACAGAATCGTGTCCCGGATCCAGGCCGGTGTGGACGAAGCTGAGGCGACGTTCCGGTCGCACGCATACAGTCCCTCGCTCTCCGACGGTGAATCGGGTATCTGTCTGTTCTCCCCCGACGGTAGCCTCTGGGCGGAGGGATCAACCAGCGCGCCCCTACAATCGGCGCTTCTGCAGACGTGGGTGCGGGAGCAGGAAGCTCGGTTGGATAGGGATGCCGGTATATTGCTGTCGAACGACCCCTACACGGGCGGGGGAACAGTTTGTGATGTGAAGATGATTGCGCCCGTTGCGATGGGTGACGTCGGCACGGCCTGGATCGCGATCAGTGGGCACTACCCCGACGTGGGTGGACGCACACTCGGCGGCGTCGCTCCAGGGGCAAGGTCAGTGCACGAGGAAGGGGTTCGCATCCCGGTTTCGCCGGCCACCGAGTCCGTCTTTGTGCTCATGTCGGCAAACTGCCGGTTTCCCGGCATCCTGCAGAGCGATCTTGTCGCGCAGACAACTGCGCTTGAGACTGCACGAACGTGGATGCAGCGCCTGGGGGCCTCGCACAGTTGGCCGACGGTCTACGAAGCCAGCGAATCCGTGCGTGTCAGGTCTCGCGCGGCACTGGATGCGGCACGGGCGGAGTTGAAGGAGGGTGTGTATGTGCGGAGAGATCGACTCGATTCAGATACGGATGAGAAGTGCTCTGTGCCGCTCGAGTTGTCGCTCGAGGTTTCGGAGGAAGCTCTGATCCTGGATTTCCAGGGATCGGGGGGGCTATCCGACGGACCCACGAACTGTACGCGGGCGTCAGCCCTGGCCGCGTGTCAGTGTGGGCTTCGCCAGATCTTCTCAGAAATCCCGGCTTGTGGGTTTTCCATCGATGATTTGCAGATTCGGGTCTCACATGGTTCCTTATTGGATGCATCGTTCCCCACACCGGTCGGTGGCACCTCCGACATTCTGGCCGACCGTGTCGCATCGCTCGTGGTGGAGGCTCTTTCCCAGTCGGTTCACGGTCGAGGGAAGGCCTGTGACGGTGGCGGCGGCAATGTCATCGTTATCGAGCAGGAAGGAGGGGGAAATCCCTTTGTTCTGCGACTTGTCGTCGGTTCGGGCGGTGGTGCGAGCGGCCGTGGCGATGGGCTCACAAATACAGATTCGGAGACGCGGTTTTCGATCTTTCCCTCCGTTGAATCCCTGGAGCGGGCATTCCCCGTTCGCGTACGCTGCAGCGAGGAGCGCGAGGCGAGCGGTGGAGCCGGGCGATACAGGGGTGGTGATGGGACCGTATTCGAGATCGAGTCACTCTTGCCGAAGGCACGTCTGACTGTTTATGCAGACCGATTCAGACGAGGCGCGGGGGGCCACCATCGAGGGGGAAGGGGCGAAAAGACCCGTGTTGAGGTATGGTGTGATGGGGACTGGCGCTCACTCCCCCAGCGAGGTCGGTGTCAGAGCCAGGAGTTGTCCGCTCACGATCGGGTGAGAATCCAGACTGCCGGTGGAGGTGGATACGGACACCCTTACGAGCGCGCAATTCGCCTTGTATCTGATGATGTTGTCTCTGAACGGCTGTCTCGCAAAGAAGCCGCGAAGCGTCACGGCGTCGTTTTTACATCGTCCAGTGCCACAGACTATGACTCTGCCAAGACGTTTAAACTGCGGAGCTATCGCCTTACGTCGTCCGATGTCGACGATTTCTTGGATGAAATAGAAACGCTCGAGGATTGAGCGATCCGGAGGACTGATGGACTACAGTCGCGCACTCGCATTCCTAGAAGCAGAGGGCCCGTTTCTTCTTTCGACACACGTCAACTCGGATGGTGACGGGCTTGGCGCCCTGCTGGGGCTGGGCCGAATGCTCGATAAGCTCGGCAAGCCTTATCGTATGGTCCTGGCGGATAATAATCCTGATCGCAAGTTGGCCTTTCTATCGGGATTCGAAGAGATTTTAAGTTTCCGGGATCTGACAGACCAGGAACCCGTTTCTCACGCCATCTTCGTGGATACACCAACGATTTCTGCGCACCGCGTCGGTAATGTTGCCCGTCTGATCGATCAGGATACGCGGACCATGATCATTGATCATCACGCCGGATCCGAGGAGGGCAATGTTCTGTTGATCGACTCGGATGCCAGTGCGGCGAGCGAACTGATCTTCGGACTGATGAAAGCGACCGGAGTCGACATCGATATCGAGATGGCAACGCAGATCTATACCGGCATCGCATTCGACACGAAGCTCTTCAAGTTCTCTCATCCGGAACGCGCGCTCAAGGCCTGTTCGGAACTCGTCGATTTCGGGGCGGACCCGGTTTCCATCGCAGATCATCTGTTCGCGCACCAGACGGTGGAGACGGTCCAGACGTTGGGGCATGCGCTCTCGACGCTGGAGCTTCACTTTGATGGCCGTGTTGCGACAGTATCCGTAAGTCACGATATCTTCCAGATGGGAGGCGATCTCGACAGCGTCGTCGATCAGGCGATGTCCATCGACGGTGTGGAGGTGGCCCTGTTCTTCAAGGAGCAGTCACCTGGTTACCATCGTGTGAGCCTTCGTTCCCGCGGCCTGGTTGACGTGAATGCCGTGGCACGCAAGTTCGGTGGTGGCGGCCATAGAAATGCGTCGGGCTGTGCGGTCGAGAATTCGCTGGGTGAGTCTCGACGCGGTTTGCTGGACGAAGTCGGTCATATACTGAACGCGATATAGGGTTGGACGAATGGATCTCCTGACACTCAAGGACTGGACACCCGGTGAAATCCTCGCGACGGTCGAGGAGTCGCTGGTGATCAAATCGCATCCCGAGCGCTTCCGTGAAACGTTGTCCGACCTGAGTCTGGGTATGTTGTTCCAGAAGACGTCGACTCGCACGCGGACGTCTTTTGAAGTCGGTATGACCCAGATGGGTGGCCACGCCGTCTACATGGACTGGCAGGCAACCAACTTCGCACTCGCCGATCTGGCTGATGAGGCGCAGGTTCTTTCACGATACGTGAACGCAATTATCGCTCGGATGAAACACCACGATGACCTCCTCAAACTATCATCAGGTTCTGAAGTGCCGGTGATTAACGGATGCTGCGATCGGTATCATCCGTGTCAAGCGCTCGGGGATCTGCTGACAATTTCGGAGGTCCGCGGCAGTCTAGAGGGCGCGCACCTTGTGTATACGGGTATCCTGAACAACGTTTGCAACTCTTTGGTCGTAGCGTGTACAAAGGCGGGAATGCGGATTACAGCGGTTACCCCAGAGGCCAATCCGGCATCCAGAGACGATGAGCTGCTGGAGGAAGCACGGGGTACCGGTCTCTTCCACGAGACGCTCGATATCAAGGAAGTGGCCCCCGAGGCCGATTTTATCTACACGGACACCTGGATCGACATGGAGTTCTTTTTCGATCAATCGTATGAGGAAGAGAAGAACCGACGTATCCAGACGTTCGAACCCTACCAGATCAATGAGGCGCTGCTCGAAACGACGGATGCATACGTGATGCATTGCCTTCCCGCGCACAAGGGATATGAAGTCACCTCCGGCGTGATGAAAGCCAAGCAATGTATCGCAGTTGACCAGGCCGAGAATCGAATGCACGCGCAGAAGGCGGTGCTGCTTCGGTTGATGGATCGCGGGTAGCCTCCACCAGTGCTTTCCGGAATTGTGAGAGACGTTGGTCGCTCAGAAATCGCTATACGCACAACGCTTCTAGTATTTCCGCAGTAACCACAGGGCGAGGCTGAATGAGTCAAACGGTCGAAGCGCAGTCATCGAACATGACGGGGCTGAAATCGAAGCTGGAACAGAAGACGGCTCGTGTTGCCGTCGTGGGGTTGGGATATGTTGGTCTTCCCATGGCCGTCGAGTTGGGTAAGGCTGGCTTCACGGTCACGGGAATTGACGTGTCCGCTGACAAGGTGTCCACTGTCGAGGCCGGAGAATCCGATGTCAAGGATGTGCCGAGTTTCGAAGTGGCCGGTTTGCGGGCGACAGGCAAGCTGACGGCTACGACCGACTTCGGCGTGGCCGCGGAATCTGAGGTGATCGTCATCTGTGTCCCAACGCCGCTCAACAAGACACGCGATCCGGATGTTTCGTTCATTCTCGGATCCTGTGAGCAGATACGCGATCATCTCCACGCCGGTCAGCTGATTATTCTGGAAAGTACGACATACCCGGGCACGACCCAGGAACTGGTCCTGCCGCTGATGGAAGAGAGCGGGCTCCAGGTTGGCGAGGACTTCTTCCTTGCTTATTCGCCTGAGCGCATCGATCCGGGGAACAAGACATATACACTGACGAATACGACCAAGGTAGTCGGTGGAACGACGGATCAATGCAATGAAGTCGCCGTTCTGTTCTATGAGCAGGTGATCGACGATGTCGTTGCTGTCTCTTCCACGCAGACCGCCGAGATCACGAAGCTGTTGGAGAACACGTTCCGCAGCGTCAACATTGCTCTGGTCAACGAGGTCGCCCTGATGTGCGACAAGCTGAACATCGATGTGTGGGAAGTGATCAATGCGGCTGCGACGAAACCTTACGGGTTCATGCCCTTCTATCCCGGTCCAGGTCTGGGCGGCCACTGTATTCCGATCGATCCGCACTACCTCGCGTGGAAACTTCGAACGCTCGATTTCCAGTCCCGGTTCATCGAGCTGGCGAGTGAAGTAACACGCAGCATGCCGGCCTATGTTGTGACAAAGGTGTCCGATGTTCTGAACCTGTACGAACGAAGCGTGAAGGGCTCCACCATCCTGGTACTCGGGGTGACATACAAACCGGATGTCTGTGATATCCGTGAGTCACCCGCTCTCGATATCATCGAGATGCTGCAAACAAAGGGTGCTCACGTGATCTATCACGATCCATTTGTGGATCGACTGACCGTGGGACCTTTGGACATGACGGCAGCCAACTTGGATGAGGCGACCGTGTCGGCTGCAGACTGTCTGGTGATCGCGACGAACCATGAATCCTACGACTACCAATGGCTGATCGACCAGGCGCAATGTGTTTTCGATACCCGAAATGCGACGTCAGGGTGCGATCGGACGGTTGGGAAAGTCTTCAAGCTTTAGAGGCATGAAAGCACGGAGCGTGGGGCCTGGGGCGTGCTACGGCGGAACTCCTCTCCCGTGGGCTCCCTTGCGGGGGTGCAGGGCGTAGAGGGACAGGAGAGTGTGACATCTCCGGATGCGCAGACAGTTGTCCAGAGGCGATCAAAGCGTGAACGATTGGGAGAAACGATGCGGATACTGATAACGGGTGGTGCAGGATTCCTCGGGTCACACTTGTGTGATTTCATGTTGAATGAAGATCACGAAGTTGTGGCGATGGATAATCTGCTGACGGGACGGGTGGAGAACATTCAGCATCTGATCGGTCATGACGGTTTTACATTTCTGAATTACGATATCACAAATTTCGTACACGTCTCCGGTCCCCTGGACTTCATCCTTAATTTCGCGAGCCCCGCGAGCCCAAAACACTACCTCGTACATTCAATCCATACGATGAAGGTGGGCGCTTTCGGAACGTATCGGTGTCTGGGATTGGCTCGTGTGAAAAAAGCGAAGTTCTTTCTCGCGTCCACATCAGAATCTTACGGTGATCCGCTTGTCCATCCGCAAACGGAAGATTACTGGGGTAACGTCAACCCGATTGGCGTACGCGGTGTCTACGACGAGGCCAAGCGGTTTGCCGAAGCGATGACGATGGCCTATCACCGTGAAGTGGGAATCGATACACGGATCATCCGGATCTTCAACACATACGGCCCAAGGATGCGACTCGACGACGGTCGCGCGATTCCGAACTTCGTGGGGCAGGCGCTGAACGGCGACGATATTACGATCTTTGGCGACGGTCAGCAGACGCGGAGCATCTGCTACGTGGATGATCTGGTCAGAGGTATTTACGCGCTGATGATGAGTGACTATAACGAACCCGTGAACGTCGGGAATCCCAGTGAAATGTCGATGCTGGAGCTTGCGGAGAAGATCGTACAGATCAGTGAGAGCGACAGTAAGATGAAGTTCCTGCTGCCGATGAAGGACGATCCCAAGGTGAGACGTCCCGATATCAGCAAGGCAAAGGAATTGCTTGGTTGGGAGCCGGAAGTGGATCCGGAAGTGGGGTTGAGGCGGACGATCGAATGGTTCAAGGCGGAGCGAGAAAAGAACGAGTGACCCACGACAGGTGACCCGCGACATGAGGAGGCCCGTGCTAGTCCAGTGCGGGCCTCTGTTGTTTGTAGTCAGGTCTACAGATGCCGAAGTCGTGCATAAGAGAATGTCTATGCGTGGCCTGGTGATGAGGCGGCGAGATCGTTCGATACAGTCGAAGACTCTAGGCCGGAATGCAGATGACCGGCAGGACGCGGAACTGCTCTGAGTCTATAACTGAAAAGTCGACCTTCCCAACACCAACGAGGAGGTTCTCGCATGTTCTCATATCTGATTCTGTTCGTGCTGGTACTTTCGGGTTCCCTGAGCGCAAGAATCCAAGAGCAAACCAATCGTCGTTCTGGGCTCAAACGGTAAGATTCTTAAGGAGCTGTGGGGAGATGGAGATGCGCTCACGATTGCCGATCCGGACGCTAAGTCAGTCTTGCTCCGAGCTACGGGATCCCCGGATGGGCAAATCGAACTTTGTGGTCCGGGTCTGCACCTTCCCCGGTTCACCCCTGCTACAGGCAAACCCCATGCCGCAGCTCTGAAATGCACGTAAGAATATGAATTATCCACGAGTTATGATGCTTTCAGCCTACGAGATACGCGGATACACCGTCAGGTTTGTTGACCCAGGTGGAGAATTTGCCCCACCAGACGACACGAGCCGAATTTGACCATTGCAGGTCAGACCTGTATACTTTGGGCGTCTCAAGCTTCCGGCAGTCCAGGCAAACCGAAGGGGGCGACTAGGCTTCGACGGGGGTAGAAAGGTGTTAGCTGCGTGCCGAGGGCCATCTCCTCGTAAATCCGATGGAACTAAAAAATATCTGCGAACGATAACTCGTACGCAATGGCTGCGTAGCGAAAGCTGCATAGCCCGTCCTGACGTTTCTTGCCTGTGGGATTCGATCAGGGCGCCGACTTTAGCAGGCTAGCTCGAGCTCCTCCGTTTGAGGGAACTCAGG
>CAYYGZ010000053.1:0-21903 GCA_964471275.1 uncultured bacterium | reverse complement strand
GTCCGTCTCGAACAGTCCCCAGAAGTAATAGGATTCAGACCGCACAAACAGTTTCACAGGGTAACGCGTCGTCTCATCCTCCACATAGTACTTCCGGAGCGTTTCGGGGTGCCTGAACCCATCCAGCTTATAAACAAACGGCCAGAGGTGGATACCCTCGTTCGAGATCAGACGAAGACGCTGCGGTGGAGCAAAGGCATACTGAACATTCCGTGACTCGAGCGTGTAGGGCGCGAGAATCTCGCACAGAATCGCCACGGTATACAGAGACAGGATCACCATCCCTGCCGCCATCGCAACCTTGTGTTTCCGGAATTTCCACCACATCAGCTGCCACTGTGACGCGGCGTGAACGGCAGTCTCTCCGTCGGCTACATCTTCCTCTTCGTCATACTGTTCTTGCGGCAACGCCATCTAGCGCTCCCCTTCTTCGTATCGAATTCTCGGGTCAACAACGAGAAGCAGAATATCTGAGAGCAGGGTACCAATCAGCGTCAGGATGCTCAGCATCATGACCATGCTGCCTGCGAGATACATATCTTGATTCATCAGAGCCCGGAGCAGCAGAGGTCCGGTCGTTGGCAGTCCGAGCACGACGGACGTGATTGTTGCGCCGGATACGATCCCCGGCAAGACCCACCCGATCGTACTGACCAGCGGGTTGAGCGCGACACGAACCGGATACTTCAGCAAAAGCCGCCAATACGCGACCCCCTTGGCGCGGGCCGTCATCACGTACTGCTTGCGAAGCTCGTCGAGCAGGTTACCCCGCATCACGCGGATCAGTCCGGCCGTTCCAGAAGTACCGATCACGATAACCGGGATCCAGAGATGGGCGATGAGATCCATCACCTTACCCACCGACCAAGCGGTATTCTGGTATTCGGGAGAGAACAACCCACCCGCGCTGACATCGAAAATCGCATAGCCGATATACATAAAAACCAGAGCCAGCAGGAAGTTCGGAGTCGCCAGCCCGATAAAACCCATGAAGGTGAAGCAGTAGTCCGGAAGCGAGTATTGCCTTACGGCGGAGTAGATACCGATCGGTATGGCAATCGCCCACGTCACGAGCAGCGTAGCGATCGAGATGATCGTCGTAAGAAGGATGCGTTCGCCGATCAGTTCACCCACCGGCCGGTCCCATTCGAGCGACATCCCCAATTCGCCGTGAAACATCCCGAACAGCCACTTAAAATACTGGACGTGAAACGGATCATCGAGGTTGTAGCGAGCACGCAGTGCGGCCGCCATCGCCTCATCGACCGTCTCGCCAGTTTCGCTTAGCGCAGCGATATACGACGTCAGGTAGTCACCGGGAGGAAGCTGTATGATAGCGAACGAAATGAACGAGATCACGAGCGCCGTCGGGAACATCCAGAGCAATCGCTTCAAAATGAGATTCAACACCAGTCAGACTCCTTAAATGCTCGTCCACGGCCGTCGGCCGAAGAACGCATACACGGCGAGACGCTTGTCTCACGCCTCTTCACCGCTAGTTCACTCCTGCCGGATCGATCGCGTAACACTCCATCGCGGTATTCCCTGGCGTCCTGAATATCCATCCTCCCATCGCCACATCGGGTACGTTCCTGAAGTCATCCCTTACCAGGAAGATGGACGGCATGCCGCCAACGGTTCCGATTACCCACAGGTTCTTCCGGTTCAGCTCCAGAATCTGCTTGTATAGCTCAACTTGCTTCCCGTGCTCGGAGGTGCGTTCGATCTCCCGGTAGAGTTCAATACATCGGGCGATGTCGTCCGGGGGGTGCTCGCCACGCTTGCCGTCTGTCCTGAACCAGCGTGCGTAATCGACTGCGTAGATAGACTCGTCGCTGAAGGGCACGTGATTGCGTGGATCGATCAGCGGTGACTGGCCGTTCCCCGCACCCCAGATACCACCGTCATGGAGCAGGCCCTTCTTCCGCTCGTAGAACAGCTGGCGGGCCTCTTCTTTGATCTCGGTGAGCACTCCGACTGCGGTCCAATATGCGGCAACCAGCTCGAGGACACGGTTGTTCAGTGAAGTCGTCTCCAGCCGGATCGCGATCGGATCGCCGTCCGGACGGAGACGCATGCCGTAGGCATTCTTCTTGGTCAATCCCATCTCGTCCAGCATGCGATTCGCAAGATCCGTGTCGTAGGCAATGTAGGATTTCTCAAATGCCTCCGAATAGTAAGGGGAAGTCGGCAGCGGCGCCACTTGCCTTGGCATGCCGATGCCGAAATAATCTGCCTCACTCAGCTCTTCCCGGTCGATTGCGTGAGAAAGAGCGATTCGGAAACGCCGATCGTGGATGATGGCACGCATCATCGTATCCGGATGATTGAGGTTCAACGCGATCGCGTTGTAGCCCATGGAGGGATCGATCCAATGGTTGACGCGGTAACCGCCCTTCTCTCTCCCCTCCATGAAGAGCGGGTAGTTCTGCAGCGCCAGATGCCGGGATTGCATTCCCATTTCGCCATTGATCGCCTTGAAATTGATCGTCTCGGCATCGTAGATCTCAAAGGTCATTCGATCGATATACGGAAGCTGATTTCCCTCTGGATCCACCTTCCAGTAATAGGGATTCCGTTCGAGAACCGCCGGGCGAGCCGGTGGCGGTTCTGTCAGTACCCAGGGCCACAGCCGTGGCGTTTCGCTCGTACGCCACTGCCACGTGTCCTCATAGAGTTTGGTCCACAAGTCGAAGCCTCGCGCCTTCGCCATCTCGTCCAGCCTGGCCGGCGGCGTGTATCGAGGATGGAAGTTCCTCATGAAGTGCTTCGCGTGACGCACCATCTCGTACCCACGCCCCGACGCCAGCGCCTGCAGAAACAGTCCATTCGGCGACACAAACCGAAACCGTATCGTGTGGTCATCCACCATCTCGAAAGTCATCACCTGCCCTTCGCGCTTGAAGTCACGCGGGATGACAGGTGTGATCTCCGAGTTGATGATCACATCCTCATACCAGAACTGGATGTCCTCCGCCGTAAACGGATGACCGTCAGACCAGCGAACGCCCTCTCGCAACCAGAAGGTGAATGTTTTCGCGCTGTCCTCGACAGTCCAATGCGTGGCGAGATTCGGAAGAATTGTGTTCGCCATCGGACCCCATCGGACCAGACCGTCATAGGCGAACCGTGCCTCGAGGATACCGATATCCTTCGGACCGTTTGCCAATCGCGGCCAGGTACCGCCATACGGACCGATCTGCTCTGGCGGCACGATCACAAGAGGGTTCTTCGGAAGGCGGTTCGACACGATCGGTAGATCACCACGCAGCACCCGTTCCTGCAGCATAGGGGACTCGTGGAAGTCGCGTCCCCGGGATGCGGGCCATTCTGCGACACGATGCTTCCCGACCGGCTGACGGGGGCCACCCGGGGCTACGACGGGCTGGATCTCTTCCGAGGGAGATGGCGCCACGGCAGACAGACCGACCTCTGGTGTGTTCACTAGCGATGCCAGCACGCCCTGGAATTGCGACGCCTCTTCTATTGCGGCCGGATCGCGTGGCGAGAGATGCCAGGTCATGCTTCCCAAACCTTCGACCAGCGCACCAAATACAACAAAGACCGCAAACATCGATCCGAGAAATCGAAGTCGTGTTGTCGCTTTGGCAGAAAGACCCACGGCTACCCGTCGCTCCGGCTTCCTGCAAGACTCGGATCGATCGCATAGCACTCGACCGCCGTGTTGCCGGGCGTCCGGAAAGACCAACCCGAGAGCGCGACCTCGGGAACATTCACAAAGGTGTCTTTGACCAGGTATACAGATGGTGTCTGGCCAACGGTCCCGATGATCCAGAGATTCCGCTCATTCAGATCAATCACTTCTCCCATCAGGCGGATCTGTTCCTGCTCATCCGTTGTCACCTCGACTTGCTGGAAGAGCTGCGTCACCCGCAGGAGATCCCCTGTCGGCGCCTCACCCTGACGCCCACCCGTCCGGAACCATCGAGCATAGTTCTGAGCCTGGATCGAACTGTCATTCCACGGGACCAGCCACCGGGGATCTAGCGTTGGCACAAACTCGTCAGCGCCGCCCCACGTCGCGAAGTCGTGGTTCATCGCTTTCTGATTCTCCCAAAAGAGCTGACGGGCCTTCTCTTTGACCTCCGTTTTCACCCCCACCGCAGTCCAGTCCGCCGCGACAAGCTCAAGAGCACGGTTGTTGAGCGACGTCGTTTCGATATACACAGAGAGGGGTTCACCATCCGAGCGTAAACGGATCCCGCGATCTGTCTTCTCCGTCAACCCAATCTCGTCGAGCATCCGGTTCGCCAGTTCTGGATCGTAGCGTGTATATGCTTTTTCGAACGATTCACTGTAGTAGTCCGACATCGGCGGCGGGGCGATCTGTCGCGGCGTACCGATCCCGAAGTAGGCGATCTCGTTGATCGCATCTCGGTTCATCGCGTAGGATAAAGCAATCCGGAAGCGTCGATCCTCGATCAGCGCTCTCAGCACCGGGTCCTTGTGATTCAGGTTCGGTGCGATCAGGAGCGACCCGCCACTGCCGCTCATCCACTGAACAACACGGTAACCGCCCTTCTTTGTATTCTCCATAAACAGCGGAAAGTTATCGAACAGGAGATGGCGTCCCTGCATCCCCATTTCACCGTTTATCGCCTTGAAGTTGATCGTTTCGGCATCAAAGACATCAAATGTCATGCGGTCGATGTAAGGCAGCTGGTTCCCGTCGGGGTCCACTTTCCAGTAGTACGGGTTGCGAACCAACACCGCAGGACGAGCAGGAGGCGGGACAGAAATGACCCAGGGCCAGAGCCGGGGCAGATCCACGTTCCGCCACTCACGAAGCGTGCCGAAATACTTGGACCAGTGATCGAAACTCTCCTCGGCGGCAAGTGAATCGACGTGGGCCTGACCTGCGTACTTGGGGAGAAATCGCTTGAGATAGTGGGCGGGCTCTCGCGTGCACTCGATCCCGCGACCCGAAGCGAGGGCTTTTAGGAAAAGACCGTTGGGTTCCTTGAATCGAAACCGGAAAACGGTGTCGCTGACCTTCTCGACCACGACCGGTTCTCCGTCCCGCTTGAACTCCCTGATGACAACCGGCGTGATCTCCTTGTTCAGGAGAATCTCGTTTCGCCAGAACACGATATCGTCAGAGGTAAAGGGATGACCGTCGCTCCATCGCATCCCTTCGCGCAGCCAGAAGGTGAAGACCCGTCCCTCCTCCGACACTTTCCATTTCCTCGCTACGTTCGGTAGGATCTCCTTACCCTTGGGACCCCATCGGACAAGACCCTCGTACGCAAAACGTGCCTCGACGATATTGATGTCTCGGGGACCCGTTCCGAGCCGTGCCCACGTCCCCCCGTATGGGCCATTCTGATCGGGCGGCGAGATCACGAGGGGCTGTCGAGGCAGTCTCTCAGCGACTTGCGGCAGAACGCCGATGCTTACCTGCTCCGCCAGGACCGGAGACTCGCGGAACGCGACGCCTGAGTCTTCCGGCCACTCCGACACCTGATGAACCGCCTGGAAGCCCTGGATCGGTTTGGCGCCTTGCCGTGCCAGCTCGGCTGCAGCGGGGTCGTCCGACATCCCCGGATGCGAGGACGCCATCCTCGCCTCAGGCGTCTGAATCAGCCCACCGAGGAGAGACTGGAACTGACCCGCCTCTTCTATCGCAGCTGGATCCCGTGGCGAAAGGTGCCAGGTCAGATTCCCCAGGGCTTCCACGATCACCCCGAAGGTCCCGAAGATGGCCAGCATACCGATGATGACGCGTTTCCTCATTTCGCCCGGGCCTGAACCATTGTCTTAGTTATACCTCTCATCTATCGCGTAACTCTCGACCGCCGTGTTCCCGGGGAATCGCGAAGACCACCCGCCGACTGCCGTTTCGGGAACATTACGAAACGTATTCTTGACCACACCGATCATCGGCACCTCGCCGACAAGACCGATCACCCATAGATTCTTCAGGTTGAGGTCAACAATCTCCCCAAACAGGTGAACCTGCTCGGTTTCGTCAACCGTTTCCTCGATCTTCCGGAGTACCAACATCGCCTGTTTCATGTCGTCCGGGGGCTCCTCTCCCCGTTTACCGCGTGTATTATACCATATTCCGTATTGGGGCGCGTGGTAGGCTACCCGGTCGATCGGCACAAACCAGCGGGGCTCCAGAATCGGCAAGTGTTCGTCACTCCCTCCCCAGACGCCTACGTCGTGCATGGCACCTCGTTTCCGATACACCCACAGCTGGCGCGCCATCTCCTTCACTTGTGCCGCAATCCCAACATCGCGCCAGTTTTGTGCGACCATCAGGATCAAGGCCGGCCGGCCAGCGATCGATGTGACTTCGATATCGAGCTTCAGAGGGCGTCCATCCGGCAGAAGTCGCGTTCCCGACAGGTCACGTTCTGTGAGCCCCATCTGATCGAGAAGATGGTTGGCAAGATCCGGGTCATAGGTGAGGTAGGCGTTTGCATACGCATCGGAGTAGTAAACCGAAGTGGGCGGAGGTGACATCTGCCGCGGCTGACCCATCCCCAGGTAACCGACCTCGTTGATTTCCTCGCGATTGATCGCGTGCGAGAGCGCGACTCGGAACCTGCGGTCAGCTATGATCTCACGGATTACGGGATCCTTGTGGTTGTGGTTTGGCAGGATAACGCTCTGACCGCCCTGCCCGCTCGTCCATTCATACACGCGGTATCCCCCGCGCGCCTCGTTTTCCTTTAAGAGCGAGTAATTGCTGAACTGAAGATGTCGAGCCTGCATACCCAGTTCGCCGTTGATGGCCTTTAGGTTGATCGTCTCTTGATCCAGAACCTCAAAGGTCATCCGGTCGATATAGGGAAGCTGACGCCCCTCCGGATCGACCTTCCAGTAGTAGGGATTCCGCTCAAACACAACCGGCCGGGCCGGAGGCGGCTGGACCATGACCCACGGCCAGAGCCGAGGCGTATCCGGGCTCCGATAGTTCCTGATGTCTTCAAAAAGCTTGTTCCAGGTGTCGAACCCGCGAGACCTGGCCATCGTCTCCAGTTCGGCTTCCGGTCGGTAGGCAGCGTGATAGCTCTTCAGGTAATGAGCCGGATACTCGGCCATCTCGTAGCCGCGTCCCGAGGCGAGACGCTTCAGGAACAGACCGTTCGGAACCCGGAATCGGAATCGGATGCGAAAATCGTCGAGTTTTTCGAATCGCATCAACTCGCCGCCAACCCTGTATTCACCGGGGATCACCGAGGTCAGATCCGTATTCTGAACGATATCTGCATACCAGAACGCGATATCGGCGGCAGTGAAGGGGTGACCGTCAGACCACTTTACGCCCTTCCGGAGTCGGAAGGTGAATGTCTTTCCCTTATCCGCGACCTCCCAGCTCACAGCCAGGTTCGGCAGGATCTCACGTGCCATCGCATCCCAGCGGACGAGACCTTCGTAGGCGAAGCGATGGTGGTAGACACCGACATCCTGGGGACCGGTCCCACATCTCGTCCAGGTGCCACCGTAGGGTCCCATCTGGTCGACAGGAATGATGACCAGGGGCTCCGTCGGCAACCGCTCGATAACGGGAGGTAGCGCTCCGGCGGAGCTCTGCCGCTGTAGCATGGGCGCCTCCGCAAACACTTTTGCGCTGGTGGCAGGCCATTCCATCACGCGATGATGCTTCGGGGGAGATTCGGAACTCAGTCTTGCAGGTTGAGACGGCAGATCGGGACGCTTCGCGAGCGAACCCAGAGCGCGGTTCAGCTCCACGGCCTCCCGCTGGGAGGCTTGATCCGTTGGCGCCAAATAGTATGTCACGTAGCCCAGCAATTCAACCAGTAACCCGAGGCCGATGAACGTGACCACAAGAATACCGAGCAGTCTTGCTCTTGAGTGTGGACCGGACATAGCGAGTCAGGTGCAGGGCATCTTGCAGTATCCGCCGTTCACAAACGTTTGGATCTCGCCAAGCCCCAGACGAACGGCAGCATCCACGAAGTCATCCTTCCGGGCACCATCCAGAATCCCGGCTGCCTGCCTGCGATTGTGCAGCCAGATCTCTCTCGCTTCCCCTTCTGGCCTAGTATCCCTCACCAGCCGGCGGAACACCTGCTCGGACTCCCAGGGATCGGTTGTCTCTGCCCAGGGGGTAACCAAATCCAGATACTCACGGACCCTCTTACCATCGATAAAGCTCAAACTCCATTCGCCACCGTAAGCAGAGAGCGCATCGACAAGCCCTGCGTGCACGAAATCCAGTTCGTCGACGATCGACCAGAGTCCACCGATGATCGGACGCCACTCGGCGATCCCGTGCACCTGGTGTGTCACGATATCGCGGAAAGCTTCATCAACGGTCAGGTGTGAGATGTAGCCGAGCAGAAGCGCCAGTTCACGATCATCCAGCCCCCCCGGATCCGATAGGTCAGGATGGGCGTCGAACATCCCACTGACAGACTGTCCCCAGGTTTCCGGCCGATCCTCGGAATAGAAATGGGTCCCAAACTTCCCGAGGTCGGAACAGTAACGCATCGCATCTGGGGCGACGCTACCCGCACAGAAGGCAGGCCGTTCACGATCGGCGAGCTCGGCAACATCGGGTAGAGATGCTCTAAGCGCTTCGTGGAGCCTGGCGAGCAGAGCAAAATGACAGCGACCTCTGGGCATTCAGGTAGGCATTCAAATGTGGAGGGTACAAGCGAAAACGCCCCGATTGAGGCGCCTGAACAAGATAGAGGGATCGATCCGGGGAGTCAACCGATCTACGGATACTGACCACCCGGGATTCGCGTTTGATGATCTATGGCATTCGAAAAAGCCGCTCGAAGTTATGCTTGGGCTTCCATCCCAACAGGCGTTCAGCCTTCGATGTGCCAAACTTCCCGTGGGGCAGGTCAGCGAGAATATCGAAGACTTCGTAATTATTAGGAAGGCGGTCCGCTCGTAAGGCATAAGCAAACGGGTCACCCGTGTCCTCCCAGGATATCGTGAACGGATGCGCGCCCGCTCCGTCAGGAGCGTTGCCACCGTCGCCTTGTCTGAACGCGCAATAGAGGAAGGTAATCACATCTAGGTCGTGCCGTTCGGCGAACGTTCTCACGATCTCTCCGCCCAGACATTTGGAAAGCGCATAGAGATCGGAACCGGGGTGCAGTGGCGCTTCATCCGTTACACCAAAATCGGACCAGTAGTCGCCTTCGAAACTGAGCCGCGTGTGTCGTGGCCCGGTGTGAATGACTTTCTTGATCCCACAGGTCACCGCAGCCTTCATCACGTTGAACGCTCCGACCGTGTTAACCATGAACGAGCGGGAAGGATCGTGCCGCAGCACGCTGGCATTGATCAGTGCGTCCATCCCGTCCGCCGCCGCAACTACTTGATCGTAGTTACTCACGTCAACCTGAACCCACTCGTGTGGTGCCTCCGGCACAGTCGGAAGAGGCGCCCCCGCCGACTGGGGACCCGCATCGATCACATCGCGAACGTCACGAATATCGGTCAGCCTGAGGGTATAGTCTCCCTTCAGAGCTTCTTGCGCCGCCGCCCCAACCGGACCACCGGAGCCGAATATGCACACCTTTCCGGCGCTCACGGCCCTCACGGCTTCTGCCCCAGCACGAGCGGCTTGCCCTTCGCGGCCTTGAGAGGAAAACGGTTGCTGTCGGCTACGTGAAACAGCCACGACCGGTATGTGCCTCTCTCGATTTCGTTTGTGAGAGCCCGGTCGATGGCGTCGACCGCCATCCCGGAAGGGGTGCCGCCGGGAACATCGACGGATCCGAACCGAAGACACAGGGTCTGGATGCATTCCTGTCTGGAAAACTCGCGGAACGTGCGCTCTGCGAGGAGCGGAGCCAGGCTTGCAGCATCTGGGTTCGGTCGAGGACGGAAGGTCTCATCGATCACGTAGTCGGAGGGGTAGTCTGCAAAACACGATAAATCGCTGACGAGGACGGCTCTCCCAACGCCACCTTTCACCGCTTCGGTGAGAACTACGTAGGCACCGCGGGCAGCCCGATCCAGAGTCTCTTCGTTTGAACACGCGTCGGCAATCGAAGCCGGATGCAGGAGGGCATCGACCCCGGCAACCATCGGCGTGACCTGTTCGGGGTCAAGTGGATCGAGAGTCGCATCGGACACGACCACATCGTGATGGATCCTCAGGCGGTCTACTGCAGGAAGCGTGGCTGGGCCGCAATCGCCCGTAACCCAGATCTTCATGGATCCTCCGTTGGTGTGCGGCGCATAATAGGTGTATCGGCAGGATGCGTCAAACGAAGGCGCAGGCTACCCGTCGTGGGTCACTGTGACGATGGATCACAGTGCGCGGGATGATCTGTTTGGGAAGCCGGCCAGGACGCTCACGGGATCCGGGATAGGATCACACGGCAGAGAGCCCCGGCAACTTGACGTCTCGACCTCAGGTTGTGGATCAATCAGCTTGCAGCAACTCCCTGGATCGCGGCGTATCCGTCACGCTCATCGGTCACGACCTTCGCCCAGACGAGATCGGGATCGTGAGGCCACATCACCCACCAGCCATCGTCTGCCGCCCGCTCCAGAAAGCGCTCCTTGTTGAAAAAGGTTTCGCGCGGGTAGAGATCATAGGCCATAACATAGATGGGCCTGAGATGACTCGCTGTCGGAACGAGATCTCCGACATAAAAAAGCGCGTCGTTCTGGCTCTCGATCAGCACGGACTGATGGGCGCGTGTATGACCTGGGGTGACGATAAGCCGTACGCCGTTTCCTAGGTCCGTATCTCCATCGACCAGCTCGACCTGACCCGATCGCTCCAGCGGATCCAGAACCTCCACCAAGCGGTAGGCGTTCGCCGTTTGCCCATCGGCTTCCCAAGCATCCCGCCACTCGCCGGCCTGCACGATGTATCTCGCATTCTCAAAGGCGGGCGCAAAGCCTTCGCCTTCCCGGACGGTCGTCCCTCCGGCATGATCCTGATGCAGATGGGTCAGGATCACACGATCAACATCTCCAGCTCCCTTCCCTGCCTGTCGTAGCGCAGTCATCAGCCCCGGTTCCTCCCAAAGACCGTAGATCTCTCGCAGCCGATCGGATACCTTGCCGCCAAATCCCGTTTCGATGAGAAGCGTCTCATTGGGGGTCTCGACAAGCAGACACCACATCTGGAGATCGATACGATTCCGGTCGTCAGGCACGAGACGTTGTGACCAGAGCGGTTTTGGCACGACGCCGAACATAGCCCCGCCATCCATCCTGACACGGCCGGCAGACAAAGCCGTAACCGTTATGTCACCGATTTGCATTTTGGGGAAAGATTCGCTCAAGCGGCCTCTAGGCCAGTTTCATCTGGCTATCTATCGTTACGTTGGCTTGTGCAAGACGTGAGCAGAGCAGGCTCACGAGGTTCTCGTAAACTTTCATCTTGAGACGTTCGTTGCGTTAGAAGAGGCGGTCGAGATCTGCCTTCTTCAGGGCGAACCCAGCGCTTTGCTCGCTCGCGACGACGTTGGCCGACCGAGGACTCTTCGTGAGCAGTCCCATCTCCCCCGTCGTCGTGCCGGGCTCGATCCGGCCGAGGGCCGTGCCGGAGTCTGCCGTCGCAACCAGCCCCCCCTGCAGCAGGATCAGCATCTCATCACTTGGTCTTCCCTCTTTGTAGATGAGTTCGCCACGCTCAAACGTCCGATATTCGCAGAGCTTCAGAATCGCATCTGTCTCCCACAGAGTCATCCGCCTGAAGACACTGACTCTCTCGATGATCTTCCGGACACTAGCGACGTTTTCGTGCTCCATCTTCCCTCCCCACAAGTATGGATATTAACAGGAAAGTAGGTCTGGATGTCAGGATCGTCCAGAGCACGAAAAAAGACGACCCAATTGGGTCGCCACCGCGCACGCCAACAATGGATCGGTCCACTATTGTGCCGACACTGCCTGTGTCTGATCCGACGTGGTCTCATACGAGCGCCGGAGCACTATGACCACCTGCAGCCGGATCCGAATGCTCTCGTCGTGCATCGCCTTCATCAGGTAAGGGCCGGCGATGTCGGACCGGAAATTCGCCAACACTCTTACGGCTTCGAGCCTCAGATTCTCATCCTTGTCATCCAACGCTCTGCCCAAGGCAGCGGCACTCTTACGCTGCTCCGCAGGGGTGGCGTTCATCGTGCCCAGAAGACGTACCGCATCCAGCCGAACGACGGGATTCTTGTCCTTAAGGGCACGAGCCAGTATTGCGTCCATTGAGTGCCCCCCGCTGCTACCCAGACCGGGAATATAGCGGATCGGGGGTACGCGACGCACAGCACAGGCGCTCATACCAAAAAGCAGGACCGAAACCAGCAAGCACTGGCCAAACGAGCGGACCCACGTGTCAGTGAGACGGTTCATACTCTTATTTTCGGCAGATTGGTCGATTTCTGAAGCGGTTATGCGAATCACGCGTCCTCGTCCTCGACCTCGGGCTGAATCCAGTACATTTCTTGCTCAGTCTGGTAGGTCAGTGTCCGCAGATCATCCATACGGTCAAAATACAGAATTCCGTCCAGGTGATCTACCTCGTGCTGAATGACACGCGCCTCGAAGTCTTCCGCCGTGTATTCGAGCGCCTCACCCTCCTCATCCAATGACGTGACCCGTATACGCCTGTGCCTCGGCACGATGCCCCGTATATCCGGGATGCTCAGGCACCCCTCCCACCCGGGCTCCGTTTCATCACCCAACGGTTCGATCACGGGATTTACGAGTGTGAGGATCTCCGACTCGGCCCCATCGTCGCTGTCGGCACGGTAGACCAGAAGCCGGGCAGAGACGTGAACCTGGGGTGCCGCCAGTCCAATGCCCTGATACTCGACCATTGTTTCCTGCATATCCCTTACCTGTCGCTGGAAATCCTCCGACCGGATGATACCAGGAAGGACCGAGTCGGCGACACGCCGCAGAACCGGGTGGCCCATCTGTGTGACTTTCAGAATCGACATAGGGTCTCCGTGTAATCAATCTTATCGACTTGGTGTTTTGCTTATCTTAGGCGTTGTAGCGACGCCGCCAACCGATATCATAACCTGAAAGCCCATCCAGAACGAGAAAATCTGTGAACTGGCTCGTCCCTGGTCACGAATCCGGATCAGCCAACACAACAGAGTCTAACCGAAACGCCACAGGAGCTTGACTATGCCGACAGCAATCGTAACCGGGTCGAGTCGAGGCATCGGGAGAGGAATCGCCATCTCTCTGGCAGAAGCCGGCCACGACATCATGATCAACTACACACGCAACGAGGAAGCCGCGCAAGAGGCGGCGAAAGCAGTCGCATTGAAAGGGGTAAAGGCAGAGATCTGCCAGGCTAGCGTGACAGAAATTGACGACGGCAGAGCGCTTGTGGACAGGACGCTCGAGGCCTTCGGACGCCTCGATCTCCTCGTGAACAATGCAGGGATTGCACCGCGCGTAAGAGCCGATTTGCTGGATGCGGGAACCGAGAGCTACGACGAGGTGATGTCGACGAACCTGCGCGGGCCCTACTTCCTCACGCAATATGCCGCAAACCACATGATCCAGCTCAAGAATGACAGGAAAATGGGGCCGGGACGCATCGTGGTGATTTCCTCGATTTCCGCGTTCACGGCCTCGGTAAACCGTGGCGAATACTGTCTGTCCAAGGCCGGTCTGACGATGATGACCCAGCTGTTCGCGGATCGCCTGGCCGAACACGACATCACGGTCAATGAGATCCAGCCTGGAATCATACAAACAGACATGACAGGGCCTGTAAAGGAGAAGTACGACAAGCTGATCGGCGACGGTTTGACCCCCATCCGACGTTGGGGCCAGCCGGAAGATATCGGGAAAGCCGTAGTGGCGATCGCGAAGGGCTACCTGGACTTTACGACCGGAACAGCAATCCCCGTAGACGGCGGGTTCCATATCCGGCGCCTATAGACACCATTAGCACAGCTTCTGATTTGCGCCGAATTGCCCTGATTTGACCCTAAATACGAATTGGCGTAAATTTGTGCTGCGTAGTGGATTACAGTTGTTGGATAGAGAAAGACAATCGGGGGAACTTATGCTGAAGAGCTTCTTCAAGAAAGAAGAAGACAACGGGTCCGACCTCCAGCGGGAGAAACAGTATGTGCTGGAAGGACAGGATCAGGAAGTAGAAGAGGCAATGTCCCTTCTGTCCGAGGACGGGAAGGGCCATCTCGATAAAACGATGGAGGAGATCAACGAGGCGGTGAAGGAAGCCGCCAAAACGTCCCTCCGAGACATTCGCTTGATGGAAGAAGGACGTTGTCCGTCGTGCGGACACAAGACAAACCAGTTCCTCTTCACCACAGTTTGTGCGAATTGTGGGTGGTTCTCGCATATCTCGCCCGAAGAAGGGCAGTCGATCATCCACCTGAAGAGCGGCGGCACGATCGAATGCGGCACGACCTTCGACACAAAGGACTACTACATCCTCGGAATAACCGATGGCGTCGTTCGAGCCAAGGTGTCGAAAGACAACGTCGAATACATCGAGTTCAAATGGACGGATGATGAGGTCGTGAAGAAGCGGAAAGCCCGAATATCGGCGCAGGCAGGCATCGATTCGTGGACCGAAAAACCGCTAGATGAACACGAGGGCGGGCCCATCCTGATCTATGCGGCATTCGGCAGTCTGCAAGAACGATACGTCTTCGGCACCGAGGAGAGCGCCGAGGCATTCAAGAAGCAGTATCCGGTCCGTGTCCACAAGAACTGCTACGAAAGGCCCTGCGTAGACTGCGATCTCTGCATCAAGAAATATACCGGCGACGATGAAACGATCTACAAGGAACTCGAGATCGAACCGGTGTAGACAAGCACTGTAAGGGTATCTGGTGAACGGGAGTGTCCGGAAGGGCACTCCCGTTTTCTTTACTCGACAGGTTGCGGTTCGTCGTCGTAGACAGGTTCTGGCTGGCTCGTCTGTTGATCGTGCAGGTCCTTGTAGACGCCGTCCTGCGAAACGAGCTCATTGTGATTGCCCCACCCGACAGCTCTGCCGTTGTCGAGCACCAGGATCTGATCTGCCCGCATGGCTGTAGAGATCCGGTGCGTGATCACAAGAGTCGTTCGGCCCTTCATGATCCTGCTCAACGTTTCTTGAATCTTTGCTTCCGTCTTGGCATCCAGCGCTGATGTGGTGTCATCAAGCACAAGGATGCTGGGGTTGGTGAGCATAGCCATGGCAAAAGAGAGTCGCTGTTTCTGCCCCCCGGACAGGTTGGATCCCCGCTCCCCGACCCGTGACTCATACTTTTCGGGCAGCGTCATCACGTAGTCGTGTAGCTCCGCCGCCTTTGCGGCAGTCATCACCTGCGCAGGCGTTGCCCCCTCTCGGCCATAGACGATATTCTCAGCGATCGTCCCTGAAAACAGGACGGGCTCCTGGGGGACGACGCTGATGTGATACCGCAGTGAAGACAGTCGGATATCACGGAGGTCGTAGTCATCCAGAAAGATGCGTCCTTCGCTCGGTTCGTAGAGTCGAAGCAGCAGATTCACCAGGGTGCTCTTCCCGGCCCCCGACGGCCCCACAACGGCAAGCGACATGCCTGGCTTGACACTGAAATCGATGTCTTTGAGAACATGATCGCCGGCCTCGGAGTAATGGAAGCTTACGTTGCGGAAGACGATACGCCCCCTGACCTTCTCGAGCCTGGCCGAGCTCTCGCGATCCTGGATCACGACTTCCTCGTCGAGGACCTCGAACACCCGTGAGACGATTACCACCATCTGTTGAATGGTCGCGTTCACATTCGCCAAGGCCACAAGCGGCATGAACAGGTTCCCTACAGACATGTGGAAATAGATCAGATCACCGACAGATATGTCACCCGACCGGATTTTCAAAGCCCCCTGATAGAGGATGAAGGCGGTAGCAACCGCACTGATCGCACTGCAGGTCGCACCCAGCCCGGTAGAGAGCATCGAGCTTCTCAAGGCGAGGCGGAAGATCTGGACGAGTCTCCGGTAGAAGGCGCGATACTCACCCCGTTCTTTGGCGAACGACAGGACCACGCGAACGCCTCGGACACGCTCCTCAAGCATCCCATACGTATCGGCATAGGTTTCACGCATCCGTGTGAACGCTACCGAAATCGCCTTTTGGAACGCCTTGTAGGCGACCAGATAGATCGGGAGTGCCGCAAAGGCCATCAGGGCCAGCTCAATGTTGATCGTCATTAGGACGACTACGCCGATCAGAATACGGGCCACGTGCCGGGTCGTCTGGACAAAGGTCGTCGCAACTTCGTTCTGCAGCAGCTGCACGTCATCCAGCAGCCGAGACATGATCTTGCCCGTTTGCTGACGATCAAAAAAGGTCATCTGCAGCCTCTGGATCTTCTGGTGCAGATCGAGCCGAATCCGGTAGACGATACGCTGCCCGACGTAGGCGATGTGGTAGGTGTAGAACCAGTTGATGGCGGCAAAAACCGATCGCACGATCAGATAGGTAAAGAAGATGAACCAGAGGAATTGGAGCTTTTCGGTTCGTGTCTTCGTTTCGGCCTGCTCGGGCAGAGGATCCTTCCAAGGCATGGTCAGCTGAGGATCCCTGCGGGGCCCGCTCGTCTGGCGGGGCAGCAGGCC
Organism: uncultured bacterium; assembly: GCA_964471275.1. GTDB lineage: Bacteria > Latescibacterota > UBA2968 > UBA2968 > UBA2968 > UBA2968. The sequence continues at coordinate 5,349 of CAYYGZ010000053.1, read as the reverse complement.
TCCGTCCCCATACCCACCATCGCTACTCTGGGTCACGGTCACTTCGGGCTTGAGTTGGAGGACGTCGTCTACAGTGACCTTGGTGATGTAGCCGAGGATGAACGAGTAGGATGATGTCACCCCGGCCATAAGCATGACCGCGAGCATCCTGACCCAGAACGGCCTGATGTAGGTGCGGATGAAGCGCTTGATCTGATCCATCAGTCTGCCGCCAGTTCTTCGGTTTCACCTGCGCCAGCAAACTGCTGCTGGTAAAGCTCGCGGTAGCGGCCGTCGGGGTTCTCGAGTAGCTCCTCGTGGCGCCCGAACTCGACGATCTCGCCCTGATCCATGACCACTATCTTGTCTGCGTTCACGATGGTCGACAGACGGTGTGCGATCACAAAAGACGTCCGTCCTTCCAGAACATTCGCCATCGCCTTCTGAATCAGCGCCTCCGACAGCGAATCGAGCGAAGAGGTCGCCTCGTCCAGGATCAGGACGCTGGGATTCGTCAAAACAGCTCGGGCGATCGACAGCCTTTGCTTCTCACCCACGGAAAGCTTGATCCCTTCATCACCAAGCAGCGTGTCATAGCCGTCCGCGGTTCGAACGATGAATTCGTGGATCTCGCCCACACGGGCTGCAGCAATGATCTCTTTCTGCGTGGCATCTCCGTTCCCATACGTCAGGTTATCGCGGATGCTGCTGTTGAACATCACCGAATCCTGAAGTACCTGCCCGATCTGCTTCCGCATTGCCCCGACCTTGGTGTCCCGCAGATCGTGACCGTCAATCGTGATCCGCCCCTTGGACACGTCAAAGAACCGCATCAACAAGCTCGTCAAGGTCGTCTTCCCACAACCGGTGTGCCCAACAAGGGCGACCATCTCGCCCGGTTCCACCTCCAGGTTGACACCACGGATAACGGGCTCCCCCTCCTCATACTCGAACCACACATCCTTGAAGACGACGCGTCCCTCGATATCCACCAGATCTACCGCGTCCGTTTTGTCCTTGACCTCGATTTCGTGGTCCAGCACCTCGAATATCCGGTCTACCGAAATCATCATCTGCTCAAACCGGAGCGCTTCTTGCGTCAGGTTCAGGACGGGCTGGAAGACCCGCATCGCGTAGGACAGGAATGCCATCACGGCGCCGTAGGTCATCTCGCCCTCAATCACGAAATAGCAGCCGAGACAGAAAACGACCGTGTTTCGGAGCCCGGAGACTGCCCACACACCCGAAGCATAGCCAGCACGGTAGGTGGCGGTTTGCATGGCCTGGTCCAGCGTGTCGCGTGTTTCGGTCGCAAACGCTCGATTTTCACGGCGCTCCTTCCCGTATGCCTTCACAATCTGCACGCCGCTGAGACGTTCCTGCAGCCCGACGGAGACGCGATCCATCTTGGCCCGCCAGGCCCGCACAGAGGTCCGGATCCCGCCCCGCCATCCGAAGTAGTTGAAGAGATACAGGGGAAGCAGAAGGATCAGAAGCACGCCGAGCTTCCAATTGAGACTGACACACATAACGATCGCGAACCAGAAGGAGACAAAATCAGTCACGACACTCAGCATCCGCATGGTGACCATACTTCTCACCGTGGCCACGTCCCCCATGATGCGAGACATAATCTTGCCTGTTCCCATGCGATCGTAGAACTGGAGAGAGAGCTTCAGGAGATGGCTGAACATTGCCTCTCGGATGTCCATGATCAGACGGTGGGAAATCACGGATATCGCGTAGGTCGTGAGGACACGAAGACCGGCGGCCATTACCGGGATCAGAACCATAATGAGAAGCACGAGCTCGAGCCATTCCCACCGTCCGCCGACCACGATTTCGTCAACGATAAACTTCATAATAAGTGGTGGTGTCATCGAAACGCTCGTCAGCATCACCGTCAGAGACAGCGCACCAAACAGGCGTCTGCGATAGGGCTTCACGAACGCGAGAAGCTTCTTCAGATTCGTGATCTTGTCCGACTGCTCTTCCATTAGCCGTCCTGCGGAATCATTCTGCGAAATGACACATAAAGCTCTAATATAAGAGCTATAAACCAACCGATCAAACTTAGGCCGGTTTGAGAGTCCTGCCTCTATTGTTTAGACTGCCTAATCGCACGAGAGAAGCCCGTTCTTGACCGCACGTAGGACCACGATTACATTCGAACGGTTTGCCCCCCCTCCAGAACACCCACTATCGACTGCCTGATCATGCCGACCAAACACCCTTCAGTTACGGAGCTTTCTGTTTCGCAGGCCGCCGAGTATCTGGCCAGACGTCCTCGAAAGCTGGAGCAATTTCTGGATTCGCTCGAAGCCGATCATCGCATCGGTATGCAGAACCTTGCCCGGAGGGCCCGAGTCCAGAGAAGATCGGAGCGTGCCGAGAGATCCCGTATAACCCGGATGCTCAAGCATGAACGAAGGCTGTGGGGCAAGGGGATTTGCCACGTGGCCGGGGTCGACGAGGTGGGTCGGGGTCCCTTGGCGGGCCCGGTCGTCGCCGCCGCAGTGATCCTGCCGCAGGACGCCAGGATACCGAGACTCGATGACTCAAAAGCCCTCAAGCCCGCCGATCGTGAAGAACTGTTCGATGAGATCCGTGCGCTGGCCGTGGCCGTGTCGCTTGGCTCCGTCTCCCCCGAGGAAGTTGACCGAATCAACATCTACCAGGCGACTCTGGAGACGATGCGGCAAGCCATCCGTGGGCTGCCGGTCCCGCCCGACCGCATCCTTGTGGACGGGAATGTCCTCCCGGAGAGCGGGTTCAGTGAGTTGGCGATTATCGGTGGCGATGCAGCTTCCCAGAGCATTGCAGCTGCTTCGGTGATCGCAAAAGTGACACGCGACCGTCAAATGTGCGAACACGATGCAGAATACCCGGTCTATGGCTTTGCACGTCACAAGGGCTACGCTAGCGAGGCACACACAAAAGCACTCATGGCACACGGACCGTGTCCAATACACCGGCGATCCTTCTGCACAGTCGAAGAAGCCCTCTCAACCTGGTCCACCGCTTTTAGAGACGTCTGTGCAACTGTCGACAGCATAAAGAAATCGAGCGAGCTGGCCGCCTATCACACCCGGGTGCATCGGAGTCTTGAGAAGCTTTCTGTCGAAGAGTTGAGTGAAATCAATCGCCGCATATCACGCCGTTCCAATCAGTTACAGAGTCCAGATATCGTGTGAGAGGAAGCGGCCGAAGCCTGGCTTGTACAGTCCGGATACCTGATTCTGGATAGAAACCTCAGGGCTGGACGCGGTGAAATCGATCTGATCGCGCAACGAGGCGATACGCTGGCATTCATCGAGGTAAAGACGGCTGCCAACGTGGAAATCGCTGTAGAGGAGCGTGTAACGAGACAGAAACAGCTCAGCAGCGCGACATCCCGATATCTGGCCAAGAACCCGATCTCTCTTTCACCTCGCTTCGACGTGATCACCGTGCGACTCAATGGAAATTCGTCTTCGATCGAGCACTTTCCAACGGCTTTCGATCTTGACAATTCCGGGTAGGCCCGATTGCGTCTAAGTCTTGACAGGACAACACCTTCTTTGTAGCTTGACGGCTTCCCTGACCCTACACACCCGACTCGGTTCCGCACCCAAATGGCCCAGAAAATCACCCCGCACGTAAAAGGCACACGGGACTTCTATCCTGATGACTGGGCCTACCAGAAGTGGTTGTCCGATAGGTTCCTATCTGTTGGTCGGGCTTTCGGATATGAGGAGTATGAAGGCTCACTGCTCGAGCATCAGGATCTGTATCTGGGCAAGAGCAGCGAAGAAATCGTTAATCAACAGACATTTACGCTAAAAGACCGGGACAACCGGGACCTTGTTCTTCGTCCAGAACTGACCCCTACCCTCGCCCGTATGGTCGCCACCCGGGAGGGACAGCTCACATTCCCAATCAGATGGCAGTCCTATGGCCAGTTCTTCCGCTACGAGAAGCCCCAGAGGGGACGAGGCAGGGCGTTCTTCCAGTGGAATGTGGATCTCCTGGGTCTTGAGACCCCGGTTGCCGACGCAGAGATCATCGCTCTGGCGTGCAGAATGTTCAAGACGCTCGATCTGACACCCGAGCACGTAACCATTCGGCTCAACGATCGTCAGGCAGCCGAGGACCTGCTTCGCAAAACCCTGAAGATCCCTGCAGAAATAGTCCCGGTAGTCTTCGGCCTGATCGATCGCGTCGATAAGATGAGTGCAGAGAAGTTCCTCGGCGCCCTGCGCGAGGCAGGTCTGGGTGAAACCCAGGCCTCAGAGCTCCACGACGCCCTGTCACAGGAGTCCCGGATCGTCTCACCCTGGCTCGACGAGATCATGGCACACCTCAGTCAGGGGGGTGAGGAGAACTACATTGAGCTCGATCCCAAGATTGTGCGTGGATTCAACTACTACACGCGGACTGTGTTCGAAGCCTGGGCCAAGACATCCCTGCGCCGAGCTCTCTTTGGCGGCGGACGGTATGACAACCTGACCGTTCAGGTCGGGGGAAAGCGCCTGATCCCCGGGGTCGGATTCGCCGTCGGGGACATGGCCATTACCGAGCTGCTGAAAGAAGTCGAAAAGACTCCCTCGCCCTCTGCCACCGGGGCGACGGTGTTGGTTTCCGTGTTCTCTGAGGACACGATGAATGACTCCGTGAGACTTGCCGGGCGACTTCGAGAGAGCGGAATCCGCACAGAACTTTACTTGAATGCCAAGCACAAGCTTGACAAGCAGTTCCGACACGCCGATCGCAAGAAGATTCGCTACGTGGCGATTCTGGGCCCGGATGAGATGGCCACAGGCAGCGTCGCTCTGAAGGATCTTCAGACGGGTGAACAGGTTATAATCGGGGCTGGCGAAGTCGCCAGCCGTATTGGTGCGTAAAGCAGACAGGAAGAATTGATGCCCGAATCACTGGATGGCTGGAAGCGGACCCACCACTGCAACGAGTTGACGATTGACGATGTGGGCAAGGACGTCGTGTTGATGGGGTGGGTGGCGAAACGGAGGGATCACGGGGGCGTCATCTTCATCGATCTCAGGGACCGTGAGGGACTGACGCAGGTGGTATTCCGTCCCGATATCGAAGCCGATATGCACACCAAGGCAGAGAGCATTCGGAACGAGTTCGTTCTGGCGATACAGGGCAAGGTCGAGCCACGTCCGGCGGGTATGGCCAATCCGAATCTCGATACGGGTGCCATCGACATCGAATGCGACTCGGTCAAGGTCCTGAACGAGGCAGAAACACCGCCGTTCCAGATCGAGACAGACCAGGAGCTAAGTGAAGAAATCCGGCTCCGTTATCGCTATCTCGATCTGCGCCGTCCGGATGTTCAGTCCACATTCTTCCTCCGACACCAAGCTTCAC
>CAYYGZ010000052.1:17367-21961 GCA_964471275.1 uncultured bacterium | reverse complement strand
GTTTCGGGTGGGTTTTTATGGGGGGACTTTTCGGGTTTACTCCGGGGCGCGCGGGTGGGTTTTGGGGGGGGGGGTTTTGGGGTGTGGGAGATGTTATGACGCGCTCCCTAGTGTGAAGGCGTGCCTGTGGGAGAAGCAGGGGATTCCACAAACAGGAAGACTGGGGAGATGCCGAAGGTTTACATTTCGTTGAAGGAAGATGATGCGGAGTTTTTGCCGGCGTATCGTGCGCAGGTAAGGGATTTCGCAGAGGTGAACCAGAATCCGGAGCAGCGACGGCCAACGGATGAGGAGAAGGTTGAAGCTGTTTACGCGACGGACATCGCCATCGTTGGTCGAAGCGGCGGCGGACTGACGCGCGAAATCATCGATGCGGCTGGTGAGTTACTGGCGGTGGGTGTTGTTGGCGGAGCCGTGGGGCGAGCAGAGCCCGAGTATCTGATGGAGAAAGGTATAACGTTGTTCAATGCAGGGTGGGCGATGGCTGAGTCAGTCGCTGAGTTCACCGTGGCGATGATGCTATGCGGGCTACGAGATATTCCGCATATGATATCGGCCTTGCGCGACGAGGGGTGGGGAAGGGCAAGATCGCCGCTGGATCTGGGAGGGCGCAAGGTCGGGCTTGTGGGTTTTGGCGGGATCGGACGACGGGTTTCGGAGCTCCTCGCTCCCTTCCATTGTGACATCACAGCCTACGATCCTTACGGGGACTTCAGCGGGTCTTCGGTCAATTCAGTGAGTCTGGATGCGCTTCTGAGTCGATCGGAGGTCGTGTCGATTCACGCGGGCATGACCGTAGATACGCGCGGAATGCTCGGCTGGCGTGAACTGGCCCTGATGCCGGATAATGCGTTGCTGGTCAACACTGCTCGCGCAGGTATTCTCGACGAGGATGCAACGGTTTCTGAACTCGTGTCCGGTCGGATTCGTGCAGCTCTGAACGTATTCTGGAAGGAGCCCCTTGATGCTGAACATCCCCTGCGGGGACTAGACAATGTCATTCTAACGCCTCACGGGGGGGGATTGACATACGACCGACAGATCAGGCAGAGCAAGAGTCTGGTAGAAGACATTCGTCTGGTGTGCGAGGGGGAGTGCCCGAAGCATGAGGTAACGGCGGAGATGTTACTCCGAATGACCTGATGGGACGGAGTTATCAGTTGGATCAGCTAGGTAGTCCAGGCCCAGGGCGAGCGATTTTCGATAAGGTAAGGTAAGACCGATCAGAGCGAGACCAGCACCGAATAGGGCGAAGCGGGCAACCAGGAGGCTTGGCGGCCGGTAGAGCAGCATTGCGATGAAGAAGAGGCCAGTTAACACAGCCGTGCTAACATACATGAATCCCCAGCAATCACCCTCCCTGTCCTGCAGTTCCAGACCACAGGATTCGCAATGAGGACGCACTTCGTGCCAGCGGCGGAAGATTTCACCTTCGCCACACCGGGGACATCGTTTTCTGAGACCTCGAGAGATCAATGTTTTGATACCTGGTTTATTTCGCATAGGACGCAATTGTGACTGAAACCTCACAGGCGGGTGTCTGGCCGGTTATGCTGACGCCTTTCACCGAGTCGGGGTCTGTCGATCTGGATGGACTGGATTCGTTGACTGAATGGTATATAAACTGCGGCGTGTCGGGACTTTTTTCTGTCTGCTTGTCCAGTGAGATGTACGATCTGACAGATGAGGAGCGGATAGCGATCGCTAAACGGGTCGTAGATCGCACGGCTGGCCGTGTGCCGGTGTTCGCGTCAGGGACATTTGGGGGAGACACAGAAGCCCAGGGCGCATCCATCGTGCGGATGTCTGAAACGGGTGTTGACGGTGTGGTGGTGATTGTTTCGCAGATGGCTCACGATGGCGAGGATGAGTCGGTTTGGCGGTTGAACGTTGAGCAGATGCTGACGAGGACTGGGGACGTTCGGTTGGGTCTGTATGAATGTCCCCGACCCTATCATCGGCTGCTTACGACAGAAACACTTGGTTGGTGTGCGGAGACGGGAAGGTTCGACTTTACGAAAGACACGTCTTGTCGTGAGGACGATATCGTCGGGAAGATTCAGGAGTCGCGGGGGACGTCGTTGCAGTTCTACGATGCCTGTGCAGCGACGCTGTGGACGACCCTGGAGAACGGGGGAGATGGGTTCTGTGGGATTTCGGGAAATTTCTATGCTGACCTGTATGTCTGGCTTTGTGAGCATTTTGACAAGGAACCAGAGACAGCGCGCCGCTTGCATCGGTTTCTGAGTGTCGCTGAACGGGCGATCGGGGTAGACTATCCGGTATCGGCGAAGCTGTTCCTGAGTAGGTCAGGGCTGCCCATTCGATCTGACTGTCGAGCCAAGAGTGCCACTTTCGACGAACGTGACCTTCGAATCTTGAGAGATCTCGAAGGAATGGTCGCGGAGTGGCGTGAACGTGTAGGAAGTTCTTTAGCCAGAGGATGGCAATGATAAACGTAAGACCGGCTGTTCTGGAAGATCAGACGCTGATTGCTACCTTTCAGCAGCAGATGGCGAACGAAGCAGAAGGAGTTTCGCTTGCTGCCGACGTTCTCGAGCAGGGCGTCAGAGCTGCTCTAATCGATCCACTCAAGGGTGAATATCTGATTGCCGAACTTGACGAAGAACCCGTAGGCTGTCTGCTGACGGTGCGGGAATGGAGCGATTGGCGAAACGGAGAGGTTATCTGGATTCACTCGCTCTATGTCACTCAGGACGCAAGACGGAAGGGCGTGTTCAAGCAACTCTATGTCTACCTGAGACAGATGGTCGAGACGGACAGCAATCTGAAGGGCCTGCGATTGTATGTGCACCGGGACAACACGCTGGCACAGAATGCTTACAAAGCGCTCGGGATGGATGGGGACCACTACCAGCTATTCGAGTGGATGCCGGAGGGATAACGGCTCTGGTGCACCGTCATCATACAACTGAAGCAGCCCATCGAGACCTTCGCGCAGGATGGCGGCCTCCGATCGGTCCTGAGCGCGCGCCAGCGCCGCCAGCCGTTTGAGCTGTATTCTACTGAAGTGACTCGTCTTCGTAACCATCTGGTCGGCTTCGGCTACGGTCGTACGCCCTCCTCCGCTCTCACGGCTTTGAAAGCGGGCTTCTCTTCCTTTGCGCACGAGCTCCCAGGCATCCGCCGCGTGCCTCGGATAGGTCGCTACACCGATGCTGAGCGAAATCTCTCCGAGAGAGCCAGTAGACTCGGCAAGCGTGCGTCGAGCCGCCTCGGCCCGGTACGCTGCATCCTCCGCCCGGCATCCGGGCAGAATGACCAGGAACTCGTCTGCCCAGAGTCTGCCTACCGTTCCAGTGTCCCCAGAGATTCCAGAGAACTCGCTGGCAAGAGCCACCAGCAGGCGATCACCGGCATCACGACCGGCCCCCTCGTTGTATGCACCGAATCCATCGATGTCCAACTGCAGCACGGATATGGGCTTTTCTGGGGAGGCTCCAGCGATTGTGTCCTCGAGCAAGGCCGCCAGGGCCCGTCCTGTCGGAAGGCCGGTCAGATTGTCCCTGTCCGCGTAGACTACAACAGAATCTGTCTGCTGCCGGGCACTGACACAGGCCATCGTTGAATGGCTCAGCAGGTCTGAGAGAGGGGGAGCCGGGGAATCGTAGGGTGCGATCCCTGCGGAAATCGTCATCGAATGGGCAATCTGGTTCCCATCAACAGTGAAACGAAGCCTGCTACCAGCGATTCTCTGTCGCAGATGATCTGTTCGAGCCTGGGTCCCGTCTCTCCCGGCAACGATCAGTGCCAGGAACTGGTCGTCCTCAGTCCGGATCAGGAGAACGGCCTCAAGGACCTCTGAGGCGACTGATTCCACGTGGTTCAGAACCTGATCGCCCAGCACATAGCCGTATTCTCTGCGAAAGCTGTCGAGCCCGTCGAGTGCGAGGCAGACAACACAGCCCGACTCGGCTGAGTGGTCGGCAATGGTGGCTTTCAAGATGGACGTTTTGTCTACAGACATTAAGACCATATATCCTTATAAGGATATATGTATATATAGACAACATAAATAATAACAGAAGTTTAATGGATTTGTTGAATCTACTGGTAGTCGATTGATGAATCCGGGGTTACGATCGTCAGTGCGTATTCAACGCCTGGTCGACCTGAATGGACAGGCATCGGATCCATCTTCCAGACCGTTCTCGAGACCTCTGATGCCGGATGAGTCGGCTCTTCCAGCGGATACAAGTGGCTCCGAGGCAAACCATCTGCGGGTGCAAGGTCGACGGGGCAGAAGAATGACAGTCCTGCAACGCAAGTGAGATAGAGTCTGTGGCGTGTGTGCATTTCAAGACCTCCTCCTCACCTTTGGGAACGCCTGAGCGCGGGATCAGATCCCGTCCTTACTTGTAGATAATCTCCTGAATGTCATCGGAGTGGAATCCGACGGTCTGGTCGTCAATTCGTTCCGCGCCCGGCTGACCCGCAGAGGCATCGGCTTCGTCGGTGAAGTGGAAGCGTTTTTCAAGCTCGTAGGGACCGGGAATCTCAAAAGGAGGGATCGGCTCCTTTCTCTGTTTCTCGACAGCTCTTGCAATCCCTTCTCGAATTCGTCTGTGCGCTT
>CAYYGZ010000052.1:0-17357 GCA_964471275.1 uncultured bacterium | reverse complement strand
ACTCCTGCCCAGGCCAGTCTTGACAGATACGGTCGATACACCGGGAATCAATTTCTCCGCTTCGCGACAGGCCATATCCTCGCCGCTCAGGAAGAACATCGGGAGCCCGAGCGCGCCGTTGTAAAGTGAGAACTGAGCGATCTCACCGATCCTGTTCCCGTTCAGCTTGTAGTAATCGATAGTACGTCCATTCTGGGTGTGGTTCTGATTACTTGTGCGGATCCCGGCCATCGCGTGCTGCCCGATCATCACGCAGGCATCATACTCCTTCAGAATCGGATCGCGAACAGAGGTTGGGGCAGCTGGTCGTCCGTGGAGGAGTTTGGCCGCCGGATGCAGATCGACGAAGGAGACCGCCCCGGGGCCGTGTCCGTCAAGCATCAGAATGTCTTCCACCCCCGCATCCAGGAGGCCTTCGACGGCGGCGTTGAATTCTTGAGTCGCAATGCGTCGCGCCTCTTCGTAGTAGCGGCCGTCCGCCCGAGCCTGATCGGGGAGGGAAACGGTTCCCGCACAGCCTTCCATGTCGGTACCGATGACGATTCGTTTCATTCGTTTTGTGTCCAGTGAAAGGGTTACCTCTTGCATCCCCGGCATTCGATATGACCTGCCCTGTCGGAGGCATCGATCAAGATGCTTGTCTGGTTCATTGCGAGTCTATTCGCACCTGCGTTTTGGCTTCGGCGTGCAGACAGGATGGTCGGAGGCCTGATCACCCGTGTTAGTAGCCGGCGTTGACGTAATGGGGATCCGCATTGGGACCGTGGCCCAGTTCGGCGAGCCGGGAACGGAATCTTCCGATTTCGTCGGAATAGATCAAGTCGTCGATGACGTTGGTTTTCTCGGCCGGGTCTTTCTGCAGATCGAAGAGGACTTCCGGCATCTCCGGTCCATAGTTCTGGTATTTGAGGTGGTCCTGTTTAATCATCACATTATGCGCGCCGAACTGTGACACCGTTTCGTTGCTCCAGTCGGCGTCTTCTCCCTTGAGCAACGGTGCCAGGTTGCGGCTGTCCAGACCGTCCGGGATCGACAGACCCGCGAGGTCGCTCAGGGTCGCGAACAGGTCACAGAGGTTCACGTTTTCGTCGACGATGCGTCCGCCTTCAAATCCCCTGGGCCAGCGAATGACCAGGGGGATTCTCGCGCTGGCTTCGTAGAATTTCTGTTTCTCCCAGATGCCGTGCTCGCCGAGCATCTCCCCGTGATCCGATGTGTAGATGATGATCCAGTCGTCGAGATCCTGGCCAACGTGTTCGAGTTGGCCGAGGACGTGCCCGTAGAGCGTGTCGATGTGATCGACCATCCCGTAGTATGCCGCGGTCGCTCTGCGTAACTCACGCTCCGAGGCGTCGACACCGGGACGGACCTGTCTCTGACTCAGGAATGGATGCTCTGATACTTCCTGGTCGAGGAAGGGGTCGACACGATTCAGGTAATAGCCGAAACGCTCCGCGTCGATCTGGTATGGGTAATGCGGCGCGATGAGACTGACCATCAGGAGCATCGGCCGACCGGGGGACTCGCGGTCGTACTGGGCGTCGTTGAAGTGACGTTCAATAGACTTGAGTGCGGCCTCTGTCCAGTCCTCGTCATTCTCGATAATCTGAGACTCCCCGACGCCCGCCCGCTTCACCTCCTTGGTATCGGACCATTTGATGCCAGCGAAGGGTCGACCGTAACGCTTGAACTCTTCCTCGACGCGGCCTTCAAGATCGTTCGTGGAGAAGCTGATATCCCCTGCAGGTCTGGACGTCCAGCCCTGCATCTGATCCCAGGTTTGATGGTGTAGCTTCCCGCAGCAGACGGTCGAATACGCGTGCTGGGTGAAGTGCCGGGCAAAAGTCCGGTAGTTTGGCTGCAGGTCCAGCCAGCCTTCGCAACCGCAGGTCTTGGGAAGCTGTCCGGACATGAGGCACTGCCGCCCGGGAACACAGATGGGCGAGGGGGTGTAGGCGTTCCTGAACACGACGCCAGTCTCTGCGAGTGAATCGAGTACGGGGGTGCGAACGACCTTGTCACCTTCATACCCCGTGACATCGGGCCGGTGTTCATCGCTCATTAGGAACAGAATATTAGGTCGTTTCACGCGTATGTCTCCTAGCCGGGTAAGTTCTCTGTGATGATGCCGAATAATATCGGCCGCTTGTTGGCCTGTCAATCGTCCATCGGGGGGATGGCACCGCCTTTTCGTGTTTCTTCTGTTGGCAGGGAAGACAACGGGATCTGGATGCAGCTGGTTCTGCCGATTTTCTCGGTCAGATGGATTTAACCCGTTGAGGCTGGGCCAGGTATGCCAACCCGATTTCCGCGACGGGCTGAACGATGACGCGTCTTGCGAACGACAGACGTCATCGCAATATTGACGAGTACAATGAATAACCAGCCGGAGGAGAAATGAGGCACAAGCTGCGGTTCAGACAGATTCATCTCGACTTCCATACAAGCGAACGCATAGCCGGGATCGGTTCGCGATTCGATGCGGACGCGTTCGCCGACACACTTGCGAGGGCCCATGTCGATTCCGTCACTTGTTTCGGGCGTTGTCATCATGGGTGGCTGTACTACGACACAGATCAGTTTGCAGAGCGCCGTCACCCGAACCTGACGTCGAACCTGCTGAAGGAGCAGATCGAAGCGTGTCACGCGCGTGACATCCGGGTACCCGTCTACCTGACGGTTCAGTGGGATGAATTCAGTGCAGAGAATCATCCGGAGTGGCTGCAGGTCGAGGCGGATGGCCGAGTCGCCGGTACGGCACCCTACGAACCCGGGTTCTATCGCAGGCTTCTGGTCAATTCTCCCTACATGGACTTTCTGAAAGCACACGTCAAAGATCTCTTCAACTGTGTTCCCGTTGATGGGCTGTTCTTCGACATCGTGCAGGAGCTGGATGATTCCTCGATCCACTCACGTCGGGGCATGATCGACAAGGGGATGGATCCGGCGGATGCACTTCAGCGACAGGCCTACGGTCAGACGGTGATGGAGGCCTTTCGATCGGACATGTCCGCTTTCGTCCGGGACCTGAATCCAGAGGCGACGATCTTCTACAATTCAGGCCATATCGGTCCTCAACATCGGACCACAAGTGAAACCTACTCTCACTTCGAACTGGAGTCGCTTCCGAGCGGTGGGTGGGGGTATGTCCATTTCCCGATGGCTGTTCGGTATGCCCGTACACTCGGTCAAGACTGCATGGGGATGACGGGGAAATTCCATACGTCCTGGGGGGACTTCCATTCATTCAAGAATCCGGAAGCGCTCCAGTACGAGTGCTTCCAGATGCTCGCTCACGGTGCCAAGTGCAGCGTTGGGGATCAGCTGCATCCTGAAGGCGAGATTTGTGAGACGACATACGACCTGATCGGATCTGTTTATTCGGAAGTGGCGAAGAAGGAGCCCTGGTGTATCGATGCGAAGCCGGTGGTCGATATTGCGGTGATGACGACTGAAGAGTTCTCGGGTGACCGGGTTCCGCTGCCTATGAGCGGCGCTGTCCATATGCTGCAGGAAGGCGCGCACCAGTTTGATATCGTCGACACCCAGGCGGATCTCAGCCCTTACGCGCTCGTTATCTTGCCGGATGAGATTCCCCTTGGTGACGCTCTCAAGAGTAAGCTTGAAGCATATCTGAATTCGGGTGGTTCCCTGATTGCGAGTCACCAATCCGGACTCCGACCCGATGGATCCGGTTTTGCACTCGATGCGATCGGTGTCGATCTGGTGGGCGACGCGCCCTACAGTCCCGATTTTGTGCAACCGAAGGGATTGATCGGCCGGGGGCTGCCCGAGGCAGGCCACGTCATGTATATGAGGGCGATGGAGGTGGCGGCACGGTCCGGTTCCGACACGCTGGCCGTGACTCTGGTGCCTTACTTCAACAGAACGTGGGAGCATTTCTGTTCGCATAGACATACGCCTTCCGCGGAGAAGCCGGAGTATCCGGCCATCGTCAAACATGGACACGTGATCTATTTTGCCCATCCCGTTTTTGGCCAATATGGGCAGAATGCGCCGCGTTGGGTCAAGCAGCTGGTTCTGAACGCGATCGACATCCTCCTGCCCGATCCCATGATCCGTGTCGACGGGCCGTCATCGATTCTGTCGACTGTGAACGAACAGCCTGGCTACCATCGGACTGTGGTACATCTGCTCCACTATGTGCCGGAGCGCCGTGGCGCTGATTTTGATGTGATTGAGGATGTGATACCGGTCTACGATGTCGGTGTGTCCATCAGAATGCCAGAGGATCCCAAGCAGGTCCAATGCGTGCCGAATGGTGAGAATCTGTCGTTCACGTATCGAGACGGGCGGGTGTTGTTCTCGGTGCCTGAGGTGGTCGGGCACCAGATGGTGGAGATTACTTAGGGGAAGGGCCCGGGCCCAGACAGGATCCCTTGGTGCGCTTATGATGACGGGCAAGATTGGCGCGCCCAATGCTCGAACAGCACAGAATGGAAGAGAGTATCGGTCTGAGAGATGAGTGAGATTGTCCGAGTATCCAGAGCGTTTTTCGAGGAGGTGGTGCTCCCTATCCTTGAGCGTGATGTGCCTGAGATCGTGAGCCAGTCGGCGTTCGGACTGATCGGGTACGGGTCTGAGTGCTACGGGATGGACGACGAGGTGTCGCGGGACCATCATTTCGGCTTGCGTATCGATATGCTGCTTCCGGATGCCCTTCACAGGGAACACGGTGCAGGGATCGCAGAGACGGTCGGTGCGCAACTGCCAAGTAGCTTCGGAGGATACGATTTACGGGAAGGTCACGTTGCGGGCGCTGGTCTGGCCCCGGAGAGTCTTGAGGCGTTTCTCAGGAGAACCATCGGGCTGACGGATGCGCCGAAGTCGAACGTTGAGTGGTTGTCGATGCCGGAGGAGGATATCGTCCACGTGACGAACGGGGAGGTGTGGTATGACCCCTCGGGCCGGCTCACAGGGATTCGTGACGCGCTCAGCTACTATCCCGAACCGGTCTGGCTCCGACGCATATCCCACTGGTGCCGCTACCTCTCAGGAATGGGCGTTTACGCGCTGAACCGTGCACTCATCCGGAAGAACTACCAGTATGCCTCGATCACCTTCGCGCGTTCGATCAAGTGGACCGTCGAGATCGCTTTCCTGTTGAATAAGACGTATTTCCCCTACGACAAATGGCTTGATGCCTACTTTCGACAGCTGCCAACATTGGCTGACGAGATGGTGCCCCTCGTCGATGAAGCGGTGGCGCTGGAAACCGGATGGGATCGCAAGCTCACTATCCTCGAGCTGCTCTCCGACATTCTCGACAGACGAATGGTCGAAATGGGTGTCATCTCCTCGCACCCTCAGTTCAAGGGCAATGCCACGTCGGGCTACCGACTTCTGGAGCACGCCTACGCAGACATCGTCAAGCAACTCCCGGCAGATGTGAAGAACATCGTGCCGCAATGGGATCAAGTCTACCTGGAAGAGTTCCATTCGGGATATGTTGATGGCATACCCATAGATGATTGGGATCGGCTGTTGAACCTTACACCCGTGGACTCGTAGCGCAACACAGACAGTTGTATACAAAAGCAACACCTCCGGGACTTGCCCGGGGGTGTTGCTTTTGTGTTAGGAAGGATACAGGACACGAGTATCTGCGAGACGTCGGCGCCTGGCTGACCTTTGACGCACGGATTGCTACCAAAATCCAGCGTCGGAGTGACACTTTGCGATGGTGTCGGTGGCCAATACGCGGGCAGGAGGTTTGACCTACCCTGTGCATACGGGTATACTCACGCGATTCGAGGTAGAAATGTGGCCAATGGGAGGTGTCGATTGAGAGATTGGTTGATTGGCTTTGTGTTTCTGATGCTCTGCAGTGCAACGGAGGCTGACGCCGGTACGGTCAGCGGATACGTGCGCGACCAAGAGAGCGGAGAAACATTGCCATATGCAAATGTTGTCATACGTCAAGGAGAAGCCGTTCTTGGCGTTCTGTCGAACATAGAGGGCTTTTACGCACTGAAAGATATCGTTTCCGGCAAGTATGAGATTGTGATTTCATACATCGGATATGCGGCGTTCAAGCAGCCTCTCACCGTCGGCACGGATGCGTATCGGTATGATGTCGATCTGTCGCCAACGACCTTTGTAGGTGAAGAGATCGTGGTGGAGGCAGATCGTGATGAGGAAGATTCCATCGTTCAGACGGGCTTTATAGCGTTGCCTACCGAGCGGATTCAAGAGCTCCCGTCTTTTGGTGAGACAGATATTCTCCGGAGCCTCCCGCTTCTTCCGGGCATCCAGGCTGCATCGGACATCAGTTCGGGGCTCTACATCAGGGGAGGGAGTCCGGATCAGACGCTGATTCTGCTCGATCAGATTCCCCTCTATAACCCATCCCATGCCTTCGGATTCTTCTCCACATTCAACGCGGATGCAATCAAGGATATGAGCCTGTACAAAGGCGCCTATCCCGCCCAGTATGGCGGTCGGCTGGGGGCGGTTCTTGATGTCCGTAACCGCGATGGGAACAGGAAGAAGTTCGAAGGCACCGGTGGCATCAGTCTGATTTCCGGTCGGCTGATGCTGGAAGGCCCGACGAGGAATGGCTCGTGGATGGTTTCGGGTAGGCGTACATACCTCGATCCGCTCCTCTCCGCAATTCGGACGGACAGTACGGATGTTCCCTCCTATTATTTCTACGATGCGAACGTCAAGCTGAATCAGGACTGGGGAGAGCGCGATAAGCTAAGCGTCAGCGGCTATGCCGGTCGTGATGACCTGCGTTTTGATCTCGAAGAGGACACGTTCTTCACGATTCGGTGGGGAAACACGGCGGCTACGGTCAAGTGGAATCACATTTTCTCAGACAATCTCTTCTGGAACTTCATAGTAGCCGGCAGCAAGTATTTCAGCGATACGAATATCCACATTTTTGATACGCCAATCCTGATCTTGAACAGTATTCGCGATTTCTCAGCCAAGGGTGATCTCGACTTCTTTGCAAGTACCAAACACTCACTGAGCACGGGATTCCTGGCCACGTGGTATGACTTCCGATTCCGGCAGGTGTTCAACAACGAAGATCAGATCGACCTCAAGGAGATATCTTCTCTATACTCGGTCTACCTTCAGGATCACTGGCAGCCGGCTTCCGGTATGAGTCTGAGAGTCGGTTTCAGGGCGAACCATTTTACGGAACAAGGGGGCGTGCGGTTCGAACCACGAGGATCGTTCAGCTACCAGTTCAAGCCAAAGTGGCGTTGCAAGGCCGGGGGAGGCGCTTACACACAGTATCTCCAGTTCGTGACGACGGAGGCCTTCAGTGGTAGTGATTTCTGGGTACCCCTGGACGACACCGTCGATCCCAGTCGGTCCTGGCAGGCTGTTACCGGGATCGAATACGAGCCGTCCGAACGGTATAAGCTCTCAGTCGAAGGCTACTATACCGACATGACGAATCTTGTCGTACTCGACCAAGACGTTGCCGTAGACACAGAAGGCACGACATCCGAAGACCTTTTCGTCACGGGTGGAACGGGTTACGCGTCCGGTGTCGAGCTGTTTCTTCAGCGTCGAACGGGCCGGTTCACGGGGTGGATCGGCTACACACTCGGGTGGACCCGTCGGACGTTCACGGAACTCAACAGCGGCAAGCGATTCCCAACCAAGTATGATCGGCGTCACGATGTATCATTCGTCCTGAACTACAGACTTGGTAAGTGGTCCTTCGGTAGCACCCTCCTGTACGGCACCGGACAGGCCTACACACCGATCGTGGGCCGCTATCAATTACGTGACCCCGCTGTCCCCGAATTTAAGTCACACCGGTATGCGATCCAGGGAGACAAGAACAGCGCTCGGCTGCTGCCCTACCATCGGCTGGATTTGAGTGTCAAGCGGAGATTCAGGTTGTTCGGGTCTGAAGCCGAGGCATATGTCCAGGTCTTCAACGCTTACAACCGCAAGAACGAGTGGTTTGTCGAGAACGACAACGGCGGAGATTCCACGCCGCGCGTATTTAAAATGTTGCCGGTCGTGCCGACGTTCGGCATCGATTTCGGTTTCTAGGGGGATGGGATGACAACACTAATCAGACGTTTCAGTGCTATGATGATGTGTTTCTCAGCTGCCCTCACCGGCTGCTCGACCGAGAGAGAGGCCGGAGACCTGTTCGGAGCAGAACTCGACACGGGGCGACTCGTCGTCGATGCCCTTCTGATCGTCGATCGTCCGTTGCCGGAGATTCTCCTGACAGAGACGATCGCACCTGGACAGCCCGTTACTGATGCCAATTCAGGTGTTGCGGGAGCCAGCGTGTCGGTCGAGGTTGGGAACCACACATTCATGTATGTCAATGATGCTCGAACACGGGCATTGTATCTACCACCCTCAGGTGTCCCGATCGTTCTGCCCAATACCGTGTACAAACTCACGGTCCACTCTGAGGGCAGGTTGGCGATAGCTACAACGCTCACACCTGATCGATTTCGCATCCGCGAGGCCGTGCTGCTGGATGATCAGACCCAGAGCGTTACCCGACATTTTTTCACCTTTGCGGACAACCCCGATGTTTTTGTTGCACCCGAGAATCAGGTCCTCTACCAGGATGGTTTGCTAGAGGTTCGGTTTGATCCGGGCCAGGCGGTCGGTTACCAGGTTGGCGTTTTGAGTCTGGACGAAGGATCGCCCTTCGTCATACAAGCGGACTTTCTGGACGATGATGATTTCGGGCGGAACGTGAGTTCACCTCCGTTTCTGGCACCGAACGGATCCCTTCGTCTTCCCTGGTTTGCGATCGCGTATGCAGGGCGACACATCCTGCGGATCACGGCAGTGGACAAGAACTGGTTCGACTTTATTCGAACAAGCCCGGCGTTCGGAGATGAGGGTGGTTTTGGCGGGAATGCCGGTGACAACTACAAGTTCCCGGTTTTCAACGTGGATGGCGGGATCGGGATCTTCGGGTCAGCATCGATCGACTCGCTCGGCTTCGTTGTCGTTTCCAAAGATTCGACGGATTTAAGACCTTCGAACTGAGCGGGGCTTATCCGAGCAGGGACACGTTTCTCTTATGCCCCCTGATCGATGCGATCGTTCTTTCTTCTCCCTGGCTATCCGGAGCCGGTCATTACGACCGGCTCTTGTTTTTCTTGACGGTGAATAAGCCGCGTAGCATCCTCCTGACCGAATTTCAAACCCATGTATAGGAGAGGAAAGTGACAATCTTGATGCAATGGCTACACGTGGTGGCCGCCGTTCTGGCCGTTGGTGGCGTGGCCTGTGTTCGTTTTGCGATCCTACCGGCAATAGAGGAACTCGATGAGGGCGCCCGGGAGGAGTTGTTGGAGGTCATCCAGACGCGGTTTCGTCAGATTATCGGTATCAGTATGGGGCTTCTCCTGGTCACGGGGCTGTATAACGTCGGCGTGGCCGCCTCCGCAGGGACGTTGACAACACCTGCCTACCTGCACCCTGTAATCGTCAAGATCGTACTCGCCTTGATCGTATTCAAGATCGCCTTTATGTTGATGATCCCGGGGCCGGCCTTCTCTGGCGTAAAAGCGAATCGGAAGAAGTGGCTGACGATCAACTTCGTTCTCGGGTTGGTCGTCATCCTGATTGCCGCCTACCTGCGCAGGTTGGTGTAATCTTGTCGACTACCTGAGTGAAAGGTGCTCAATGCGTGGCATCCGAGATCACTTCGAGGAGCAGGGCTACTATGTCCTCGAGGATCTTCTGTGCGAAGATGAGCTGAATCGCTGCGGAGCCGAGATCACCCGCCTTCATCGGCTGGGCGCAGATTACGGGAAGTCAGGAGATGCCCGGGGACGATCTTTCCAACTGGAACCCTACGCGAAGTCTGAAGAGGCGGCCGGTCTCCCGATCCTTCGGAAGATCGAGCAGACGGGCAACTACTCCGATGTTTTCAAGTCGCTTGCCCAGCATCCCAAACTGATCCGTGTCGTCCGTGAGTTGCTTGGTGACGATCTGCTCTTGTTCCGGAGCACCCTGATGCTAAAACCAGCCAACCACGGGTCCGCCCACAGTTTCCACCAGGATTCCGCCTACTGGCCGATGCGTCCTGCTTCGCTCGTGACTGTCAGCATTGCGCTGACCGAGTCGACACCGGAGAATGGCTGTATCCAAGTGATACCCAGGAGTCACGAGTGGGGGTTGCGGGACTGGGGGACAATCGCGAAAAACTCGGACAAAGCAGAGTCTCAGCGAACTGATGTGGATACCCGTCAGGCGAAGGAGGTCCCGCTGAAGGCCGGAAGTGCGTTGATGTTTCACAGTCTTGCCGTTCACGGGTCCGGCCCGAACAGGTCGCCACATCCTCGTCACACGGCTCTGTATGCCTACTTCCCTCCGACTGTCAGGTATATATCGGAGAACACCGACGATGAACGGTCGTTCCGTGTCGTTTCAGGTCTTGGCGGGCGGGAAGAATTGATGCTCAAAGCTGACGTAGTTGCCTGAATGTCCACCGTGCCCCTCCGGCTGTCTCCGCGCTACTATCGCTGGCACGTCGATCCTGGTGTTGACTGGGTTGAGACAAATACCGAATACGCTCATCTTGACTGGGAAATACCGCTCAATCAGGCTGCTCTGGTGCTTGTCGATGTCTGGGATGGGCACTACCTCTCGGACTGCGAGGCCCGCATCGACGAGATCACCGAGAAGCATCTGGCGCCATTGCTGACGTGTGCGCGACAGGCCGGGCTGCCCGTCATCCACGCTCCCAGCCCTGATACGGCGAAGTGCCAGCACGGCTGGGTTCGACTCGCTCCGAAGAACCCCCTACGGGAGACCGATCCCGAATGGCCACCAAGTGACTTTGTTCGCAAGGAGTCAGACTATGCCGATTACGCCAGGCCGTTTGAGCTGCGTGACCGTGAACTCGACGAGATGAGGACAGATCGGGGGATTCACGCGATGGCCCAGCCGCAAGACGATGAGGCGGTCGTTGCCAACGGCGAGGAACTCCACCTCTACTGCAAGCAGCAGGGCATCCTGTTCTTGCTGTATGCCGGGTTTAACACCAATTGCTGTGTCCTGCTACGCGATTACGGAACGCTCGCCATGCGAGACCGGGGATACGAGGTGATCCTTGTTCGTGATTGCACAACGGGGATGGAGTCGTACGAATCGCAGGCCCAACTCACACAGACAAATGGTACGGTGCTGTTTCTGGAGATGTTCAGGGCGTATTCGGTGACGTCCGATGAAGTCATCGCAGGGCTCGGACGATCGTCCTGAGTATCGAAGCACAAGAGGTCGCCTCACGAGAGCCGGCGTTGTGGTGGGGTTGACCGACAACGTCGCAGGGGGCCTACAAAAATCCCTCAGATAACGGGCCCGGGCACAGTATATTCCTAGATCCCATTGGGGATAACATATCGGACCTGATAGAGGAAATCAGCAGCTAGGTGACCCCAGTTGTTCAGAGAGTTTTAAGGAGCAGTCTATGGCTAAGCAGAAGATCAGAGTGGCCGTGATCGGATGCGGTGGAAACATGCAGCGCGCTCATCTGCCACGGTTCGAGGCGGATGGCGGGATCGAGATTGTCTGTGTATCCGATCCTATGAAAGAGAATGCGGACGACTTCCTGGATGCGTGGGGGGAAGAGGCCGTCTATTATGAAGACTACAACAAGATGATTCGGGGCGAGGATATCGAAGCCGTCGTGATCAGTTCCCCGCATTCGCTACACTATGAACAGGCCAGGCTCTCTCTGCAGAAGGGATGCCACGTGTGCTGTGAAAAACCGTTGACGATTTCGTCGCGGCACACGAAGAGCCTGATTGCCCTGGCCGACAAGCGAAAGTGCTATATCCAGGTCGGCTACCAGCGTCACTCCGTGATGGCGCGATCGGCGAGATCCGAGGAGTCGTGGGGTATGTGACACAAAACTGGGGGAACGCTCGCGGCTGGCGGCTGGATCCGGAGATGTCGGGGGGCGGGATGTTTATGGACACGGGGAGCCATCTCGTTGCGGCTCTACTGTGGCTGACGGGGCTCGAACCCGCAGAGGTGACAGCCTTTCTGACGAACGCAGGCAAGCAGGTAGATATCAACACGGTGGTAAGCGTTCGGTTTAAGGGAAGCGCGCTCGGTACGATCAACACATTTGGCGAAGTGCCAAAGCACGATGAACGTGTGGCCATCCACGGAAGCGAGGGCAGTCTGGTTTTCCATCTGAACCAGTGGGTCGTAAAGTCGCTGTTGCTGAACGACGAACCCGTGAAGATTCCAGCAAGCGTGAAGGAAGTGACACCGGACGAGGTATTCTTCGAGTGGATTCGTAACGGCGGACAGGGCTATTCGCCTCCAGACTATGCTCTTCAGGTTGCGCGATTGTCAGAGGCTGTCTACAAAGCCGTCGCCGGGAAGAAGCCAGTCCGCGTCGCTCGATAGGCGATGAATGTCAATGCTGTCTCCGTAGGGGAACTCCTGTTCGATGTGTTTCCTTATGGTGAACGACTGGGGGGCGCACCCGCCAATTTTGCCATCCACGCTGTAGCGCTCGGTGCTCGATCTCATCTGGTGAGCGCCGTTGGAAGCGATGGAAGAGGGCTTGAAGCACTCCAGATGCTCGATCAGGCAGGGGTCGGTGTCACCGGCATCCCGCGAGTCGATTCGAAGCAGACCGGCGTCGTTCTTGTCGAGTTGATCGAAGGGCAACCCACGTACGAGATTGTCGAGGACGTCGCGTGGGATGACATAGATATCGTTCCCGAGGTTGTTTCTGAGATCGCCGCGGCTGATCTCTTGTGTTGGGGGACACTGGGGCAAAGAAGCTGTCGAAGCCGAAAAACGCATCGACAGCTTTTTGATTTGTTGTCAAAGGATTGCCTGAAGGTGTGTGATATCAACTTTCGGATGCGCTATCATTCCGTCGAAGTCGTCGAGGATTGTCTGAGACGTGCTGATCTCCTGAAGCTGAACGATAAGGAGATTCCGATACTGAGAGCCTACGTGGATGGCTACTCGGATGATCGGGATTATTTGCGGGAGATTCGACACCGGTTCAGGATCGACACAATCGTACTGACGCTTGGGGCGGAGGGATGTCGGGTGTCCTCTCAGGATATCGATTTCAAGGTGCCGGGTAACAAAGTGGATGTCGTCAATACCGTCGGATCTGGTGATGCGTTTACGGCGGCGTTTGCCCTGAAGCTGCTCTCTGGCGCAGATCTCCGGAGTTGCGCGGAGCACGCGAACCAGGTCGGTGCCTTTGTGGCGACGCAAGACAGTGGGACACCCTCTCTGCCCGTCGGATATCGGATACTGAGCTGATGCCCTCTCCAGTTTCCCTGATCGAGCCCGAGTGGCTGGCCGAGCAGACGCTTGCCCTTGTCGAGACACCCAGCGTCACGATGGACGAAACCACCGTCTGTGCTCAATTTGCGGAGCTGTTGGTGGATGCGGGTCTCGATGTAGATGTTCGGCAGGTAACCCCGGGTCGAAACAACCTGTATGCGAAGATCTCGGGAACAGGTGAGGGGCCGGCGCTTCTGTTCAACGGACATCTCGATACGATCCCGGTCGGTGATTGTATCCCGTTCGGCCGAGACGGCGACACGATCACGGGACGCGGGACGACAGACATGAAGGGCGGGCTTGTCGCGATGCTCGGTATGGCGCGGGCGCTGCTTGCCTCAGGGACGAGACTCAAGGGAGACGTCTGGTTGACTGCGGTTGTGGGGCACGAGGAGCCTGTCGCCGAGAAGGATGGCCCCCGAGCCCTGATCAAAGATTTGAGCGTGGGCCGTCTGTCCTGTGACCGCATCTGCATCGTAGAAGGACGGGACGCGCTCTGGGTGATGAGCATGGGGTCGATGGTCTGGACGATCCGGCTCAAATCTCCTCGTGGCGGGGCCCACACCCAGTATGTTCCGTTCAAGGACAATCCGATCCGTTTTGTCGGGGATGTCATCCAGCGAATCGCTCATCGTCAGGAAGAGATGGATCGCGGGGACGTGCACCCCCTTGCGGGTGCCGAACGGATCGACGTCGGGATCGTCAACGCGGGTGACTACTTCAACCGTACTCCGGTGGATTGCGTGCTGACAGGGACGCGGCGGTGGGCCCCCGGTCGGACGGCTCGGACTTGCCTCGGGGAACTGGATGTGCTTGTGGGGGAGGCATTGAGCGGAAGTGGTCTGACCGCCGAGGTAACGATGGTCCACGACCGGGAACCGTTTGAGACGTCGCCTGATGATCCCGCCGTCCGGGCGTTCGCAGCGGCTCACCGAGAGGTGGTCGGTCGGGATGTTAATTACGTCGGGATGCGCATCGTGGGAGATGCGAATCTGTATGTGCACGGGACAGGGATACCCACATTCTATTACGGGCCGTCCAACGAGACCGCCCATTCTGATCTGGAAACGATATCTGTTGAGCGGTTGTTGTCTGCTGCGAAGGTCTATACACAGGCGGCGATGGGTTTCTGCGGGGTAGCAGGCTGATGGCGACTGAAAAGCAAATAGGGGCCGCACTCACGAGGAAGCTGCTGGGCAGACCCAACTATGAGGATCCGAATCGCTGCGAGTTCCACGCCTATATCCTCCAGAAGCTGGATCGATGGTCGGCTCCCACGACTGCTCGTGGGTGGAAGCCAAAAGCTTCGCGACTGCGCAGACGATTGCTCGATGACGTCTACCTCAGGGAGGCAAAGTCGTTCGTTGACGGGCCCTTGAAGACTGAGTGGGGAAAGACGATCCGGACCGGGAATGGCTACCGGACCCGTAAGGTGCGGTAAGAGGGATATCCCGGTATGTGGATTCCAGCCCTGCTGTATGAGCCGACACGCCAGAAGGGGAAGATGCCCGTTGTCCTGAACCCGAACGGCCACCACGCAGGCGGGAAGGCGATGGACTACAAGCAGGCGCGGTGTATCAATCTCGCGAAAAGAGGGATGATCGCGCTGAACATCGATTTTGTTGGGATGGGTGAGCTGACGAGAGACCGGGATCACCAACGTATCGCTCACCTGGATCTACATCTTTCTCAAACGACAGGATTCTAAAGCGTATGATGGAAAAGCCGAATATTCTCTTCCTGATGACAGATCAGATGCAGGGGCGTGTTCTGGATCCTGAGCACGTGTGCAGGACGCCGAACTTCGATCGTCTGGCGGAGCAAGGAGTCAGATTCCCGCGAGCCTATACACCGAATGCAGTCTGTTCACCGGCCCGAGCAAGCCTGATGACCGGATTGCTGCCGAGTTCGCACGGCGTGCTGGAGGTCATTCACTGTGTGGACGACGATCAGTGCAATCTGCGAACAGATCTCCCACATTGGGCACAGCGGCTTGAGGGAGCGGGCTACAACACTGGATACTTCGGGAAGTGGCACGTTGAGCGGACAGATGACCTGGCTCAGTTTGGGTGGCAGGTGAACGGCGTTTCGTCGTCGGATCTCTATGCGGAGAAGCGGGAAGCTGTCTGGGGGGGAGATAAGGGGGAGGGGGTGTTCTCGCTGAAGAAGACGAACGACCTACCCGAGGGATACGACAAGACACTGCTCTACGGTGTAACGGATATGCCGGTTGAGCAGCGGGGTGTTGGGATCACTACTGAGCTGGGACTGGACTTCCTGAAAGGGCAGAAAGGTGACAGGCCGTGGTGCTGTTTCGTGAGTATTACGGAGCCCCACGATCCGTTTGTGACCGGACAGGACACCTACGATCAGTACGACGTGGATGCCATTCCTCTGCAGCCGAACGTGGACAACGAGCTTATCGGACAGCCCAACCTGTATCGGAAGGCAGGGATTACGTGGCTGGACCTGGATGAACGCCAGAAGAAGGAAGCTGCGGCGTGTTACTATGCATCGGTCACGGAGATCGATGCGCAATACGGTCGTCTGATTGACTACCTGGAGGAGAGCGGCCAACGCGAGAACACGATTATTGTCGTGACGAGCGATCACGGCGAACTACTTGGCTCACACGGATTGTATTGCAAGAATATCGGTGGTTTTGAGGAGGTCTATCATATTCCCATGACGGTCAGTGGTCCGGGAATTTCTGAAGGCGTTGTCAGTGATGCCCGGGTTGGGCTGCACGATCTGGCACCCACCCTTCTGGAGTTGTGTGGTCAGGATGCTATTGGCGGGACCGATTCGACCTCGTTCGCTGTCGCGTTGAAGGATGAGTTCGGTGGGCAGGGCGAATTCTCTCGTGGATTCGCAGAATATGGTGGCGGCCGGTATCGGTTGACGCAGCGGATCATCTGGGATGGTCCGTGGAAGCTGGTGTGGAACGGGTTCGATTTCGACGAGCTTTACAATCTGGATGATGATCCGTTCGAAATAAGTAATCTGATTGACGATCACACCAATGAAGAAGTGGTGCTGTCGTTGATGCACTATGCCTGGACGCGAGTGAAAGAGACGGATGACCAGGCTCTGCTGAACTCGCACTATCCGGTGCTGAGGTTGGCCCCAT
The DNA here is from genome assembly GCA_964471275.1 of uncultured bacterium. Taxonomy (GTDB): domain Bacteria; phylum Latescibacterota; class UBA2968; order UBA2968; family UBA2968; genus UBA2968. The sequence goes on along the minus strand of CAYYGZ010000052.1, from coordinate 928 downwards.
ATGGGCCGAATATACTGGCAGCGGGGAGTAGGGACTCCAGGTGAACGGTTCGTGTCAGTAGCCATTCAGATGAGCATGGATGAGAATCTGAGATTACCGAGGGTATAATGGGCAAACCGAATATTCTGTTCTTCTTTCCAGACCAGCACCGATTCGACTTCGTCGGATACAACCAGGACATTCCGGTCCGTACCCCACACCTCGACAAGCTGGCAGAAGGAGGCGTTACTTTCACGAAGGCGATTGTGCCGTCACCGGTGTGTGCCCCTTCCCGGGCGTGTATGGCCGCAGGGAAGCGTTACCATCGGTGCGGCGTGCCAGGGAACGGCACGAACTATCCGCTTGATCAACCCACCCAGTACCAGGCGCTGAGGGCAGCGGGATACCGAACCGCGGGAGTCGGCAAGTTCGATCTCAGCAAGAATACGCTCGAATGGGGACTTGACGGGAAGCGTATGATAGACGAATGGGGCTTCACGGACGGGATCGACAACGAAGGGAAATACGACGGCACCCGAAGCGGCGCGACTGAGCCGCACGGACCGTATCTCAAGTACTTGTATGACAACGGGTGGGCAGATATCCACCTGAACGATTTCGACAGAGCGAACCGTCACGGGTTCCGTGATACACATCCGACAAAGCTTCCGGATGAGGCCTATTGCGATAACTGGATTGCCGAGAACGGGCTCGACATCCTCAAACAGCTGCCTGCCGACCAGCCGTGGTTCATGCAGGTAAATTTCACCGGTCCACACAACCCGATGGACATTACTCAGTCTATGTGGGATGCTCGGCCGGATGTGCAGTACCCACAGCCGAATGACTCGACTGAGCTCGATGGAAGCCAGCACAACGAGATCCGCAGGAACTATGCCGCGATGATCGAGAATATCGATCGTCAGGTCGGTAGATACCTGGAAGAGGT
>CAYYGZ010000051.1:0-22024 GCA_964471275.1 uncultured bacterium | reverse complement strand
TCCCAGTCAACCCACGTGCCCAACTTCTGACAATGTTCTGCAAAATTACCTGGTGTCACGTATGTCTCTCCTTACTGCAGCCAGATCTGCAAATCTCGATCGCTTGGCGTCTCGTCACGATAGTAATGCTGGTCGGAGCGTGTCAGTCGCCCAAGCATGACATCCTTGTGCGGCCCGATCTTCGTGTTGTAGGCTGGATCATCGATCGCATTCCGCATCTCGTCCGGATCCTCAGCCAGGTCATAGAACTCCTGACGCTCCCGCCCCCACGTAATATATTTATGCCGATCCGTTAGGAAACACGTTCCTCGATCGACCTGATCGGCCGTCATCCATTCACAGAGAACAGATTCACGCGCTTCACCTTTGCCTTCGATGAGAGGCTTCAGACTCTGTGAGGGGAGCTGCGGGGGGTGATCCAGCGGCGAATCAATGTTTCATCTGACTCTCAGTGGCAATCCATCCACCACAAATGTCTGACCGTAGCCGCAGGACCACTCGTTATCGGACACACCGATCGGGTCCATCAGCCGATTCTTCAGCAATGATCGGATATCCTTGTCCGGGCCCTTCTGCAGGGCTCTTGTGACGCAATACCCGAGCATCGCGATACCCGGATTGCTTTACTGATACTTCGCTCCGGGTTTGGATCGGATCAAGGCCCGATCGCACGAGATTGAGAACTGATCGTCCGGAACAGGCTTTCGTTCACAGAACTCGCCCTTTCTTCCCGGCTCACTCGTATGGTCGAACCCGGCGACGAACGAATCCTTCATCCCGGATGTATGTGTCGCCAGGTGTGCAACCGTGATCCTCAATTTCAGAGGGTCCTTCCTCCACTCCGGGACATACTTCCACGCGGGATTCTCGAATTTCATCAGTCCATCGTTGATTGCGAATAGGAGCGACATCCCGCCTGTCAGCGCCTTGGCCATCGATGCCGTATAGTGGGGTCTGTGCCGGTCGAATCCCTTGACATACCGCTCAAAAACGATCCTGTCATCCTTCATCACGAAGATGCTCTTCGTGTGGTTCTTCTTGAGCAGCTTCCACCACGTATCGAGTTTCTTCGGGTCCAGCCCAGATCGAGCCGCATCCATCTCGGGCCACGCGTATCCGGGTGGCGGCGAAACCACGTTTCTCTTTGCCATATCAGTCCTGTGCGCGCTGTTTGGTGGGTCAAATCTCCTTTATGCATCCAGCTTCCCGCGCTTCATCATGATGGCACAAGTTCCATACCATCAACATTGTTGATCCAGGCCTTCTGAATGCTGGTTCAGAGGCCCCGCGCTCACCACCGACTGGCACTGGCTGCCTCACAGACAGCGCACAAACCTGGAGAAGACATATGTCAGCAGATACCGAATACCGCTACAACCGGCTGACCTGGCCGGAAATGAATGACGCGATAGAGATGCAGAAGCTCGTCATCCTGCCGACGGGGTCGACAGAGCAGCACGGTCACCACCTGCCCCTCGACACGGACGAATTCCTCTGCGAAACGGTCTGCCTCGAGGTCGGGAAACGCGCCGCTGACAAAGCGTTGATTCTCCCGCCCATCTCGTACGGCCTCAACAGGCACCACATCGACTACCCGGGCACGATTCATATCCAGCCGGAAACCTTCATCGCATTCGCACTCAACATCACCAAGAGTGTCGCCTACCACGGTTTCGAGAAGATTCTGATCGTCAACGGCCACGGGTCAAATGGTCCGCTGATTGACCTCATTGCCCGCCGGACAATCCTGGAGACGGAATCCCTCTGTTTCGCCACCGGATACGCAAGCTTCCTTTGGGATGCATTCCAGGAGATACGCGAATCCGACGTTGCCGCACACGCCGATGAATTCGAAACGTCCCTCTACCTCCACCTCGCGGGCGATCGGGTCCAAATGGACAAGGCAAGAAAAGCTGATGACCAGATGGGGACGTATTTGAGCTCGGACAGTACGGGGAACTACCCCGTCCGGTTCAACGACTTCTGGGGCCGATGGGGTAACGTGGGCGTTCACGGAGATGCGACGGTTGCCACGGCAGAGAAAGGCGAGATCATCTTCGAAGCGGCAGTAGACGGGTTGGTCAAGCTGGTCGATGAACTCCGGGACTGGCCGATCGAAGAGCGATCGGATCAGCATCGGGGTCCCGTTCAGAAGGGAATACAGTGGTAAGGGCGCCGGCTGCTCCTCCCGAACCAGGGTTACTCAGAGACCACCCGATATCATCAGATTCTGTGCTCTCTGTGGCTACGCTTGTCTAATCAGCCGCCTCGGCAGCCCCGTCGCCCTTCTTCCAAATCGCCTCGAGCACCTTTCCTGGTGACATCGGAAGCGCCCCCATACGCACACCCACCGCGTTGTAGATCGCGCTCGCCACGGCAGCCGGGGGCGGCACGATCGGCACCTCGCCAACACCGCGCACGCCGTAGGGATGGTTCGGGTTCGGAACTTCCACCAGAATCGTCTCGATCATCGGAAGATCGAGTGTGGTCGGCATCCGGTAGTCGAGCAGGCTCGCATTGACCAGAACACCGTCCGAGTTATAGAAGAACTCCTCGTTCAGTGCCCACCCGACGCCCTGCGCAACTCCGCCCTGCAATTGACCTTCCACGTAGCTCGGATGGATAGCCTTCCCCACATCCTGCACAAGCGTTGCGCGCTCGATCTGGACCTTACCCGTATCTGGATCGACATCCACGTCGACAATCATGCAGGCGAACGCATTGCCCGGATTCTTGGCCTGAACGCTTGCGCGACCCGTGACCGTACCGCCGTTGCGCTTGGATTGTGCAGCCAACTCCTTGAACGTCATCTTCTTTTCTGGATCCGACTTCGACTGAAAGACACCGTCCTCGTAGCTGACGTCATCCTCGGCCGCCTCCCAAATCGTAGCCGCCCGGTCGATCAGGTTCCGTTTCATATCCTGCGAAGCGTGGTATCCGGCCATCCCCGTCGCAAAAGTAACCCGGCTGCCGCCTGTCCCATCGGTATGCGGAATAGAATCGGTGTCAGGAATGCTGGGCTTGATATCCTCAGCGGCGATGCCCAGTCCTTCCGCAAACTGCATCGCGATCGAGGTACGGGTGCCTCCGATATCTGTCGATCCCTCAACAAGACCGACCGATCCATCCGGACTCAGGCTGGCGATTACCGACGATGCGCCGCCCCCGTTAAACCAGAAACCGGTGGCAACACCTCGGCCCTTGTTGGGGCCCTTGAGCGGTGATTTGTAGTGATCGCTGTCCATCGCCGCCTGGATCACTTCTTCGCACCCGATCTTGAGGAACACAGGGCCATCTGCTCGTCGTGTTCCTTCCTTCGAAGCATTCTTGAGTCGCATCTCAAGCGGATCCATCGCGATCGCTTCTGCCAATTCGTTGACGACGGACTCTGAAGCAAATGCCCCGTTTGTGGCGCCTGGCGCTCTGTAGGCGGAGCTGTGCGGTTTGTTGACCACCACATCATACCCGTCGATCTGCGTATTCGGGATATTGAACGGGGAGAAGATACATCCTGCTGCTGCGCCAACGGCTGATCCCGGGTATGCACCGGCTTCATAATACAAATCTGCTTTTGCGGCGACGAGCGTTCCGTCGTTCTTACACCCCATCTTGCAGCGGATGAACGAGCCTGAAGTCGGCCCAGTGGCCTTCAGCACCTCAGCTCGCGACATCACCATCTTGACGGGCAAACCCGTAATGCGCGACATCAGTGCCGCGGTCGGTTCCTGGTACACACGGAACTTCCCACCAAAGCCGCCGCCGATCTCCTGCGGCACGACCTTGATGTCGACCACGGGGATACCGAGCAGATCCGACAACTGTCCGCGCACCTCAAACGGCCCCTGCGAGCTCGTCCAGCAGGTCAGCTTGCCATCCTGACCCCACAAGGCCGTCACACCGTGGGGCTCGATGTAGCCCTGGTGGACCGTCTCGGTCTTGAAGTCCCGCTCAACGATATGGTCTGCTTCGGCAAAGCCCTTCTCAGGATCGCCAAACAGATGTTGGAAGTGATTGGCCACGTTGCTGTACTTGTCTGTCTTCTCACCCAGAGACCGGGTGGTCAGGTCACCGTGCAGCAGCGGCGAGTCATCCTTCGTCGCCGCAACAACGTCCATCACAGGAGGCAGGACTTCGTACTGCACGTCGATCAACTGAAGCGCCTCGCCTGCGATATGGCCTGAGGTCGCGGCGACGGCGGCAACGGCATGTCCTTCATACAGGACCTTGTCCGAAGCCAGTACATTGCTGGCCAGGTTCTTGGGAATCGCGGTGCCCTCGCCGAGATCCGTGACCTTGTCCTCGTAGCTGCTCAGCATATCCCTCGCCGTCACCACAGCTTTCACACCCGGAAGCGCATCGGCCTTGCTGGTGTCGATCGAGAGGATCCTTGCGTGTGCGTGAGGACTACGCAACGTCTTCCCTTCCAGCCAGCCAACGGGGTGTACGTCCGCCGCGTAGCGTGCGCGTCCGGTCACCTTGTCGGTCCCATCGTGCCGGATCGGCCGCTTCCCGATCACCTTGAAATCCTGCTCTCCCAGATATTCCTGATCCGCCATCTACCGATCTCCTGATTCAGATTGCTGTCGCCTAAGTCACTTTCGAAAACGTATCGGGATCCCTTCTTCTGTCAACACCCGTCCCGGTCCGCCGCCCGTGCTGCCTGACCTTCTCTACCTCGTGCCCCGACCTTGTCCTGACCGGAGTCACAGGAACCTCTGCGCCTTGGTGTGTATGGTTCGCGCCAGGGGTATTCCTTTTCGGGTTCCGAGAGGTCAACGCGACGCGACTCACGATTGTCCGCCCAATCCTGGGGCTTGCACCGCAGTCCATCTTCGCTACGCTCTCGACGGACAGACCACGCGGCCGCACCCCAGGCTACCGGCGGTCGCCCCGTTCCGGGGCTCAGGCAGATCCAGATTCGAGACCATGTCATCAACAATGTGTTGAGAAAGCAACGACCCCAAAATCAACTCAACCTACTGGCGCCCTGTGTCAGCTCCCTTAAGACATTGGACACCCTAGTGTCCCGGATTCCCCTTGGCGATCGGTACGTGGATAACCGTCGGTTGAGGCGCAGTAAGTGCTTCGCGTATAGCCGGCTCGATCCCCTGGGGACTGTCCACACGGACACCCAGTGCGCCCAGTGATCTCGCAAGCATCACAAAATCAATCGGTCCCAGCTTGCTGGTAATACCACGACCATATTTCTTTTCGTGCCCGGTTAGCGCAATCCCCCACGATTCATCGTCAGCCAGAACCATCACAAAGGGAATGCCCTGTCGAGCGGCCGACTCCAGATCGGCGATCGTGAATGTACCAGCCCCGTCGCCGGAAAGCAGAATGATGGGGCGCTCCGGATCAAGGAGTCTCGCCGCCATGGCTCCGGGAATCCCGTAACCCACAACGCCGCTCGACCCGCAGGTCAGCCAGTGTCCGGGGTAGCGATCCAACAGGACCTGATGGGCCCATTGCCCGATGTTACCCCCATCGATCACCAGCGTCGTGTCGTGTGTCAGCACCTTGCCGATCGCATCGACAACGTCCAGTGCGTGACAGCCTTCCTCTGGACGTTTGGCGGTCAGGACACGCTTCCGGAAGACATCCCTTCGACTCCTTACATCGGCCATCCAATCGATCTTCGGCGGGACGATTCCCTCACAGATCGTTCTCAGGTCGCTCAGGAAAGCACGAGGGCTGGCGTGTACGGTTACGTGGGCTCCCGTCCCCTGATCGAGCTCACGTGCGTCTGAGTCCACACGCACAATCGCTGCGTGATCGCTGACGTCCGGCTGCTGCAGATAGCCAAGCCGGTAATCGCACCGCGCGCCCAACATCAGGATCAGATCCGCGTCAGCCAGCAGATCCGCGCCGCCGGTCGCCGCTCCCACAACCCCCATGAACGTATCCAATGGCTCGGGAATCGCGCCGCGGTCCCAGATGGGTACGACTACAGGAACATCGAATGTCGTGGAGAATGACTCGAGCGCACGTTCGCCCTTGTCGTAGTAGAGGCCGCTGCCCGCCACGATCAGAGGCGTCTCCGACTCTACAAGCATTGACGCAATCCTGTTGATCTCGAGAGGCCCTGGCAGGCTCTCCGGCTGAGAGACCGGACGGTGAATCTGGACGGCGCCGATCGTTAGCTCGGCCTCCTGAATATCGAGCGGAAACGTGAGGTGGACCGGACCCGGCCGGCCCACCGTTGCCGCGGCGAACGCGCCGTGCATATACTCTTGGATACGTTCGGGACGGTCGATCAGCTTGACATACTTGCACAGAGACTGAGCGATCGCAAGCTGATCGAAATCCTGAAAGTGGCCGAGCCCTATCGTCTCCGTTGGACCACAGCCAGTCACCAGCAGCATGGGTGCGCCGTCAAAGTGAGCGTTCGCCAAACCTGCCATCGCGTTGACGTGCGCGACGCCGCTGCTGACCGCACACACCCCGACACGCCGGCTCAATCGGCCGGTTGCGTCCGCGATATAACCGGCTGTCTGTTCGTTGCGTACGTCGACCAGTCGGATCCCGGTCTGCTCGAGCGCATCGCCCAGATGATCCATACCGTGCCCACACAAAGTCGCAACATGGCGGACTCCGCGTCGCCGTAGTTCTTTGGCAAATACTTCAGCACCAGTCATAGAGAGAAGGCGGCAGAAGGCAGAAGTGAGAGGAAGTTCGTCTCTCGGTCTGCTTCCACCTGCTCCTTGTTACGTTGCTTGTCGTTGGAAATGGTGAGGTACGATCCATTGGTGCTCTCACTGCGGTCTGCGGAGGCAGGCTTCATCCTCTACTTCCTCGCGTCCTGCCTCTCACCTTATGGCTACTTCCTTTCCCTTCGCCGCCGACTCGTAAATCCCGTCCAGCATCTTCTGCACCATCAGTCCGTGTTCTGCCGGCGCCAGCGTCGGTTTGTTGTAGTGCACGTGCTCGACAAAGTTGCGCATCTTCAGCCCGAAGTTGGATCCGAAGTCCTGGTTCTTCGGCAGCCACCCCGGTTCACTGTTCATCATGTAGCCGTTATCATCCGAAAAAAGCTGCGGCGGATCCCAGTTCGCGCCTCCCTTTTCCCCCATCAGCTGGAAGTTCCACACATTCTTCTCGATGTGTGCGGCAAAGCTGGATTCGATATGGATGGTCGCTCCGTTCTCAAACCTGATCTGGCCGACGGCAAGATCCTCGACGGTGTAGGATTTGTGATCCCAACCCGGCCACTGACAGACAACATTCGATTTCTTGTTTCCCAGGTAGGTGTAGACGTTTCCACTCGCCGCAACCGGCTTTGGCGAGCCCATCACGTAATGGGTCACTTCGAGTACGTGCACGCCGATATCGATCATCGGGCCGCCGCCCTGCAACTCCTTGCGTCCGAACACGCCCCAATTGGGAATGCCGCGCCTTCGCAGCGCCTGAACCCGACCGAACAGCACTTTTCCGAAGTTCCCCGAATCGACCGCGTTCTTCACGAACTGAGCCTTCGGATCGAATCGCTGCTGGAAACCGATCACCAGTTTACGTTTCGCCGTCTTCGCCGCTGCCAGCATGCGCTGACCTTCCCTGGCGTTCATCGCAAGCGGCTTTTCCACCAGAACGTGGGATCCCGCCTTGAGCGCGGCAATCGTCGTTTCCGCGTGCAAACCGTTTGGCGTGCAGATGCTGACCGCATCGGGCTTTACTTTCCTCAGCATCTCCTTGTAATCGAGATACGACCCCTCGATGCCATACTGATCTGCCCACTTTTCCATCCCGCCCGGATGGATGTCCGCCATTGCCACCATCTCGACATCATCCATCTCCGCATATTGACGCATATGCGCGCCTGCGATCCCGCCCGCCCCGATAAACGCAACGCTCAGCTTCTTCTTTGCCATGTCCTCTCCGTCACTTGCCGACCTCCGGCCAGCGTCCCCTGTTCACCGCAGCGCACTCGGCACCTGCGGTCACCCAAGCTGCTTGACTGCCTTGTCACAAAGCGCCATAAACTCACGCTCTGATTTCTCTGCGAATGGCGCGGGCAGGAAATAGGCCATATGCGAGGTATCCCCCTCATACCCGCCCTCACGAATCAATCGTGCCGATGAGACATAACCCGGGCACGCGTTCGAGTATGCCACAGTTGCGACAGTCCCCCCTGCCTGTTCTCTCAGAGCAATCCCAAGATCGGCACAAACCTCCCCTTCAAGCCAGAACATCTTTAGCCCGTCCAGACGCCACGCCTGCACATCGTATTCCACAGACTTTCGCACGTCCGGATAAGCGATCGACTGCCGAGCCCACCACGTCAGATGGCTCCGATTATCGCCTGTGGTGGCCATCTCTCTGATCGCACGCCGTGGGCGAGGCCGTTTCAGCGATAGCGATCCAGAAACCAGAGTTGTCGCCATCGTCGGCGCCAGCGGCGTCCCCTCATCCCGTGCCAGATGCCTCAACACCTGCTGTGCCAGCTTGATACCGGCTCTCCGTGCACGTCCGGGATCCCGTGAAAAGACATACTGTCCCGAATCCGCATCGCGATGCACCACATTCGCATCTGCCCCACACCCTTTCAGAAACACCGCTCTGGCATCCGTGCGACTCGACTCCAGATGCCTACGCATTGCCCCCGGCCAGTCTGGCGACCACTTCTCGTAGGCCCCCGTACTCGTCGGATGGCAGGCGTGACAGACAACCAGGATATCACGTGGTGATCTGCGTCGTCTAATCCTCAGAATTGGTGTATGTCGATCGTAGATGCCGTCCGGATTCGGCTCGTGCAGGACCTGACCTGCCTTCACATTTCTCCGGTTCATCCCGATCTGGCAATCCGCTTCCGTCAGCGACACGGCGCCCGGTGACAGCGACTTGAGTGCCTGTCCCACCAGATCGACCAACGCATCTTCCAGATGCGCCAGATACCACACGTTGAACCCGCCAACTGCGAAATTCAACCCGTAGTTCACCGTGGGGCCGCAGTGCGTGTGCGAGCAAGGGAACACGACATCTTTCGGACCCACGGCATACCGAGCCTGAATCTTGTGACGCATCGCATCCACGAACACCCTGGAATACCCGAGCACATCCGAAGCGACGATCACGCTCCGATTTCCTGCTGCGTCCTCGAAGGCGATCGCCTGGGCACGCAGGGGTACCAGTGTTCCCCTGGCATATCGCTCCTTGCCGAAGCCTGTCATGAACGCCTGACCGGGTTCGGGTGTGATGTCCGTTTCTGCGTAGCCACACCGCCACGATGTCCTCGTCTGGGTCTTCACAGCATCAACCTTTTCTTCGTGGTATTCAGGATTGGGTGCGAAGGGGATCCGACAGCCGATCCTGTCCGCCGCTGGGCAATGCAGCATCAATTTAGCACGGTCGCGAAACTCATCCAGACCAAAATCGATGCACGGTTCCCAGAAGGGGTGCGCCCAGCTGTTCCCGCGTCTTTCCCTTTTGGGGAGAGGATTCCGTGTGGTATGACGGAGTCGGAAACAGAGAAGCGGGCCCAACCGAGCAGGCGAAGCCTTCCGCCGTGAGGATCTCGCCCCGCGACTTCATGTTCCACCCACTCAGATGTGCCCGCTTCGGTAACAGATGCGTCTGTGTCGAGACTACACCCCGAATTTATGCTGTAGCCTGTACTGATTCAGAATGGTGTTTGCACGATTCGCGCCGGGAGCATTCTGTTTCGGATTCCGAGAAGTCGTCGCGGCGCAGCCCACGATTGTCCTCCCAACCCTGGGGCTCGCCCCTGCTCCTGCTCGCCTGCTCGATTGACAGTGCCTTACAGCTAATCCACCCCTGGAGGCAACCCTACATACTGGCCTGATGTGTTAACACCACTATGACACTGGACACTCTAATTCGGCTCCATGTCACTCGGTGAGCCGCCCCCACCGGCTGCGATCGTCAGCCCGATCAGGATCAAGACACCTAGCACGCCATAGACGATCTTTCCGCCGACCCCCTCCGTCTTCTCTTTCCGCCGCCAGAGGGGTAGATCCCCCTCCGGCTCCTTGGGATCATCCTCTACCTTCTCCGGTTCCCCTTCTGCGCGGGGCGCTTCCGGCTTCGGAACTTCGGCCACAAACTCCTTCTCGGGAGTGGCCTCCGGCTCGAGTTCCGCGGCCTGGCTCACCACCGGAGTCGGCGCCACGGCCGCCACGGGAGCCGGCTTTTCTGACGGCGGCAGCAGGACCCCGGAAACGGCGACAACCGGCTCACCCAGAATCGGGTATACCGCCCCCTGCTGACAGGACGTGACCCGATGATCTAGAACCGCACGCACAGTGTAGTCAAAGCCTTTTGCATCTCCCGTGGGTCTGTCCGTGTATCGTCGGCGACCCGCCGGGATATCGAAAATCTCGGCCTCGTTGTCGAACCGATCTGTCCGAACGACCTGGAATCTGAGGTCCCCCAGCACCAGCGCGTCCGAAGCCTTCTCCCTGTCAACTTCCCAACTCACCTCGACGCTGCCGTCGTCCTGGCCGGCATCCGCGAAAACAGTCTCAATAACCGGGAGACCGAGATAGTCGGGCTGTATCACCCCGTGCGCCGGCGCGCGATTCGATGTCCACGTCCAGTCCGGATTCAGCGTGTAGGCGTTACCGACCAGACTTGCCGCCCCAGTCAGATTCCCCGCCTTCAGATCTGCATCGAGTGGAAAGCGCATCTCACCGACCGCAGGCTTCACCTGCCCCGCCAGTTTGCCACCCGACAGCGTCCCCGACGCCGTCGCCACCCGATTGCCCTCCGCATCATAGAAGCCGTAGTGGACGACGTCGAGCGCTCCGTAGGCAGGCGATGACCCGACCTGCACCTGGATCACACCAAGTCCCTGAAACGATATTCGAACGTCCACAGCCTCGGCATCCTGATGCAGTGTAAAATCAAGCGTAGCCTTCTGAGAATCATATCGATAGCCCGATGCGGATGAACCTTCCCGGGCCAACGTCTCTGCCGAAGGCTGCGCACCAAATACGGGAGAAACATAAGTCACACCGACCGGACGACCATCGCAAAGGAGATCAACCCGGGCGGGGCGGTAAGCGAAACTTACGGGTCGGCCATCGATCGTAACCGTGGGCACGCCAGACACATCCGATACGGTTGCGGATCGCTCTCGACCCCGGTCCGTGAACGTGAACGAGGCCTGGCCGGACGCGCTCCCCCCCGACTGCACGGGTGAGATGGGAAGCCCCAAAGCGTTCGAAACATAGCCTGCAAGCGACCCGTTTGCCGTCTCCTGAATCGTGAACCCATACTCCCGGTTGCCCACGCTCACCACCGGTGTGCTGGCACTCCCGGCAGTGGCCGTCGTGTTGCTGGCAGGCCTCTGTCTCCCGCCGCTTCGGCTCACCATTTTTCGGCTCGCAACGTCGAATGCCTGGGCGATCAGATCGCTCACCGAACCGGAAACGGCTTCATTCGTGGACAGCAGATAGTACCCCTCCAGCAAATAGCGGCTGAACAGGTCATACTGTCCCCGGTCCCCGCTGGGCCACGTGTGCGCCGTCTGACCGACACTCGCACCGGTAACGATCACAGACGTTGTCTCGAGTCGCTCACCGATCTCAGTCGCAAGGGTATTGCAGCCGGCGGACACCAGCGAAACACTCGTCACGGCAGAAACGGCATCAGCCAACTCGACGGCAGAGACACCGATACCGCTGCCAACCGCCAGAGACCCATCGGGGCCGTCGGCATCCCCCACAAGGATGACAGTGAGAGAAGAACCAACCGATCGAGCACGTAACAGATCCAGAAGCGACGCTTTGTTCTCGTATGTGTCTCCGCCTTCCCATCCCGGCTGAGATTTTGGCCGCAAGGCCGACACCGTCGATCCCTCACCCGCACCGAGAGCCTTCAGGTAGGCATCAACGGTATTGGCAGCGTATTTCTCAGCCTGGGCCTGATATCCCTGGATGATAACAACAGACTCGGCCGCCACAAGCTCCCCGAACGAACAGAGCGCGAAGATGACTGAACAGACCAGCAAGCGTGCGTTATTATTCCCGAGCATTCGGGCCATGTGTATTACCCTCCGACCTTGGCGCTTGAACGAGTGTGCCCCCCTGCAGATACATCGACATTCACAAAAACAGGCACGGTTACGTCGCTAATCAGACGAATCCGCACCTCAAACACGATACGGCAAAGCATGCATGAATCCAAGCCTGCCCGGAGTCGCTCACTCAAACCTGCTGGCCCGTCGCAGGCTTCTCATCCGGGTTGTGCTTCGCCCTGAACCTGAGCAACCCAACCGTCGGTGTGCCTTCCTTGACGTTCTTCTTCTTGTTCAGATTCTCGAAGATCTAATCGCACGCTTTGATGCAATCGCCGCACAGAAAACAGCGCGAGGCGCAGTGCCTGTAGTCATCGGGATAGACATCCCAATTGGCATTCAGCCTCGCAATCGGCTGATCACGATAGAGGGGATCCAGATCCGTCGGGCAGATCCGGATACAGGCGTCGCAGTCGATGCACTCGTCCGGATTCTCGAAATGAAGATCGATCACCCAGGATCGGGACAGAAGGGCGAAATAAGTGCCGCTCGGACAGAGCGACCGGCAGAACGCGTAATCGACCTGTCCGACGATCACGTAGGTCGCCCCCCCGAAAAGAGCAGCAAGCACGAGCGAGTGCGTGCAATAGGGACCCTCCGGTCGGAGGACTGTCCACATGTCGACAAAGACCCAATTCAGACAGATCAGCCCGAACGCCATCGCCACGACGAACCGATACGTGCCAACCCTCCTCATCCGAGCTGCCCTCCCGACAACCCGGCCCGTTCATCTCTCCTCCCCTATCGTCAACCGTAATACGAAAACCGAATGAATCCCAAGGACGCCAAGAGCGCAGGAAAACTGCCTGCCGTGTCCTGACGAACGCATTCGTAAACCAAGTTCAGGACCACCCCAACCTCCAAACCGGGTTCGCTCTGCGTCCCCCGCGTCTCTGCGGGAAAAGTTTTAGAAGTTCTCGTCACTCCCACCAGGAGCGTCAATCATCGCATCACCCCGATTCCTCCTGCCTGATCCTTGATCTCTCGGCGAAATACTCGCCCACCTGGCATTCGAGATCAGCCATCTCTCCTGCGCCCTGCCACTTCCGGAGGACGATACCTGCTTCGCTGACGAGCACGGTCGTCGGCAGGCTGACGACACCGTACGCCTTCGCCACGTCGCCGTGAGCGTCGTGCAAAAAGGTCAGCAGATAGGTATGGTCCGACAGAAACGAATCCAGATTTACTCTTTCGGTGAGCACGCTGACCGCCAGGATTTCGGTATCCCGCTCCTCGCCATATCTCCGCTCTAATTCAGCCAGACGATCCAGACCGGCGAGACAGGGAGGTGACCAGGGCGCCCAGAACGAGACCAGAAGGCTCTTGCTCCTGTAGTCGCTTGCCGTTCGAGACTGACCATCGAGAGTCTGGCCGAGGGGCGAGGGCGCAAGCTTCCCTTCTCTCGCCTTCCGAAATTTGCTCCCGACCCACTTCCCTGGCCATTTCCACCAACTGACCTGTGTATCAGCAGGCGCACTCATAGCAACCAAGCTGATTAGAATGATCAGGTTTGTTCTCACTCATCCTCCGTATCGCTCATCAGTCCCATCGGTCTCGTAGCCTATTCGGTGCTCCCCAAACGGTCAAAGCTGAATACTTTGCCGTCAGGAAAGACCAGACGCAAATGACCATCCTCTATCCGGAAACGAAAATCGAGCAACTGTAAACCTGGATCGACCCAGCGGCTGATACGCTCGCCATCCACCTCAAAGTGCCCAGTAATCTTTGCGGTCCTGTTACCCGAAAAACAGATTGAGTACCGTCCTGATCGACCAAAGCTGAGCTGGTATCCACACCGCACATCCCGGTGTCGGCCACCAGATTCTATCCGCTTGAGTTCCCAGGATCCGTAGGGTCTTGTTGTCTTCACGGTCCTGCTTCCGATGCCTCAGCCTCAGTGATGGCATCTCGCTTCGGGTCTGCTGACAGTGCGGGGAGGCCCCAGGCACAAACCTGCCTGACGCAACCGAGGATGAATCGACTGAACGTCGCAAGGCAAAGACTCCGCAGCATCATTTTCTTGTAGCATCAGACCTCCTGCCAGTCGATGATGTCAAACTGGAGTCACCCGACAGGAACAGAAATCAGTAGGTACCGTTATTGGGTCTTAAACCGAAGCTAAGGTTGGTCCGGCACCTCACCGCCTCGCAGATAGGCTGCGTTGCCCTTCTTTACCTCTACAATCTCCCCATCGTCCATCAGCGTCTCGATACGACTGTTCGCTGCACCGCCAAGTGCAGCCTTTGCCTGCTCGACCGAAATTGGATGGCTGCGTGCAAGCCGCCGTACCGCATCGGCATCCATGGCTACCCGGAACTTCCGTCCCGTGCCAAACCCTTGCTCAACTGGACAGATATCCTCGAGCATCTCCCACGCCCGCTGGATCCGGTCTGTCCGAGGACCGCGGACATCCGATTCGGCTGCCGGGCGGAAGGGAAGGTTCAGATACACACTGTCCGGTTGTATATGGCGGATACCCTCGCGAAGCGCCATCAGCGCCGCATCGGTATCGTTCACGCCTGCGATCAACATCACCTCGATCCGCATGTCACCCGAAAACATCTGCCGAAAGGCCGCCAGCCCATCGATGATCCGATCGTGATGCAGACGTCTGTGCGGGCGATTGAGTTTCTGGAACGTGTGGACATCCGCTGCGTCCAGTGACGGGATAACAACATCTGCCTCCAGAACATCGTCCCGAACATCGGGCTGCCAGAACAGCGTCCCATTCGTAATCACCGCGACCGGCAGATCCGTCATCTGCTTTGCCTGCCGGATCAGCCGACCAAGACTCAAACACAACGTGGGTTCACCCTCGCCCGCAAAAGTCACCGTGTCCATCGTGTCCCGATACCGTCCGATTGCGTGACGCATCTCAGTCAGGATTTCATCGGGGTCAACGGCATCGCGCCGTGTATTCGTCATCCTGTTCGTCCGCCCCAGCTGACAGTAAACGCAGCTGAGGTTACAGGTCTTCAACGGGATCGTGTTGACCCCGAGCGAAACGCCGAGCCGGCTGGACGAGAGCGGCCCGAAAACGTGGCGATACGATTCTTCCATCGTCTCCTTTACGGCAATTGAAGCCAGACATCTGAATACGAGGGGCATCTGCCGTCTGCGTCGACTCGTGCGGAGAATGAGAGAACGTAGGCAACAAGATGCTACGCATCCCCCTCACGAACGACTGTGCCATCGGCCTCGCGGAACACATCGCCGTAGGTCGGCATGGCGGTTCCGGCAAGCCCGGTGAAGATTGTTCGATTCACATCTTGCGGTATCGGTCCCGAATTCAGCATCTTCGTCAGATCCGCAGGATTCTGACCCTCTCCCCAGACATCATTCGGGAGTATCCTGGCTGCTGGCCCATCGCCAGGGCTTCATGACCGTGACACTGGTCGCGCCGGAACAAATGTCGGCCGCGCGCGACGGATGCGGGAGTCATCCGGTTTACCGGCACATTGGGAATCTCCACAACCGATGTTGAATCCGCATACTGCTCAGGAAAACGATGTCTCAGGTATCGCACAACAGCTGCTTTATCTGCAGCCGACATCATCGTGTGGTGAGGCATCGAGGTTCGAGGTATGCCCTGCCCGATCACTCGCTCCACATCTTCGGATGTTGGTGCGCCTGAGGGTTTGGAACTGTATTTATATGTCCCCGCGCTCAGGTCGCGCAGTTTAATGCCCATCATCCAGGCTTCGAACCCGCGTCCGTCGCCTGCCGAGCCGTAGCACTTTCGACACGCTCGGTTATACACATCCACGTCCTGAGGTCCGACCCAGTCCTCGGCGTCAACCGGCACGACGCAGATCACGGAAAATACCAAAAGGATCGATAACCTGCTAGCCCAGTCCACGTTGTCCTCCATGCCTGGCGAGCGAGCGTTCTTCGCCGGATCTTCCCTCCCCGGGTGATTTCCTAGAGTGCGGCTGCTGCACTACCCCGCAGCCGATCGATCGCGACCTAGATTCTCCAGATCTTGGGATCTCGCTTCAGGGCTTCTGCGTAGACTTCAATCGCGCGTGTGTGATTGGCAGATAGTTCGTGTATCCAACCCAGTTGGTAGTGTGCTCCGTAGAAGCCGGGGTCCCGATCCGAAGCCTTCAGGAGCGAGACGATCGCCGGAACCAGACTGTCCTGAGCGCCCACAGGGTTCATCATATTCATAGCGATGGGCGTGATGCCGGTAACATACGACTCGAATGCCCTGGGATTCGATGTCGTCGGGTTATCCAGCAGCCCGTATTCCTCGCGCATCAATCGTGTGCCTGTTACCACGGGGATTGACTTACAGAGATCGTTCAGCGCACGCAGAAGGTTGGTCGTCGGGGCAGAACCTCTGAACGAGCGCGGCAGATCAGGGGTCTCGGTATTGATCACTTCCGCCGTTACCTTAACGGCATCACCGACAATCCGGTAGCTTCCTCTCACAAAAGCATCGACACCCGTCGCCTGTGCGACACGGAGCGTCTGCTTGAGGGCTACATATTCGGGCTGTCTGACGACTTCGACGGAGGCAACGTGAAGCAGCCTGAGCTCGATCTCGGCCGCGAGACCAGGTCCCAGCCACTCCCAGCGAGGCACACTGTTGTCCGCTTCGAACGGAAAAACGAGTATCCGCGTACCTGCCTGTAGGAGAGAGCACATACAGATTGTGGGTACAAAAATCCAACACAGTACAATCAGACGATTCATCTTCGGCCTCCTTGCAGCAGGCGGACTGCTGTTCGGGCCAGCCAGGTTTCGCTAATCGAATCCGAACGTTCGCGCATCCCAGACCGGCCAGTCCGGCAATAGGTGATGCATCATGCGGCGCACGGCTCTCCAGGCACACAGGGCAACCAATGTGCCCGAGGCCAGTGCGATCACGGGTCCCAGTGGTGTTCGTCTGTTCCTCACACATCCTCCTTTCCTTCAGCATGTCCACATTGACAATACCCCACCCGCTTAACCAATCGCCACGGATGGTCCCATCACGACGTCGTCTTGGCCGGCCCCGGATGTTCAGCGTGTCTTGCCTGGCGCCCCTCCCTGCCCCCAGCCCCACGCGCTCCTCTACAGAACCACCTGCACCAGGATCATCAGGCAGAAACCGACTACAAACGACCAGGCAATCTCAATGGGGTACCGTCGCTGGAGCGCATCAGGAAGGAGTTCGAGCAGAACGAGGAAGATCATAGCCCCGGCCGCGAAGCCAAGGAAGGGAACCATCAACGGCTCGAAGAACCAGACCAGGGCTGCGGCGGGAACGGCGGCAAGGGGTTGCGGAAGACTGGTCAGAAATGCTGCAAGGAAACAGCGGATCAGACTTGAGCCTGCCGCACGCATCGGAATGGCGACTGCAAGCCCTTCCGGTATGTTGTGGATACCGATCGCCAGAGCGATAGTCGCGCCCAGATCCTCCATCCCGATCAGACGCTCGGACGAAGCGTAGCCCACGCCGACCGCAACGCCCTCCGGGATGCTGTGGAATCCCATGGCGATGAAAATCAGGATCTCCTGGCGGGATCCGAACCAACGCATAGACTGAACCCGCTTCGGCGTCAGCCCCTTGTTCACAGCCCACAGAAAACCTGCCCCGGCCAGGATTCCCGCAATCAGCTGCAGGACCTGATCCAGATCAGTCCCATTCTGGATTTGCAGACCAGGGAGTATCAGGTTGTAGACCGAGGCCGCGAACATCAAACCGCCGGCCAGTCCGTACCCAAGCCCAATGCGGCTCTCGACCTTCAGGCCTGGGAAGGCAAGCGGAACCGCACCCAGACCACAGGCGACGCTCGCGGCCAGCCCTGCGACCAGGCTATCGACAAGAAACGAATCCATACCGAGTATCATACACGATTCCACGCACACGTCAACCAAACTAAACTCTTTTTTAACAATTACTTAAGGTGACATACCAACCACGAGAGCAGGACGAAGGTCGTCTGCATAGGGATCAGGAATCTTGTCCTGGTAGCCATACAAAAGGCGCCGCACCCGATCGGGGCGCGACGCCTGGATTCTGTCGTTCCTGAGACGCGGTTCTGCTCAGATAGGCCCTCAATCCGATCGCCCCGAGCCCCACCACTGCCACCGACATCCACCAGATCGATGCGTTGAACCTCTTCGACCCCGGAACCGCCAGAATCTTCGTCCTGTAGCCTTCTACGAGCGCATCGATCACGGCTTGTTCGGTATACCCCTCACCAAGCAGGCGTCGAATCTCTTTGCACACGTCGCTCGCTGCACCGGAACGGTGCTGATCTACCGTCTGGCTGTAGCAGCAGGGCGACACTACCTGTCGCTCGATCGCCCTCGCAGTGTCGTCCAGGGAAGCCCCGAACACGGTTCCGACGAGGAGAAGCACACCAATCACGTCAACCATCCCTTCCGCTTGTTTTCTAGACAAGCCCCGGATCGGCGGCTGCGGTCTGTGACATTGTCACAAAAGTCTGGTCATTCTGCCTCTCAAACCGCATTTTTAGCCGGACTGGATTCCTCACAGTCGGTTGCGGGCTTGCGCCCGGGCCTGTCCTCTGTCATTTATCACCCGTCATTGGTAAGTGAATGCCTGTCGACACCATTTCCCGCGCCGTTCACGTCATGGCCAAGCCTTCCGGGGCTGTCTGCAACATCGACTGCACCTACTGCTTCTATCTCGAAAAGGAGATGCTGTATCCGGATGATCGGAAGCAGTGGCGGATGAAGGATGATACGCTCGAAACCTATGTCCGCCAGTATATCGAGGCACAGAGCGTGCCCGAGATCAACTTCGCCTGGCAGGGCGGAGAGCCCACACTCATGGGACTCGACTTCTTCCGCAAGGCCGTCGAGCTTCAGGCACAGTATGCCGACGGCAAGCGGATCACAAACGCCTTCCAGACCAACGGCATCCTGCTCGACGACGAGTGGGCAGAGTTCCTGCACGAGCACGCGTTTCTGGTGGGCGTCTCGATCGATGGTCCAGAGGAAGTTCATAATCACTACCGTCTGGACAAGGGCGGCAAACCGACATTCGATCAGGTCGTCGCGGGTGTCGAAGCACTGAAACGCCACAACGTCGAGTTCAACACCCTGACCGTACTCCAGTCACACAACGTCCAGCACCCTCTGAAGGTCTACCGGTTCCTGAAGGAACTGGGCAGCACTTTCATGCAGTTCATCCCGATCGTCGAGCGAACGGCACACCAGCCAGACCAGGAAGGACTTGCCCTGATCGCTCCAGCCTTTGAGGGCAACGCCAGCGTCACACCCTGGGCTCTGCCCGCAGATCAGTATGGAAGATTCCTGAATCAGGTCTTTGATGAATGGGTTCGCAAGGACGTCGGGCAGATCTTTGTCCAGATCTTCGACATGGCGCTTGGAGCGTGGATGGGCCAGGAGCCCAGTCTATGCGTGTTCGCTGAAACCTGTGGCGACGCACTGATCATCGAGCATAACGGAGACCTCTATTCCTGCGACCATTTCGTCTACCCGGAACACAACCTCGGAAACGTCCACGACACAACGATCGCCGAGATGGTTCAGAGTGATCATCAGAAGAAGTTCGGTCAGGACAAGCTGGATACGCTGCCCGAATACTGTCGGAAATGTGATATGCGATTTGTCTGCAACGGCGGGTGCCCGAAACACCGCTTCATCAAGACGCCGTCAGGCGAGGAGGGATTGAACTTCTTCTGCCGGGGATACAAGTCCTTCTTCACGCACATCGATCCCTACATGAAATTCATGGCGAACGAAGTGCACCAGCGACGACCGGCATCAGGCGTGATGCAGTGGGTGAAGTGGCGGGAACAGCAGATCCAGTCGGCTAGAAAATCGGTAGGTCGTAACGATCCGTGTCCGTGTGGGAGTGGCAATAAGTTCAAGCGTTGTTGTGGTAAGGCCGCTTAGATAACCCGATATCGCCGAGCTGCACAGGCAGGACGCTTTCAATCAGAAACCGCCAGTAGATGCGCCCGGTCGCACGATCCTGACGCTTCAGTCATGTCCCGCTCTCGGGCCCGGGAGACATACGGAACATGGCCTTCTTGGACACCGTGTTCTGTCCGATCAGGTCATCGATCCGGATTTCGATCTGATTCCACCCCGCCTTCAGCCTCTCCGGCTCGATACCGAAATAGATCCGTTCCCCGTCCCGGTCACAGATTCTCTCATACGACACACCGAGCGCCTCTTCCTTGCGGCCAAAAAGTTCTCGCATGCCCGCCGCAACCGCACCGAACAGCCCTGGAGATCGTCGCACATCTCGCCGAACGGTGTAGGACACCTTGTAATTCGTTTGACCAAACCGGTCGGGAGCGAGATTGTAAGCTTCGTAGTGGACGTAAACCGCCTGGTCCGATCGATACAGCCGGTGCGGCATCGGAATCACTCGAAGGTCTCCTCGCCCGAACTTGCTCGGCGCATCCGACTCTGTCACCGACCAGGCCATCACGATATCACTCATCGCCAGAGAATCGGCATACTCCAGTATACTCAGATCCTGCATCACCCCTGAACTTCGAAACTGCATACAATAGCCCAAATCAAAAACTGTCCACTCAACCGGACCAACTCCACACCCTCAGACAAAATACTTCACACGCTCCTTCTTGAATTCCCGAATCGAATACAGAATAGCGCGGTCGAAGTCGCCGAACCGATCAACCACCTGACCGATCACCCGATCGCAGTCGGCCGGCTCCTTCCCGTGAATCATTGTGTAGAGTGCATAGGGCCAGTCATCGAAAGTCGGACGTTCGTAGCAGTGGCTTACCTCGTCGATATCTGCACAAAACTCACCGATCTCGGTGACACGATCATCCGGAACATCCCAAACAACCATCGCGTTTGCTTTGAAACCAGCCTGGCGATGTCTCAGAACCGCGGACACACGGCGCAATCGGCCCTGTAACTGGGCATCCTTCGCCCATTTCGCGAGTTCATCGACTGTGACCCCGAGCCGCTTGCACATAGCGGCATACGGCTGGGGCACAACAGGCAGATCTTCCTGGAGCTCACGAATCATCTGTATATCGAACTCCGTCAGTGGTGCCGAAGTCTTGCCGCTCGACGGTTGAACCCGCTTCCGCTTTGAGCTACCTGAACCGACATTGAACCGCACACCGATCCGGAAGACCTTCAGCGAGGGTAGCGGCCGACACTTCACGAACCGCGCGCGACTCGCCAGATCACTCAGTTCTTCATCGAAATCTCTCCCCGGGGGAACGGCCAGCGTAAACCAGAGATTGAAATCGTGCTCACGTTCGTAGTTGTGGCTCACGCCGGGATGGTCACTGACGACTGCCGCTCCCGCCTCCAGTCGCTCCGGTGGAAGGGCAGCGGCTACCAGGGCGCTCTTGTAGCCGAGCTTCCGCGTATCGAATATGGCACTGATCTGACGTATCAACCCAGAGGCACGCAATCGCTTCGTTTCTTCGATCGCTTCGGATTCCACCAATTCAGCCTCCTCTGCAACAATCTGGTAGGGTCTGTCGCAGACAGGAAATTCGGTCTGGAGAACATCGAGCAATGCTTGTTCAGTTTCTGAGAAAGTAGCAGACAAAGGGCACTCCTATTCTTCTATCGCTCTGGGTTAGTTTCAATCCAATCAGCGGAGAACGACCGGTATACCAGACTCCTCGCCACAACGGAAGCGTGGTCCCATCGCAAGAATCGCCCACCCACGCCGTAGCGTGTGGGCAGCAATCTCCGCTACGCAGACCGGGATGGGACACAGACTTACCGCCCTGAAGGAGAAGGATTCCGAAGGGATTATGTAATGCTCGGGCGTGTGCAAATTACCGTTTCACAGGTCTCAAACCAACTCCGTCTTTCGGACATCGTGCCAATCCTGTCAACTCGGTGGGAATTCCCGAAGATGTCGCCTCTGTAGCGCATAGGTATAGGACACCCCCATCAACGTCACGCCAGCGATTACAATAGTCAAAATTCTGTAGAATGCACCAGACCTGCCCCCCTAGAATGTTACCAGCTCTAAAGTTAGGATATGGGACATAGAAA
>CAYYGZ010000050.1:5090-22596 GCA_964471275.1 uncultured bacterium | reverse complement strand
GAAAGACTGCAAAGCACCATCTTCCATGAACACTGGAGGATCGCCTTCAGAAGGCCCTGCTTCACTACACAAAGACAGCTTGAAGCTTCACTCCAACGCTTCCTCTGCTTCTACAACGACGAACGACCACACTTCGAATACCCTCAGAGATCTTCTGGGGAGATCAAAGGAGGACCTGAAGTATCAACACCATTACGACACTGGGCACTCTAGATATCCAGACATACCTTCATCGTCAGAAGGGGATCCCAGATCGCCTGAAAGCCCCAAAATTCGGCCATCTGGAGGATGGCTTCACGGATTTCCTCTGTCGTGGCACCGGTTGCACGATCCACGTACACGACCCGCTGTGTCTGACGTCCCAGAACTGTCAGTGCGGCGATCGTATACAGGATACGCGTCTTCAGGTCCAGATCTTCCCGGTCATAGAAACCCGACATCACAAAGGTCATCACCATTCTTTCGAAATCCGGATTCATCTTCTGCACCGCGCAGCTGCTTCATCAGCCCGACCGCCGAGCATCTCACGAAAAATGGCGTGCCCCCGTCTTATTCTTCAGAACTCGCGTACCCTTCAGAATCAGCCAAGATGGACGTCACCGGGGTCTCCGGCGCGCCACGCCGCAACCTGACCGGGAATCAGCTGCTTCCCATCTGATAACCCCTCGGACCGCCCGTTCAGCTGAGTAACCATTCGGTCGCGCCAGGTTGCCAGCGTGTCCGGGTCGGAGGCAGAGAGATCACGGCATTCGTGTGGGTCCGTCTCGAGATTGAACAGTTGCTCATCACCAGTGATCGGATTCCAGATATACTTCCAGCCGGCGTCTGTCAGAAACTGATTCGCGTTCTCCGGATGGTAACAGGGGGAATGCTCACCGTGGTAGACGTCTCGCCACCCCTCCGTCTCGCCTCGCAGAAGGGGCAGCACACTGCGACCCTCAACGGTTTCCGGGATCGGTGCATTGGCGACGTCCAAAAAGGTCGGCATGATGTCTTCCCAGCCGACAAGCTGATCAATCTCCCTGTTCCTCTGCGGCTGCAGGCTGTCAGGGCACGAGGCAATGAACGGCACCCGTGCTGAGGCCTCGTAGGCATACGTCTTGCGCCACAGGTTGTGATCTCCGAGCATCTCACCGTGATCGGAGGTGAACAGCCCGAATGTCTCGCCATGTCCACCGGTCCGAACAAGGCGTAGAAAGCGGCCCACTTGCGCATCCAGATAGGCCAGATAGGCAAAATAGGAGACGCGTGCGCGATGCATGGCATTGCCCGAAATGCGCCCTCGCCAGGCATTCACATCAAGCGGGTACTCCGCCTCGGTCGCGTGGTGTTCGGCCCAATCCCCCACCATCGGT
Organism: uncultured bacterium; assembly: GCA_964471275.1. Taxonomy (GTDB): domain Bacteria; phylum Latescibacterota; class UBA2968; order UBA2968; family UBA2968; genus UBA2968. The sequence goes on along the minus strand of CAYYGZ010000050.1, from coordinate 21,241 downwards.
TCAGGAATGGTGCGGTCGATGAACTGATCGTAGTAGACCTGGGGTGGACACCAGGGCGGATGAGGGCCGTTGAACGAAAGACACAGAAAGAAGGGCCGGGTCGGATCACGGTGTTCCAGAAAGTGCCGGGCCTCATTCACAAACCAGTTCTCCTCCATCATCATTTCGGGAAGATGGTTCGGGCGACCCATCCACGAGTTCGAATCAACACCGTGTGCGAACTTCTCGCCCAGAACGCCCGGCTGGCAGTCGAGCCACTCCGAATAGTCCCCGGATGTCGTCAGTTGCTCGAAGCCGAGATGGAGTCGCCCCGGACTGAAGTGTGTCTTCCCGATGTTGACTGTCTGGTAACCGGCTTTGGTCAGCTCCCCAGCCATCGTCACATCGTAGTCCCACGGCGTATTGTCCTGATATCCGACCATGCCCTGCGTCGCTGGCGTTTGGCCTGTCATCAGGGTACGCCGTGCGGGGCAACACGAGGGGCACGGCGAGTAGCCTCGTGAGAAAATCGCGCCTTTCGCTGACATGGCGTCCAGATGAGGTGTTTCGACGACAGGATGGCCCAATCGGCTCAGACTGTCTCCTCGGAAATGATCCGTGATAATCAGTACGATGTTTGGCCGCGTATCGGACAAGAGAGCCTCGCTTGAGGACGGGAATGGAGGGTGTCGTATCGCGACCAATTTACGAAAATCATTTGCCCAAACACCACTTTTCCTTAAGTTTATGCGCTTTACGCATCCACCCGAAACCTTGGTCAGAAGCAGGCAGAAGCCCCATGAGTGAAACAGAGAAAATAGACAAGCTCGACACGCAGTACATCGTTGATGGGCCAAGCACGGAATTCGCCAATCTGCTCAAGCAGGAGAAGGTCGAGCCAGAGCAGAAGAACGTCACAGTCGGTCAGAAGGTCTCAGGGACAATCCAGAAGGTGGATTCGTCAAGTGCCTTTGTCGATTTCGGCGGGAGAAGCGAAGCGGTCATCGATCTTCAGGAATTGAGAGGCCCTTCCGGTGAGGTTACCGTCAAGGAGGGCGAGAAGCTGGAAGCCTACGTTTCTTCGCTCGAGGGCGAGATCCGGCTCACTAAATCTCTCAAATCGTCCAGTCGCGAAGCGATCCGAGACGCCTTCGAAAATGGTGTCCCGATTGACGGCCGGATAACAGGCTTCAACAAGGGCGGTCTCGTGGTCAATCTGGGTGGAATGCGGGCATTCTGCCCGATGTCTCAGATCGAGATGGGCTTCTGCTCGGAGCCTGAATCATACGCGAGCAAAACACTGAGTTTCAGGATTCTCGAACTGAAGAATGGCGGACGGAACATCGTCGTCTCTCACCGAGCCATCCTCGAAGACGAAGCGAAGGCCGCAGGCATGGCACTGCGCGAGAAGCTGAGCGAGGGTGATGAGATCAAGGGCCGGGCCACACGAATCGAGCGGTTTGGTGCTTTCGTCGATATCGGCGGCGTCGAGGGCCTGGTACACGTTTCGGAGATCAGCCACACACGCGTGAATGATCCCAAGTCTGTTCTCAAATCAGGTGACAAGGTTGATGTCAAGATCCTGGGGATGCAGGATCTTGGTGGCGACAAGGAGCGGATTTCACTCTCCATGAAGGCACTCCTGCCGGACCCTTGGTCGGAGATCCATCAGACCGCTCGCGAGGGCGAGGTGGTATCGGGCAAGGTCATCTCATTGCAGAATTTTGGTGCCTTCGTCGAAATTTCTCCAGGAATCGAGGGTCTGGTTCACATCTCACAGATATCCGGTGAAAAGCGGATCAACAGCCCTGGGGAGGTTCTCTCGGTCGGGCAGGAAGTCCAGGTCCGGGTCCAGCAGGTGGACACCGTCCAGCACAGAATCTCGCTTTCAATGAGCGCTGTGGCCGAACATGCGGAACAGGCTGCCGCGGCACAGGACATGTCAGACTACCAGGCAAAAGAAAAGGAGCTGGCGGGGCAGGCCGATAATTCGATGGCCGAAGCACTCAGGAAAGCCGGTCTCGCCTGACCTGAGTGAGCGGAATACCGGATCGTCAGCAGCTCGAACAGGATAGCCGAATTCAGACATTCCGGGCAGGCGGCCCAGGCGGCCAGCATCGCAACAAAGTCGAATCTGCGGTGCGTGTGACGCACATCCCTACCGGGATATCGGTAGTTGCGGCTGAGCACCGCAGCCAGACACGCAATCGCGAACTGGCCTTCGACCGACTCGCGCACAAGCTGTTCCTTCGAAACAAACGCACCCCGCCACGGCACCCGACCCAACCCTCCAAATCCTCCCGGAGAAAGCGTCTGGAACAAAAAAAAAGGCGATCGCAAACAAAGCATCTGCGCCACCGTGTAGGCCCTTCAGACTGACCCTCTACAAATACACACTCTCCGGCATAAACTTGCTGTCTTAGTTCATCCGAATAAACCAGACAAGTGCTTTCTCCTGAAGATTCAGTTTCTGTACCAGGTTGCGCAACGGGTCCTGTCTTTCCACCAGCTGCTCGTTCCGGGACTTCAGGTTCTTTGAGTAGCCCATCAGCGTCTGCAGCTGACTTCGTTGTTTCTCGAGGGTTTCTCACATCTCCTCGACTTCCATAGCCAGGTTGGATTCCTTCAGCTTACCCATATCCTCTCGGATGGCCCCAAGCTGTTCGTTCTGTGCTTCGATCTGCTTCTGGTAGTTCTCCTCGTTCACATCCAAGGCATCCAGCCCCGCCATAACGCGCTGCTTTTCTTTTTTTACATCCCCGATGTATTCCATCAACTCTTCGCCAGACATCTGTTCGAATTCGTCGACAGTCGAGATCTTCTCCTCGTTCTTCAGGACAGCGTGCAGTCGCTGAACCTGTTCCTTCAGCGCGTTCTGTGTCTCCTCAAGATCTTCCTCGAACTTCTCTCTGAGATGCTTCTCACGTTTGAGGTCTTCGTTCAACTCCTTGATACGAAGCTCATCGGATGTTTACACCTACCCAGCCCCCCTCTTCCGCCCTGACGCATTCGCCGGAGACACCGACGAGGGTTCCGGAGGAATCCGTCTCGCATCCGGAAGAGGAACTGATAGAGCATCTTGCTGCGATCAAGGACGGGCTGATCAGCGACGCCAGGATGCGGAGGCATCAAAACCTCGCACGGATGGAAGCGGCGGCGGCCTCGCGATCGGAACTCGAGAGAGATCGCCAAATCGAAGAGAATGAAGAACAGATCTTGCGCTTGCGCCGGGAGAGGGGTGCACTCGAGCGAGACATTCAGGATCTTCGATCGAAAATCCGCACGCTAAAGGCAGAACCGAACTTGCTCGATTCTTCCGATATAACCGTTCTGCTGCAGCCGGCCGTATAGGGGACACGCGGTGCTTATGTGGTCGGGGGGATGGAGTGAAAGCTTCGCCGCAGAAGGATGCCGCGATGGCAGTTACAATCCGTTTACGTAGGCAAGACGAATGTCCTACAGACTAGCAGGCATGGATTCGCTACCCTTAGCGTCAGCCAAGGGAGCGAAGTATGGGACGAGTACCGAACAAATGGGCGGATGAGACTGGATCAAATGCCGAGCTGTGTGCGCGCTTCCGCAGCGGCTCTCAGAAGGCGTTTCAGACTCGGTATAATCGCCACCGGGGGCGTGTTCTGCACCTGGCGCTGAAGTACACGAAGGTCCCTGACGATGCGGAGGACATTACTCAGATAGTTTTCCTTCGCGCATATGGTGGGATAGACGGATTCAGGGAGCAATCGAAATTCTTCACGTGGTTGTACCGGGTTGCCCTGAACTGCTGTCACGACTGGATGAAACAGGTGCATCAGTTCAATGTTCGTAAGGACGCTCTGGGGGCATGGAACAAGGCCTCAAATGCTGCATATCCGGTTCTGGCTTGGTCTGAATTTGTGTGGCTGACGAGAAACGCAGCACCACATCGTAAATCTGTTATCGTTTCGATAACGGGTATTTGACTCAGATCACACAGGTTGGAAGGTGCCCCCCTGTCCACCCGAAAAGTGATCAAAACCATTATTATCAACTGTTTGTGAATCTTCATCTGTGCCGATTCTGACACTGCCCGGACCTGGAATCACTTTCCCGATGTACGTCAATCGGCACTCGCCGGTCCAGTCTGTAGGAAAATTGCCTACGTTCGCCGTGAAGGCAAGCTCATAATCCTCCCCCCCACCCAGCACCAGATCCGTGGGGTGCCTGCCTGCCGAGTCACAGTAGGCTCGCAATGCGTCGGACACCGGAAGCAGCGTGGGGTCGATCACGATGTCGACTGCGCTCTGCCGACAGATGTGGGCGAGGTCCCCTGCAAGCCCGTCTGAGACATCGATCATTGAGGAGGCAATACCGCGATCGGCGAGCCCTTGTCCGATCGCAAGTCTGGGTTCCGGCCGATGATGCCTCCGGAGGAGATGCTCGCGATCTCCGGGATCGAGGCGACTCGTCTTCGACGACAGATCCAGACCAGCCGCGGACTCGCCCGGGTATCCCGTGACAAAGACCGAGTCTCCCACAGATGCTCCGGAGCGGTAGATCACGCGATCCGGCCTGCAGGATCCGATCATCGTCAGCGTCAACACGAGCGGACCGTGAGTAGAGGTCGTATCCCCCCCAGCCAGTTGAACACCGAATCGGAATCCGCTGGCCTGAAGCCCCCCAACAAGCCTCTCCAGGATCGTCGCATCGAAGTCAGGCGACGCGGACATAGCCAGGAAGGCTTCCCGAGGAGCGCCACCCATTGCTGCGATGTCCGAGAGATTCACCGCAAGCAGTTTCGCACCCAACCCCTCGGGCGTAGAGGTTGTGAGATCAAAATGCACACCCTCGACCATCGTATCCGTCGTCACGACCGTAACCTGATCACCGTCACCGGCGATCACGGCGCAGTCATCACCGATGCCCTTGATCAGCCGGCCGCGCGCAGCAGGCTGGTGGTGGGCGATCAGATCGATCATCTCGAATTCACCAAGGTCTCTCAGCCGTATCACTAGGCTTCTCCGTTCCGTGCCCGATGCCAGGCCACAACGTCTCGATAAAGTACATCCCCACCGAAAATGTCTAGCGCACTCCCGATGGTCAGATCGACTCGCCCCTCTCCTAGCCGGTCGACCAGATCCAGGTCAGCAAGCGACTGTGCCCCACCCGCATACGTCACAGGAATCGGGCTGTCCTTCCCCAGAAGCTGGACCAGAGATTCCTGAATCCCCAATCGCTTCCCCTCGACATCGACGCCGTGCACGAGGAATTCGTCACAGTGGCGGGCCAGATTCGCCAGCGTTGCCTCATTCACCTCGAGCTCCGTATACGATTGCCAGCGATCGGTTACCACGTAGTAGGCCCCCTCTCGGAATCGGCAACTCAGGTCGAGTACAAGCCGTGCCGACCCCGCGGCCCCGACCATCTCATCGAGGGCCCTTTGATCCAGTCGTCCTTCGCGAAAAACATAGGACGTCACAATGACGTGACTTGCGCCCGCATCCAGATAGACCTGGGCATTCTCGGGGTTGATCCCGCCCCCGATCTGCATTCCCTGCGGATAGCCTGCCAGTGCCTCGCGTGCAGCGATCTCGTTACCTGCGCCTAGCTGTATGACGTGGCCACCGGTCAGCCCGTCCCGACGATACCGCCCGGCGAAGTGCAGAGGAGACTCCTCCGCCTCGAAATTGGTGATCGTCCCCTTCGTCTCCAAGGTGGACCCAACAATCTGGACAACCTTTCCACCACGGAGATCAATACACGGTCTGAATTTCAAACGATCTCTCCGGGACAAGCGCGTTCGGTATATGGGTAGCCAGCCACAGGGCCTTGCCTTATCTTACGAGGCGAAAATCGCAAGAAAACGACGCAACGGAAGGTGATATGCACGATCCAAGATACGAAAAATTGGCCGCGGTGCTGACTGGACATTCAACACGGATTCAGAAGGACGAAAACGTCCTTATAGAGGCTATCGACATCCCGGACGAGATGGCCATCGCGCTGATTCGCGAAATACGTGCCCGAGGTGCCAATCCTGTGGTGACGCTTAAACACAACCGGATTCAGCGTGAGCTGATTCGAACCGGGAGTGACAGCAACATCGCACTGGCCGGTGACTACGAAGCATACCGAATGCAGAAAATGGACGCCTACATCGGTGTTCGTGGCAGCTGGAACATCACGGAAATGTCTGACGTGCCCACGGAAGCAATGAATCGATTCGAGAACAGCTGGTTGAAACCCGTCCACTTCGACATCCGGGTGCCCAAAACCAAGTGGGTCGTCCTCAGGTGGCCGACCCCCTCCATGGCGCAACAAGCCGGGCGCAGCACGGAGGCCTTCGAATCTTTCTACTTTGACGTCTGTACGCTCGACTATGCCAGAATGGCCCAGGCAATGGTTCCGCTCATAGACAGGATGTCAGCAGCTGATCGGATCCGTTTGACCGGTCCGGGCACCGATCTTCAATTCAGCATCGGTGACATTCCTGTCTGCGGCTGTTCCGGCAGTCATAACATCCCGGACGGCGAGTGTTTTACGGCGCCTGTCCGAGATTCCGTCGAGGGCACGATATGCTACAACACCCCAACCCTGTACCATGGTGTCACTTTCACGGATATCACGCTTACCTTCGAGAAAGGTCGGATTATCAATGCGACTTCCAGCGACACCGTGAAACTGAACGAGATACTTGACACGGATGAGGGCGCGAGATACATCGGGGAATTCGCGATCGGCTTCAACCCGCACATCCATCGTCCCATGCTCGACATCCTCTTTGACGAGAAGATCGCCGGATCCTTCCACTTCACGCCCGGCCAGGCTTACGAGGACGCCGACAATACGAATCGGTCGTCCGTTCACTGGGATATGGTCATGATCCAGACCCCGGAGTTTGGTGGCGGCGAAATCCATTTTGACGACGAGATCATCCGGAAGGACGGCCTATTTGTTGTCGATGACCTCAAACCACTCAACCCTGATCAGCTATAAACGCAGAGGGAGCACCCGTGATCATTGCGATCATGAACACCAAGGGAGAGGTCGGCAAAACGACCACAAGGTCAACCGGGCGACAGGTCTCGCCGCCCGGAATCGTAGAACGCTTATCGTCGACCTGGATCCCCAGGCCCACTCAACACGATGCTTCCTGGCGGGTGAACCAGAAGGGGATATCAGTGACCTGATCATGGAGAAACCATCGCAGGCCGTTCGCTCAATCTGCCGACGGACTATGAGAGCCTCGACATCGTCGGATCCACGGGCCGGCTCACGGAGACAGCCAAATTGCTCCAGACCCGCATCCGACGGGAAGAGCGTCTGGCAAAGGCGCTGAGCCATGTTACTGATGAATACGACTTCATCGTCATCGATTGTCCACCGGTCCTTGGTGTGCTGTCCTACAATGCGCTCGTGGCCGCCGATCTCCTGATCATCCCCGTGCAGCCTGGGGTGGGATCGATCGCCGGCCTGGATCACCTTCTGGACTCGGCAGCCGAACTCTGAGACGAGGAAGTCGTTGACCTCGGCTACCGTATCCTGACAACCATGTTCGAGATACGTACAACACGTACAAGTGCGCTAGTCGAGGAGCTTCTGGAGGAACACAGATCTCATCTGATGCGATCTGTCATCTCTAAGAGCGAGTCGCTCAACCAGGCGAACCTCGCCGGCAAGCCAGCGGTTGCGTTTTCGTCGACATCACGTGTTGCCCAGGAATATGACGCGTTATGCGAAGAGGTTGTCCGGCTGCGAGCCTAACTCGCAACCGAAAATGCTTCTTGGACACGGGCCCTCATCATCCGATGAGGGCTACGTTATTTCTCACCTACCTGTTGAGTGAACACAGGTCTCGGGTATATTGGCAAGATGAGCCCTCACGCGGACCCCACCGAACTCACACGAATCACGATCGCAATCGACGGGATGTCGTGTGCCGCGTGCGTTAGCCGTGTCGAACGTGCCATTCGGGAGACGGCAGGCGTAGAGAGTGCGGTCGTCAACCTCGCCACGAATGAGGCCACGATCGCGTTCGACGATGCTTTATGCAGTCTCCAGAAGATCATCACATCCTTGGAATCGGCAGGCTACCCCATCCCCATAGACACGATCACGTTCCTCATCGACGGGATGTCGTGTGCCGCGTGTGTGGGACGCGTTCAGAGAGCGCTGGAGTCGACGTCGGGTGTACAGACAGCTGTCGTAAATCTTGCGACGAGCGAAGCCACAATTCAATATATAGCCGGCGAACCCGGATCGTTGCACAAAGCCGTCGAGGGAGCGGGCTACACGGTCAGATCCGCAGCGAAGTCACAAGACAGAGAACCGGATGATCGTTTGGCGATTCGGGCCGTTGTCTCGGGAATCATCAGCGCCTCGCTGATGGTGCTTGGATCCAGCGTGGGTCAAGAGCTGATTCCATCCTCGGCCATCCCGGTGGCAATGGCGGTCATGACTTTACCCGCCCAGTTCTGGTGCGGCTGGCCATTCCTTTCTGGATTCCTCTCGGGCCTTCGCCACGGTGCCACGAACATGAACAGCCTGATTGCGGTGGGCACGCTGTCCGCTTTCGGGTACAGCCTCGCAGTCACCGCATCGAGTTTGATCACCGGATCGAGTGGCAGTGAGCACCTCTACTTTGACACGGCCACGATGATTATAACCTTTGTCCTTCTGGGACGCTTCCTGGAGCAGCGAGCCCGCAACAGGACCTCCGACGCAATCCGTGCGTTGATATGCCTGCAGCCAGAGGTCGCACGCGTTGTGAGAGACGACGTCACAGCCGACATACCCGTCGATCAGGTCGTCGTAGGCGACCGGATACACGTCCGTCCAGGCGACCGCGTTCCCGTTGACGGTCGGATACTCGATGGGCACTCGAGTGTCGACGAATCGCTCATCACGGGTGAAAGCATGCCTGTCGAGAAGCAGGTCGGCAATGGCGTCACCGGCGGCACGATAAACAAGACCGGCAGCTTCTACTTCGAGGCAACGGGCGTTGGATCGGACACCGCTCTTGCACGAATCATCAGCCTAGTCAAACAGGCTCAGACGTCTCGCCCGCCGATCCAGCGACTGGCCGACCGAATTGCATCGATCTTCGTCCCAGTAGTCTTCGGCATCGCGACCGTGACCTTCCTTGCGTGGTGGTTCACCACAGGATCTGTCTCTGACGGGATGATCAACGCGGTTGCCGTGCTCATCATCTCCTGTCCGTGCGCGCTGGGACTCGCCACACCCACCGCCATACTCGTGGGAACGGGCAAGGGTGCAGAACTCGGCCTCCTCATCAAGAGCGGGGACATCGTAGAAACCGCACACCGTATAAAAATGGTCATCCTCGACAAGACGGGCACGTTGACACACGGCCATCCCACCGTTACCGACATCCTCCCTGCAGGTGGCCAAACGGTGGATTCGGTCCTCGGAACGGCGGCCTCGATGGAGCGGAATTCGGAACACCCCATCGGGTCGGCGATCGTAGAGGCTGCCCGGCACCGGAACCTGGGATCGCCGGTGCCCGATCACTTCGAGGCCGTTGCCGGCGGCGGGTTGAGAGGGCGTGTCGAGGGTAAGGAAGTCCTGCTGGGGAACGAGCGATTCCTGAGACAGGAGGGATGCTTGGTCGAGGAGGCCCGGGCAGAGGAAATACGCGGCCAGGCAAAGACAGCGGTGTTCGTGTCCGTGGAAGGTGTCTATGCGGGCTTGATCGCCGTCGCAGACCAGGTCAAATCGTGTTCAGCAGAAGTCGTCAGACGTCTGAAGAGCGATGGCATCGAGGTCGCTATGTTGACAGGAGACAACCTTCAGACTGCGGAGGCGGTGGCACGTCAGGTCGGTCTCGATCTCGTTGTTGCAGACGTGCGACCGGAAGATAAGGCCGCGCGGATTGTCTCTCTGCAGGAGCAGCGCGGGGTCGTCGCGATGGTGGGTGACGGCATCAATGACGCACCGGCGCTCGCCCAGGCCGACGTGGGCATCGCGATCGGGACAGGCACCGACGTTGCGATCGAATCTGCGGATGTCGCCCTGATGTCAGACGACCTTCAAGGTATTCCGGCAATCATCAACCTGTCCAGACAGACCATGCGTATTATCCGCCAGAATCTCTTCTGGGCTTTTGCATACAACGTTACCCTGATTCCCGTCGCAGCCTTCGGCCTCCTGACACCCTGGGGTGGGCCGATGCTGGCCGCCGGCGCAATGGCATTCAGCTCGGTGACGGTCGTGACAAACGCGCTGCGTCTCAAGCAATTCAGACCTGACGTCTGATCCCCTAACCTTCTTTCTTCACGTAATCCAGCACGCCACGCACGATGGATTCAGCATCCTCCTGACGTTTACCGTGAAACCGGAGTGCCCACGCATCACCCACATCTGACACATTCCGAATCTCGATAAGCACTTCCGCGTGCGCCTTGTTATCCCTCAACACCGCCAGATTGCGGGCACCTATCTGCGACGGTACGGCAGGATGATCGAGCGCCCTTTGCATTATCTCGGCGAATGCCCGGGAGGGACGATCGACTCGATTTCCCTTCCTGTGATAGATCACGAGTGGGCCCTTCGGCCTCTTGGGGCTGTTGTCGGCGTGGAGAGACAGGAAGAGACTCCTCCCTCGGCGACTCGACTTGAGGAATCGATTGGCCACGATCACGCGGCGCTGGATGTTATGGGAACCGGGACGGACCATCGGGTCTTTCCTCCGGTTGTAGCCCTCGTCGTTGTAGACCTCGTTCTGCTCATTCACAAACGTTGCACCGGCAGGAACGTTGTCTCGTTTCAGATGGTTGGGGCTCAGCAGGGTCAACTCCACATCCGCCCCGTAGAGAATCAAACGTCCCATCACTCGCATCGCCACGTCGTAGACATACTCGTCCTCGACGACGTTCACCGTGCGATCTCTGCCATCCCTGTTCGAGACGATGGCTCCCGGATCTCGACCTCCGTGACCGGGATCCAGGACGATCTTCCACCCCTTCAGTGGACGACTTCTTCTCCTTGCCTTGCCAAACCGGTCCTCGAGCTCGACCCGGTAAGCTTGCAGAAGCCTGGTCGCATTCCGGAAGTCTTGCAGCGCACCATTCCTGGATGATTCCACGTAGCCCGTCGACTTCTGGCTAGGACTCGTGGGCCCCCGGTAGTAGTAGGGGCCGTTCGCTACCAAAATCTCCTGGATACCGGATCCGATCTGAAGCTTCTGACCCGGGTATATCCGGGTTGATTTCAGCTTGTTGAGCTTCTGGATCAGGTTGATGGACGTATCGAAACGACGTGCGATTTCCCAGAGAGAATCCCCGGGTCGCACCTCGTATACGCTTGGTAGGCACTGGACAGGTCGGGCACCAAGCATCCCACAGAGGAGGATGGTGCCAATCAGAGGTAACTTCATAGGTATGAGAGACGTCTGAGGGGACAGGGTGACTAGATCTTATCAAGTATAGGCACCCCCGAGCACGTTGTGGGTTGCGCAGAAATCCCTACGCAGCTGCCAGAACAGAGGTTATTTTCACCAATGCTGGTCCAATCCACCTTATGATCTGGTGGGATACACCAGATTCCAGGTTGGATACACAAAGCTCAATACATGGATAAAATGATATTTTACAACATGTTATGCGATTCTTAGTGTGCTGAGAATCCTGTGGCACAGCCATTGCGAAAAGCAGAGGCACGGCAGCACAGGACATTGGACGATTTGGAAAAAAAACGATAGCGTGAAGGAGACGTAAGATGGCAAAGGGAATCTTCTCTCGAATGGCGGACATCGTGAAGGCAAACATCAATGATATACTCAACCGCGCCGAGGACCCCGAGAAGATGATCCGCCAGATGATCCTCGAAATGGAGGAGGCCGTAAACAAGGCGACAGCATCTGTGGGTACGGCCGTGGCCAACGAAAAGCGGCTCGAGCGGCAATACCTGAACGAGCAGGATCAGATCGAGTCCTGGCACAAGAAAGCTGAACTCGCCGTTGAGGCTGGTGAAGACGATCTGGCCCGGAGGGCGCTGGAACGCAAGACAGCGGTCCAGGAAGCAATTGGTGATCTGGAGGCAGCGCTCGAGGAGAGCCGGAAGACTTCGACGCAGCTCAAGCAGCAGCTGCAGCAACTCAAGGCAAAACTGGACGAGGCACGCACGCGTCAGGGCGCTCTGATCGCACGTCGACGTGCAGCAGAGGCCAGGAAGCAGATCGCCAAGGGGATATCTGGAATCGGCGATGATGCCTTCTCAAGCTTCGAGCGTTTTCGGAACCGTGTGGAGACTGAGGAAGCCGAGGCGGATGCTCACCAGGAAATCGTCGGTCCGGGTCCAGGTCTGGACACAGAATTCAGCAAGCTCGAGCGTAAGCAAACCGTGGACGCAGAGCTTGAAGCGATGAAGAAGAAGATGGGCAAAGACAATGCCTAAATCACATAACATCGTTGACGGGATCGTCTCTGAAGTGACAAGTGCCCTCAAGGACGCCGAATCGAACGTCCGGCGGGAATGGAGCTGGACACGAGACGATTGGCACCAGACCAAGACGGCAGGCGACCTGAAGACGGCCAAGCAGAAACTGAACGAAGTCCCAGATCGGCTTTCCGATCTGGCCACAGACGGGGGTTGTTTCGTGAGATACGTTTTCGCCTACTCGATGAAAGGCTTTTCCGCGATGATGGCCTTGGGTGGCCTGATCGCGGCGGCAACCGGCTTTGCCGACTCCCCGATGGACTTGGAGAATATCGCTGTAGGGTTGTCTCTCCTGGCATCAGGACAACTCGGATTCTGGGGAGGGCACCTCATTCACAAGTCCGCAAACCGCAAACGCGACGCCAAAGATCAGAACCGGCTCCTCCGATTGGCACGCGGCAGAGGAGGCAACCTCACGGTTCTGGAAGCGGCAGCAGATCTGCGGCTGACTGTAGACAAGACAGAGGACATGCTCAGAGAACTGGCAGCCCGCGGTCACGCCGAAGTGCGCGTCTCCGAGTCAGGACTGCTTGTGTATCACTTCGCCGAAATTGAACTGGAATCCGAGAAATACGGTGCGAAGCCGGTCGATGAGCTCTAGTTGAGACAAGGGGAGGTCACTTGGACGTGGTCGAAATTGGCGTGATGGTGGCATTGATTATCCTGGCATCTGCCGTTCACAAAATGGACTCGACGTCCTGTTTACCCCACCAAAGATGACCAGAGGTCGGAGGAGGAGTCCTTGCTCGTGAAAATCGTAGGCATACTGCTTGTCATCGTCGGGGGCTGGGTTGCGCTGAGCACGCTGTTTCCCTTGATCGGGTCCATCTTCACGCTCGCGGTCGTATCGATCAAGCTTCTGATCGCCGTGGCAATCGCATACCTGGGCTACCGACTGTTAACCAGAGAAGACGAATACTAGGACGTTTCACCTGAGTGGAAAGATCTATGACCAGAACCGAGGAGGCCCAGCTCATCGAGCGGGCGCTTGGAGGCAGCCAGACTGCCTTCTCTGAGCTCTACGAAACCTATCGGGCGAACGTGGTCGGTGTCGTTAGACGTCGGGCCAGTGATCCGGACGTCGTCGAGGATCTGATACAGCAGACCTTTATCCGTGCGTTCCGCTCACTCCCACGTTTCCGAGAAGATTCGGCATTCGGCACTTGGATTACTCGCATTGCAATCAACGTCTGCCTGTCTCACAGGCGGTCTGAGAAGATCCGAAAAGACTGGATGGAGCTTCTGGAAGACCTTGAGTACGCAAAGGCGGCGATCACAGATTCGTCTAGGTGGGAAACACCGGAGGATGTCATCCAGCGCAACGAGCGCAGAGATATCGTCATCAACGGGATCAACCAACTCCCCGAGCGATATCGCAAGGCCATGTGGCTCCGATACGTCAAGGACTCGTCCTACGAGGAAATCTCACACGCACTCGAAGTCCCTATGGGAACGGTAAAGACCTGGCTGAATCGTGCGCGTCACCAGCTCAGTCGCGATTTCCGGAGAATGGACCCACAAGGCATATGATCTCAGGCATCATCACCGTTGTTCTTACAGTCGTTTCCCTGAGTGTAGCAGCGTGGGCAGACACCGAAGATCTGGGAGATACGGGCGCCGACACTCAGAGCCTGAGCCGTAGCCAAACACTCGTGCTCGGTTACCGATCCACGGGAATCGGGTTTGGGAATACGCGACGTCTCAAGGGCCTCCAGATTGGCCTGCTAAACTATGCTGGCAACAACCCGGCCCCCTTCAAGCTACTGCCCCTCCTAAACGTAAATCTCGGACAATCGTGACCAACGGAACCGAAAGAGACAGGTCGATCACACGTCTGAACGAGTCGGCACCCGACTCCGTTCGGATCACGACGGCCTTGCCGGAGTCTGAAGTCGATGCTGCGCGCGACGCGCGGCGAGCAGGCGACCAAGCGTTCCAGATGGACGAGCTGGAAGACGCAAGGAAGCACTACGTCAAGGCGATTACGGCCGACCCGGAGAACATCCGCGCACACCACAATCTCGCTGCCGTCTACCTTGCGGGTGGCCGTCCTGCTGACGCCCGGGATATCCTCATCAAGGGAAGCGACCTGTTCCCTGGATCCGCAGAACTGCATTACAAGCTCGGAGTATCGCTGACGCGCCTGAACGAGACGGGGCAGGCAATGAAGGCCTTCGAGCAAGCGATCGAACTGGATCGGGACCACCTCGACGCGTGCTTCCAGATGGCCTTGCTTCACGCAAGGGGTGCCGCGCCGGCCTCAAAAGACCGCCAACGAGCCATCGAGGCCCTCGAAAGTATTGTCGAAGCAACGGATCGAGGACTGGAATACGACGGTCTGGACAGGGCCTGCTTCCTGCTGGCCAGCTTTCTCGATGACTTCGCCGATCAGCGCACGCACGCGATAGAGGTTTACAGGCTTGGTCTGAAGGCAGACCCGCTGTTCGCTCCTGGTCACAACAACCTGGGTGTCCTGCTCATGCACGAGGGTCAGGTGATTCCGGCACTTGGCGCATTTAAGATTGCCATACATCTACAACCGGACTATACGCTCCCCTACAGAAACCTCGCCAGGCTCCTCTTCGACCATATGAACCCGACGCAGATGGAAGAAGAGTATGCCGATCTATCGGATGAGTTCGGTGCCCAGGGGGCAGGCATTCTCGCCCGCTTGTCGCTGGAGTTGATCGACCTCGGGCGGGGACAGGTTTACGAGAGCCTGTATACCCACGGACATCGCATCAAGAACCTGATGGGACTCAGCGGCAACCGGCTCCGTCGGATCAGCCGGGATCTCGGCAAGGGTGAAGACATTGGGAATAGGCTGGACAGTCTGGTATCGGAGCAGGAGCACGTCTACGAACAGTGGGTGACATATCTGCGAACGATGAAGCCAGACACGATCAGCCCTACCCTTGTCGATCTCCCCTCGCTGATCCGCAACACGGTAGCACACATCGAGGGGCAGTCTACGAGTCGTAGCCTGAGCTTTGCGACAGAAGATCGCGTGCCACAAGTCAAGGCTGATTCAGCGATGCTCCGCGAGGCCGTGACGAACCTTGTCCTTAACGCGCTTCAGGCTACCGAGGAGAGTGGAACCGTGTCTGTACAGACAGGGTTTGACCCCGCCCGCACATCCGTATTCATTGAGGTTGAAGATGATGGCCCCGGGATCGCTGAAGCCTCCCAAATCCGTATCTTTGACCCCGGTTTCTCGACACGAGAAAAGGGCAACGGCTATGGTCTCAGCATCTGTAGTCGAATCATCTCCGCCCACCGGGGAACGCTCAGACTGATCAGCCAGGAGGGGGCGGGCGCGGTCTTTAGAATCGACCTTCCGATTGACTTCGAGGTCTTGTCGGAAGAGGAGACCATCCGGTTGTCGCGATCATCCGGTGACCGGTCGAGCCATCCGATCGTAGAGGAATTCCTGGAATAGCATGAACGCCCACATCCTGATAGCCGACGACCAACCTGAAATCCTGAACACGTTGGCTGAATCGCTCGTTGCGGAGGGTCGGTCAGTGCACGTCTGCTGTTCGGGAACAGAGGCATTGGCGTATCTCAGACAGGAGGAGCGCAGTGTCGACCTTGTTATCCTGGACCTGGACTTCGGCCCCGATGAGCCGGATGGTCTGGAGATTCTGAGAGAGATTCGGAAAGAAGACGAAGCATTGCCCGTGATCATCCTGACGGGGAAGGGTACGGTTGAGACTGCGGTCACTGCCCTTAGATACGGG
>CAYYGZ010000050.1:0-5080 GCA_964471275.1 uncultured bacterium | reverse complement strand
CGGGGCTACAGACTTCATCGAGAAGGATTTCTACATTGAAGATCGGCTCGAGCTCAGTCTCGAGAAGCTCGACCGTGTGTTGTCGGTCCTGAACGAAAACGAACGTCTGAAAGCCGAGGTACAGGACCTGGATCGGGAGGTCCGATTCTACCGGGACGAGGTCGGAAAACGCTACAGGGTGATCGGCAAGAGTCGCCAGATGGATCAGGTCCTGCACCAAGCAGAACGGGTGGCTTCGATTCCTCGGCCTGTCTTGGTTTTAGGTGAACCGGGAACGGGGAAAGAGCTCGTTGCGGCAGCCATCCACTACGGGGGCGTCCGGAAGGACCGTCCTTTCGTCAAGGTCAACTGCGCTGCTCTCTCCAGTCACCTGCTGGAAAGCGAACTATTCGGACACGAAAAGGGTGCGTTCACAGGAGCGACAGATGAACGGCCGGGAAAGTTCGAGGCTGCGAACGGTGGTACGCTCTTTCTGGACGAAATCGGGAACACATCGCCTGAGTTTCAGCAGAACGTTCTGCGTGCGATCGAATACCAGGAGATTCAGCGCGTCGGAAGTGCCCACTCGACAAAGGTTGACGTACGGATTATTGCCGCCACAAATGCGAATTTGGAGGAGGAGATCACGGCCGGCCGTTTCCGCCAGGATCTCTACGACCGGCTCCGCTTCGAGGTCATCCGAATCCCGGCGCTGCGCGAGCGCCCGGAGGACATACCGCCCTTGGCTGAACATTTTGTCCAGTTGATCCTGGAGGAAGTTCCCGGGTTGGTGCAGCGAGCATTTTCCGAACAAGCGCTAACCGCGTTGATACGTTATACTTGGCCCGGGAATGTTCGAGAGTTGAAGTTCGCAGCGGAGCGAGCGGCATGCGTAGCCGGCGGCACATCACTCGAGATCGAGGATTTTCCGCCGGAAGTCACACAGGGCGAGTCCGTGGGGGCTGGTACAGACGGTCAGGGCTTCGAGGCGGAACTGGAAGCCTTTGAGCTTGGCCTGCTTCGACGTGCGCTCTCTGGTACGGGATGGAATCAACGGAAAGCAGCAGATTCACTCGAACTCAGTTACGATCAATTTCGCCATTTCTATCGCAAACACAATCTGAGCCGGGAAAAACCACAGTAAGGGCAGACTCGTCCCGAGTCAGCCATGTTGGAACCACGTAAGCCAGAGCTACGAATCAGCAGGTGCGTGTCCGAAAGCTTCAATGCCTGGATACACAACCTGCCTGTTCTGTTCTTCGCCACCCTCCTCGCCCTGCCACTTTCGCTGTTCCTGTTTGTTGTCGTGAAGACAGGGCTCCTCCTGATCCTTTACAATGCGATCTCGGGGAATGCACGCGTCCGGGTACGGGATATCTTGAGTCCCCTGCGAAACCCGATCCGGTTCATCACGCTTAACGGTCTCGCGTATCTGGGCGTTCTGCTCTGGGGCATCGTGCTGGCCGTGCTGATCCTGGGGGCCCTCCCGTCAGATGTTTCCCCGGTTTCCGACGCTTTGCATCTCGATGTTGCTCGCGAAGGCATTGCGGAACGCGTAGACAGCAACGTCTTGAGATGGTTTCCCGCATTCCAGTCCCCTCCCCACAACTGGAACGCCATACTCCCGATTTCGGGTCTGATGGCGTTTCTCGTTATCGGTGGGGGCGTCCTCCTGCTTCGATGTCTCTACCTTCCTTTGATCGCCGCGCACAAGCGCATTCCGATCGTTGACGCCTACGTCGAAAGCCGTAACACCGTAGGCAAATACGGCTACACCAAGCACATCATTCTGATCCTTATCGCCTTTACACTCATCTCATTGCCCGAATGGGCCGCGGGTGAAGATTCACTCGCCAGTCTCGCTATCATCATCCCACTGCCGCTCGCGCTCAGTCTGATTGCTTCGGCCTACTAGGTGTCGAGGAGGAGAACCGCCATCTGAGGGAGCAGCAGTTCGCCGAAATGCGGGATGAGCTGCAAACAGCTCACGACATGCGGATGGACCTTCTGCCTGACGGTCCGCCGGAATTGGATGGATACCTCCTGGACGGTTTATCGGTTCCGGCTAACAACGTCGGGGGTGACTACTTCGCGTACCGCTGGCTCGACGACGACAAGTCGCGACTGGCTATCGTTGTTGCGGATGTCTCAGGGAAGGCGATGCACGCCTCCGTGGCGGCACTCCGATTCAACGAAATGCTTCGATACGAGTGTCGCAACCGAACAACGCCAGGACCTATTCTGGATGGATTGACCCGATCTCTGGAGGATGAGGTCGACGACGCAACTTTCGTTACGTGCTGCATTGCCGTTCTGCACGTCGACACCGTGAAGGTCGAGACTGCCAACGCCGGCCACTGCTACCCGTATCAGGTCAGGATGACATCGCGTCTGGTCCTGCCGATCGAGATAAACGGTCTGCCGCTCGGGATCCCGGCAGCGATCCGTCCCGATACTCCATATGAATCGATCACAGTTGACCCGCAGCCGGGAGATGCCATCGTACTCTACTCCGATGGCGTCGTAGAGGCCCAGAACGAAACCGGCGAGATGTACGAAGAAGATCGGTTGACTACGGTAATCGAGCGCACGCTTCCTACCGAAGGCGTCACCACATCCGTTCGCACGATATACCGATCCGTGGAGTCGTTCATGCGGAGTGCTGCCAGAACGGATGATCTCACTGTTGTCGCGCTCAAATGAGCCATCCCGCCTAAAAAATCCGCCAAACCGAGTACGTATTGACGGTCGGCAGGCCATCGAAATCCCTGTGGAGTGGACCGGATCCCTCCGCGCAGCCTCAACCCGCCACTGATTGACACGCATGTGACCGAATGTGATATTTGAGGCCGCACAAAGGGGGCCTCTATGGTCGATGCAGAAAACCTGATCCTGATTCACTACCACGAAGTTGGGCTGAAGGGCAAGAATCGAGGCCGCTTCGAGAACCAGCTGATCTCGAACATCACAAGAACGCTGAAGGACGTCGAGGTAGGTCCTGTCAGAAGGATTTCCGGACGACTCTACCTGGAACTCACCTCCGAGTCTCCCGTCGGTGTCATTCGCGAACGCCTGGGCTGGGTATTCGGTATCGCAAACTTCTCGCAGGCCCTCAAAGTACCGAATGACATGGAGCTTCTCCGTCAGGCAGCTTGGGCGGCCGCTCAGAAGTCCTCCTTTCAGTCCTTCAAGATTGCCACTCGCCGGTCGGACAAGACCTTCGCATTCAACTCAAACGACATCAACCGGGATGTCGGTGCCTACGTGCAGGAGCGTTCCCAGGCTGATGTAAGGATGACCGACCCGGACCTGACGTGCTTCCTCGAAGTCACGACGAGCGGAACTTTCATCTACGCAGAGAAATTTCCCGGTCCCGGAGGCCTGCCCGTTGGGTCGAACGAGAAAGCAGTCAGCCTCATTTCTTCGGGTATTGATTCACCCGTCGCTTCATACAAGATCATGAAGCGAGGGGTTACCCTCAGTTTCGTTCACTTCCACAGCCAACCCTACACAAACCGAAACTCTGAACGAAACGTTGAAGAACTAATTCGGCACCTGATGCGACACCAATTCAGGGCAAAGCTCTACAGCGTTCCCTTCGTCCATATTCAGCGCCACATCCTGCAGATGGGTCGTGAAGGCTACCGAGTGGTCCTCTACCGGCGTGCCATGCTACGCATCGCAGAAGCGGTGGCAAGGCGAGAGCGCGCTCACTGTCTTGTCACCGGCGACAACGTCGGCCAGGTCGCCTCTCAGACGCTCAGGAACCTGCGAGCGATCGAGGAGGTGACGTTGATGCCTGTGCTGCGTCCGCTTGCCGGCGACAACAAGGACGAAATCATCGAGCAGGCAAAGCGCATCGGGACTTACGAAACGTCGATAGAGCCATACGAAGACGCCTGCACGGTCTTTATCCCGAAGCACCCCACGACACGCGCGAAGCTGGATGAAATCCACGTCTGTGAAGAGAAGATGGATCTCGATGGGCTGATTGAACAGACACTAAGGGATACTGAAGTAAAGATCATCGAACGGTAGCTTACGCTTTCTACAGGGGAATTCACGATGGCCACGGCAACGCTCGAATCCAAATCACTGATACAGCAGGGCTACGACTACTCGCCGGAGCAGCTCCACGAATTGAGCTGGGGACTGCGATTCACCCCACTCCTGTGTATGCTAGGTGCAGCATATGGGCTCGTGACGCGTAACCCTGACATCCACTTCGCGGTCGCCGCGCTCGGCATCCTGCCCTTCTGGGCGCCTGCGTGGCATCCACTCGACCGAATCTACAATCACCTTCTCAGACCGATCTGGAAGGGCGTCAAACTTCCCCCGAACCCGCTCCAACGCCGAATCGCCTGTCTGATGGGTGGAAGTATGAATATTGGAATCGGAATCGGATTCCTAAGCGGGAACACGGTCGTCGCCTACGCATTCGGGTTCATCCTGGTCCCGCTCCAACTCGTTGTGATAAGCACACACTTCTGTGTCGCCGCGTGGATGTTCGAAGGCCTGATGAGGCTTCTGGGTCGATGGACACCGCCGATCTCAGCTGAACGCGCCCACGAGCTTGCCAAAGAGGGTGCGCGATTCATCGACGTACGCGAACCGAACGAGTTCGCCATCGGACATCTACCAGATGCGGTCAACCTGCCGCTGACCACGATCGAGGATCACCTCGAGATCTTACGGAGCGGCCAATCGATTCTCTACTGTCAGAGTGGCCTAAGAAGCCAGGCTGCCTTCGCCCGTCTACACCGACTCGGTCTTGACGTCCACAATCTCGGCGCTATGACCAAGTATCAGACAGACAATTGAGCCGATTCGACGGAAAAACGGCGATCGTCACGGGTGCCACAGAGGGCCTTGGTGAGGTGACGGCTCGACTCTTGGTGACAGAAGGTCTGGGTCGGATGGTCGTAACCGGGCGAAACACGAAGCGCGGTGAACGTGTGGAAGAGGAAGCTGCTCGGGCGATCGCGTGGCTAGCTTCCGACGAATCGGGCCTGATGACGGGAGCGTTCATCGATTTCGATCAGAGTGTCATCGGTGCTGGCGACACGCCAATATCCGCATCCGACGAACCCGGAATCAACTG
>CAYYGZ010000049.1:0-22834 GCA_964471275.1 uncultured bacterium | reverse complement strand
CGGTGTCAGGCGAACTGATCCAATCTGATCGTCTCGGACGGTCTCACCAGATGAATATCGGCGCCACCAAGGCGAAGGGCAACGTTCTCCTCTTTCTGCACGCAGACTGCTTTCTCCCTCAGACCTGGATAGCAGATCTGAATGCCGCCCTGTCCGATCCAACCACTCTGGGGGGCCGGTTCAGACACGGGATCTTGGAGGATACGCTCTCCTTTCGGCTGATCGCGTTTTTCAGTACACTCCGGTCACGCTTCTTGGGAATTACGTATGGTGATCAGGCGATTTTTGTCCGCAAGAGCGTGTTTGAGGAGATTGGTGGGTTTCCCCCCAGGTTGATTTTCGAAGACTCCGAATTCTGCGACGCAGTTTCGCGCAAGGGTACTTTTGTGATGACTGACTCGACGGTGGTGAGTTCCTCGCGAAGGTGGCGCGCGTGGGGCGTATGGCGAACGGTCATCAGGATGTGGATCTTGAGAATTCTCTACACGTTGTCTGTATCGGATGATCGTCTGATTCGCATGTATCGGAACGTTCGTTGAGGTCGTCTTGGAATACCGCAGGTTTGGAAAGACAGACTGGCAGGTAAGTGAGATCGGTCTGGGAGGCAGCTGGTTTTACGGCCGTCCGGAGATGGGATTGCTCCCCGTGTCGCACGGCGTGGCTGTGGTCGAACGTGCTCTGGAACTGGGTATCAACTACTTCGACACTGCACCGCTGTATGGAAGAGGGCGCAGTGAGGAGATCCTGGGAACCGCGCTCAAGGGGGTAAACGAGCCTTATTATCTGGCTACAAAGGTCGGCTACTACCCGGAACCTTTCGACTACACTCGCGACTCGGTTTGGCGAGGGCTGGATGCGAGCTTAAAACGGCTCGGCCGTGATCACGTAAATCTGATCCAGATCCACGAGGCAGAGCAGGCCGGCTGGGACGGTATCATGGATGCCGGCCGGACACTCGAAACGCTGATCGATATCAGTGAGCAGGGGATCGCCGATCACATCGGTCTAACGGGATCGGATCTGGGGCTGATGTCTCGGGTCCTCCGTGAGACGGACGCATTTGTTTCGGTCATCACCTTTCTGAAATACGACCTGCTCACGCAGGAGGCGACAGACGAGCTGATACCGGCTGCGACCGATGGGGACGTGGCCGTGATCTGCGCATCGCCCCTGCACGGAGGATTGCTTGGATCGACCCGTGATCACTGGGTTGAGCAAGGCCGGTTCTCTGATCTCTACAGCAAGCTTGGACGTGTAGAGGACATTCTGGCCGGATATGACGAACCGATCGAACGCCTGGGTCTGCGGTATCTGCTCTCTGACCCGAATGTGTCGATCATTCTGAGTGGCGTCGCTGATATTGAAGAACTGGAAGCATCGGTGTCCGTCTCTGACGGACGCACGCTAGATGATGAGCTGATCAAGGAAATCGAGGCCGCTACGTGAATCCAGTACGAATCGGGTTTATCGGGATCGGACATATCGCGATCCATTCGCATCTCCCGCCGCTGGGGGAACTGGTTAAGTCCGGTGATGTCGCTATCCAGGCATTCTGTGATGTAAACGAGCAATCCGCGGTCGAACAGGCTGAGGTCTACGGTGTCGAGAACGTCTACACCGATCATCACGAGATGTTCGAGAGGGAGGAGCTGGACGCAGTCTACCTGTGTATCCCGCCGACGCTTCACGATGACGTCGAAATGATCTGCGCGGAAAAAGGGATCGCTATGTTTATCGAGAAGCCACAGACACTCGATATCCAGCAGGCAGCGACGTTCAGCGATGCGATCCAGAAGTCCGGTATTGTTTCGCAGGTCGGGTTTATGAGTCGCTACTATGCGTCCTCTGAGACCGTTCATAATCTGCTTAAGGAACGGACTGCGCGGCACGCACAGATTCAGCTGCTCTATTCGGGGACGCCCGCTCGGTTCTGGACCAGTCGTATGGATCTGTGTGGAGGGACGTTTGTGGAAAACACTATCCACTACGTGGACCTGTTGCGATACTTCCTTGGAGATGTCACTTCGGTCTCCGCATTCTATGTCGAGCGCCAGCTCGGAGAGGGTCCCCCCCCGATGGATTTGCCGCACGTATACAATGTGAACCTCCTGTTCGAGAGCGGCGTCACTGCGAATGCGACGACCAGCCGCGTGCTGACGAACGTTCGGGTGTCCCGTCGAGAGATCATGGTTGTCTCCGATGACTCGATGATCCTGTGGAACGCGAACCAGGCAACAGAGAACGATGAACCTATCGGGGTCCGTGAGGAAGGTAATATCGCGTTTGCCAAGCAGGCACAGGCCTTTGTGGTAGCAGTTCAGGCAAAAGACCCCTTGCAGGTGTTGAGCCCGTATCGTGACGCACTCAACAGCCTGGGCGCTGTCCTCGCCGCGAACGAATCGGCTGCTAACGGCGGAGCCGTTGTCGATGTGAAAGCGATGGTAGACTGACGATGACCGTGGAAGATCTGGTCGCCCGGTTCTCCGAGATCTCTGCCGATCTGCATTCGGAGGAGATCCTGCGCACTTTCGCAAACGTGCTCGACGCCGACCATAGAGCGGCAGCTAAACCGAGCACCTGTTCGCAGAGCTGGACACCCGGGAATCGTGCATATGTGACGCTGATCGCCCCGATGGATGTCTATCGATACAGCCTGTCTACTCGAGACCTTGTTGTCGAGCAGCTGAGCGAACTGGTTCGTGAACAGGAAACATCGCCGGGGACGTTGGTGGATCGAATGTCAGAAGAGATCGGGAAGTAGCTGACGTGGAAAATCCCGGCCTTCGATTCCTCTCGATCCACGAACTGGGTCGGCACTTCCGATCCGGAGACCTGACCCCGGTCGAAGTTACCCGATCACATCTGGACGCGATCCAGGAACTGGACGATCACTCACACGACTACATAACTGTGACGGCAGATCGTGCACTGGCTGATGCGAAATCTGCCGAGGAGGCGTTTCTGTCCGGTGAGGACCGGGGGCCCCTGCAGGGGATTCCGATCGCCCTCAAGGATCTCATCGACACCGCGGGCATCCCGACGACGGCAGGAACGACGATATGGCGTGATCGGGTACCGCGCGTGGACGCAACGATCGCTCGTCGTCTCGCGGCCTCCGGCAGCGTACTCCTTGGCAAGACCAACCTCGTCGAATTTGCGTTTGGACCCTATGGTCTGAACCCTCACTACGGTACACCACCAAACCCCTGGTGCGCCGATCGCGTGCCCGGTGGTTCCAGTTGTGGATCGGGTGGTGCTGTGGGCAGAGGGTGTGCTGTGGCGGCCATCGGGACCGATACTGGCGGATCCATCAGGTTGCCTGCTTCGTTCTCTGGCATTGTCGGTCTCAAGCCCACCGTTCAGCGAGTCAGTCGTTCGGGGGTGGTGCCGCTGAGCTGGACATTGGATAGCGTCGGGCCGTTGACGCGAACCGTGTCCGATGCTGCGATTGTGTTTGACGCGATCGCGGGCTACGACAAGAATGACTCGATAACGGGTGACGGTCCCACATTCGATGGGGTTGCAGACGGTATCGACGAAGAGGCGACGGAGATGCGTGTCGGGATCGTGCGGGACCCGTTCTTCGACGATGCAGACGAGGAGGTCACTGATTCGGTGGACGCTGCAGCCAAGGTGCTCGAAACAGCCGGTGTGGACGTCGACGTTTTTGAACTGCCCGAGGCGAGAACCGAACTGGATGCAGAACTCGAGGGCCGTGGTAGTGTCTCGATCATGTGTGTTGAGGGGTATGCTTGTCATCGAGAGACGCTACGCGACAGAGGCGGAGATATTGACCCCCGTATCAAGCAACGGATCGAGATCGGCGGGACCGTTACGGCAGCGGACTACGCGGAGGCAATCAGGAATCAGCGGCTTCTTGGTGACTCCGCGGTGAGTCGGATGCAGCGCGTCGACGCTCTTCTGACGCCAACAACACTCTACCCGGCGCCCCGTATCAGCGATGTATCGAAGGCACCGGCCCGCCTGACCACACGTATTGTGAACTACCTGGGGCTCTGCGCTGTATCCGTCCCCTGTGGGTTCAGCAAGGACGGGCTTCCCATAGGTCTACAGATCATTGGCAAACCATACGACGAGCATACGGTTCTCAAACTCGCACGTGCCTACGAGCACGCAACGAACTGGCACAAACGCGTGCCTCCCACACCTGAGTGACTCGAGATGGTCAAGATTCTGCTGGCAACGGCTCATGAATCCGTAAGGCAGCGGTATGTGGATGTGCTCATCCTCGATGGGCATACGTTTGTCACCTGTGATACGGGTGAAGGCGTTGACCAAGAGCTTCGCAGGAGACTGCCTGAGCTGATCATTGCCGATGTCGATCTGCCCGGTCTGGACGCGTTCGCGCTTGTCGAAACGCTTTAGGAGATATGTGCAGGTCGACCGATACCGCCGCTGGTGATGCGGTCGAATCAGGACGGTGAGGATGAACGGCGATTCGTCTGGCTGGGCGGAGGCGAGGCCCCGGAGGACCTGAGAGCACTTGTCAGAGCCCGTCTCGCCGCGGCCGAAGCGGGTGGCAAGCACGGAAGGATCCTTGTCGTCGATGATGACTAGAGTCTTCCGAAGAGCCTCCAGGTTAGGTTGGAGAAGGATGGCTACGACGTTATCACGACAATGGACGGGCAGGAAGCACTGGATCGTCTGACTGAGATGCCCGACTTGGTGCTGACCGACATCGATATGCGGCAACTCGATGGTCTGGGGCTGCTTCGGCGGATGCGTGCAGAGAAGAACTTCAGGGACATTCCGGTCCGGCGCACGCCACTGGCGCAGAAGAGGCAGCAGAGGGGCTTGATCTGGGTGCAAACGACTATGTACGGAAACCCTCTGACTGGTGTGAACTCAGCGCTCGTGTTCAGGCCCAGATCCGGATCAGGGAAGTCGCTCAGCTCACATCGGAGAAGCAACGAGACCTGGCCATCATCGAGTTGGCCGGCGCCGCGGCTCACGAGATCAACAACCCGCTGGCCGTGATCAAGGTGCGTCTCGAGCTGATGTTTTCGGATATGAGCGAAGACACCAAGGCGTATCAGAATCTCGAACAGATCAATCACCTGATCCACCGGATCGCAAATATGGTGAAGAAGATGAGTCAGGTCAGACGGTATCAGGCCCAGAATTACTGCGACGGTGTGAATATCCTGGATCTCGACGTCTCCTCACGTGACTCGTGAGAGTCCTCTCAGTCAACATCGGTTCGAACACGCGATTGTCTTTCGCGGGTGAACACGTCCGCACGGGGATCTTCAAGTCTCCTGTTGAGAGTCGGGTGTATCTAACACGAACCGGTCCGAGGGGAGATGTGCAGGTAGATCGGAAGAACCACGGTGGTGAAGACAAGGCGGTCTGCGTGTATTGCGCGGATCACTATGCTTTCTGGGAGGAAGAGACAGGCATGCATTTCCCTGTCGGCACCTTCGGGGAGAACCTGACGGTCAGCAGAATGCTCGAGAGCGACACCCGAATCGGAGATATCTATGCGATCGGTCGGACCCGCCTACAGGTCAGCCAGCCTCGCCAGCCGTGTCATAAGCTCGGGAAGAAGATTGGCGACCCAACCTTCTCTGCTCGTGTCATCGAGCTTGGTTTGACAGGTTTCTATCTCCGAGTGCTGGATGAGGGGGATGTCGGCACAGACGACCCCATCCAGATCCTATCACGAGACGAGGCCACGTGCACCATCGAGTATGCCAATCGCGTGATGTATGACCGGCTGGAAGGCGAGGACGGTCTACAGCGACTGCTATCGAACACATTTCTATCGGATTCGTGGAGACAAGTCCTGTCCTCGCGTAGCCGCTGATCTAAGGAACTGAAAAGACAATGACACAAACCCGACGTTCATTCCTGAAGACGGCAGGGGCCGTTTCCCTCGGTTTCTCGGGGTTGCACCGGTTGATCTCTTCAGGTGACCTCCTTGCTGCGCACAACGCTGCCGGCTACGGTGATCTCATATCAGATCCCGGCAAGCTCGTGGATCTACCGAAGGGCTTCTCCTACCAGGCGATTTCCAGAACGGGTGAGTTGATGGACGACGGTCTGTTCGTTCCAAGTTCTCACGACGGGATGGCCACTTTCGACGGATCGGGCGGAAAGACGATCCTTGTACGGAATCATGAGGTCAGCCCGAGAAAGATGGGGGACAGTGGGGGCCCCCTTGGTGAGAACCAGGAGAAGATGATCGATGTGCCGACCGACCGATTCTACGACAGAGGCAAGGGTGAGACATACTGCGGCGGGGGAACATCGACACTTGTGTATGACACTGTGAAGCAGAAGCTTGAACGGCATCATCTGAGCCTGATCGGCACGATTCGTAACTGCGCGGGTGGGCCAACGCCCTGGAATTCGTGGGTCACCTGTGAAGAGACGACGACGCGAGCCGGAGAAGAGACACGTGTGGACCACGGGTATAATTTTGAGGTGTCCGCCGAGGCCCAAGGGCTGGTGGATCCGGTACCGCTCAAGGAGATGGGTCGGTTCAACCACGAGGCGATCGCTGTCGATCCAAAGTCGGGTTGTGTGTATCAGACAGAAGACAATGGTGAAGGTCTGATTTACCGATATATCCCGAACTTACCCGGGAAGCTGGCCAGGGGGGGGCGGCTCCAGGCCTTGGGTGCTCGTGACGGGAAACGCCTGGATACACGCAACTGGGAGGATCACCAGACCGTTCCCGTCGGTCATCATCTTGCAGTTACCTGGATCGATATTGAGAATATCGAATCACCGAACGATGATCTCCGGTTCCAGGGGTGGAATAAGGGAGCGGCTCGCTTCGCCCGGGGTGAAGGAATGTGGTATGGCAATGATGCTGTCTATTTCGCCTGCACCAACGGAGGGAAGGGAAAGCACGGCCAGATCTGGAAGTATGTTCCCAGCCCCTTCGAGGGGACGTCAGAGGAGGAGAATAGTCCCGGCTCGCTGGAGCTCTTTGTGGAGCCCGATGACAAGGCGCTCGTCGATCGTGCGGACAACCTGACCGTCGCACCGTGGGGAGATCTGATCGTCTGTGAAGACGGGTCTGGCGGGGATAATCTGGTGGGTGTTACGCCCGAGGGAGAGATCTACCGCTTTGGCAGTAACCGATACACCTCGAGCGAGTTCGCTGGTGCGACGTTCTCCCCCGATGGATCGACTCTGTTTGTGAATATCCAGAATCCGGGAATCACGCTTGCGATCACAGGGCCCTGGAATAGAAGCTGAGCGCAGGCATCCGAGTGAACGGGTCCCGGGATCGCGAGATCTCGGGACCCATTTGTCTGAATCCTACACCGGGGTGCCCGAGACCCGGGTTGGGGCATTTCAACCCACTGTTGAGAGGTCATGAGTGCCCTTTGCGTGCGCCCGGACGTGGATACAGTCGTACCCTATCAGGTGAGGCAAAGTGGAAATTCAGGACATCCGGTTTCATCGCGTCACCGTGCCCCGGATCTACAACACTCGTGTTGCCCCGATGGGCGGCCACGAGGGCGGCAAAGCCGGCTCCGAGTTTCTGCTGATTGAGCTGATGGCGACCGGCGGGGGAGTCGGGCTTGGGTAGGTATCTGACATCGAACCGGATTGGGGGATCGTTGACTCGGATGATCTGCAGAACAGACTCACGCACACGCTTACCGACATAACCTTGTCGAAGGCGTAGCAGCAGACCTGGCATCCGGTCTGCATCGGGAGCTGCGGGCGGCGATATTGGCTGCCGCCGAGGTCTCTCTACTGGATGTGACTGCCCGCGCATATGGCATCCCGGTCTACGAGATGCTCGGCGGTCTGAAGCGACCTGCTCTGCCTGTATCGTGGGTCGCCTTTATCCGGGACGGGGAGGGGATCGAAGAAGAGATTCGGGAGAAGGCCGATCTGGGATTCAGAGCCTTTAAGCTGAAAGTCGGGGCCGATCACGCGTCCGATCTGGAGCAGCTCAAGACGGTGAAGGGGATTTACGGGCCCCGGTGCGCACGTTCGTGTTGATGCGAGCGGGGAGTGGGGGGGGAGGAGGTGATCGCGAAGCTGAATGAGATGCACACACAGAATGTCGATGCCGTGGAAACCCCGGTGAAAGCAGCCGCCAGGAGCATAGCAAAGAATTCTCCGGGGCAGGTCAACGAGAACGTTGACGATGTGGCAGCAGATCTCGCCAGAGCGAGGGCCTCGGTGCCGGTCCGCGTGATCGAGCACGTATCCGATTCCGATGATGCATTTGCTCGTGCGCTCGCGCAACACGATGCGGTCGACTGCTTCAATGTGATACCGGGACAGGCCGGCGGGGTCTATCGGGCACAGAGACTGATACAGCTCGCAGAGATAAGCGGCACCGACGTCCTTCTTGGCAGCACCGTCGAACTCTCGCCAGGAACCGCGATTGCCTTGCATCTTGGACTGAGTTCGAGAGTCGTGCCAGAAGCCTGTGATCTTGTCGGCCCAGATCTTCTCATCGATGATGTCTGCGAAGAGCTGCTCCACTACACGAACGGCAACCTTTGCGCACGACCGGCATCAGATCTGGGTGTTAGCCTGGACCCACGAAAACAGGAAGCGCTTTCGATCTGACAGAGTCCAAACGCTCACAACCATCCTGGAAGATAGAATGCCCAGTAAACCCAACATAGTCGTCATCTATACAGATGATCTTGGATACGGAGACCTGAGCTGCTACGGATCCGACGAGATCAGGACTCCTCATCTTGACGCTCTGGCGGGTGACGGTGTCCGGTTCACTGATTGGTATTCGAACTCACCCGTCTGCAGTCCTTCGAGGGCGGCGTTGTTGACGGGGCGCTATCCGAATCGAGCAGGCGTCCCCCGGATACTGGCCGGCAAACGCGGGACACCGGGGCTGCCATCTGAGGAGGTGACACTTGCGAGTGCCCTCAAGCCCCACGGCTACCGGACGGCGCTGTTCGGAAAATGGCACCTGGGTGTGGCTGAGGAGATGCGTCCGAATAGACACGGTTTCGACGAGTTCTTCGGCTTCCTGGCAGGCTGCGTCGATTACTACTCACACATTTTCTACTGGCAACAAGCGCGCGGGGTGAACCCGCTTCACGATCTCTGGCACAACGAACGCGAGGTCTGGCATAACGGCCGGTATTTCACCGAGCTGGTAACCGAAAAGGCGGTCGACTGTATCGAACGGGGTTCGGATGATCCGTTCTTTCTCTTCGCATCCTACAACGCGCCGCACTATCCCATGCACGCACCCAGAGCTTATCTGGACCGCTTCCCGGATCTCCCACCAGACAGGCGTATCATGGCGGCGATGATCTCCGCGGTGGATGACGGTGTTGGATCGATCGTGAAGGCGCTGAAAGACGCGGGTGAGTATGAGAACACCCTGATCTTCTTTTCCAGCGACAACGGGCCGTCACGGGAGACACGGAACTGGCTTGACGGGAATGAAGATCTCTACTACGGCGGTACGGCCGGCATCTTCCGTGGACACAAGGGCAGTCTCTACGAGGGTGGTATACGGGAGCCGGCGATAATGACCTTCCCGGGTACGATCCCTTCCAATCAGACGATCGATACGCCGTGCGCGATGTTTGATGTCTTCCCGACGGTATTCGAGGCAGCGGGGCTGCCACTGCCAGACCACCAGATCGATGGGCAGAGCGTGCTTGGGCTTGTGACCGGAAAAGAAACACCACCACACGAGCAGATCTTCTGGGAATACGGACCCAAACAGCTTGCGGTTCGCGAGGGGAACTGGAAGCTGGTGCTGAACGGGAGGGAGGACGGGATTGAGGCAGTGGACGGGGCGCATCTATCTGATCTGTCCAGAGATCCGAGTGAAGAAGTGAATCTGGCTGATCAGGAGGCTGAACGGGTCGACCGGTTGACCCGGGATGTGCGAGCCTGGGACGAGGAGATCGGCGGGCACGGTTAGCCGAAGAAAATGGCAACTGACAGATGACAAGTGACAAGAGATGGTTTGTCGTTCGGGAAAGGGCGAAGTGATGAGTATCTCATATACAGTGTTTACGAAGCCATGGAAGAACAAGACGCTTCCGGAGTTGGCTAAGTTTGTGGCAGATCTGGGATTCGACGGTGTGGAGTTTCCGATACGGCCCGGGTTCCAGGTTGAGCCTGAGGGCATCTCGAAGGGGCTTCTGGAGGCGGCGGGGATATTCGCTGATCACGGCGTAAGGATCGCGACACTGGCCGGTCCCACCGACGAAGTGACAATCGCCGCGTGCGCGGAAGCGGGCGTACCGATCATTCGTGTCTGCGAGAAGATCGATCTCGAGATCGGATATATGGCGTCGGAGAAGAAGCTGAAGGAGAAGTACGATGCCGCAATCCCTGTTCTGGACCAGCATGGTGTTGCGATTGGCGTGCAGAACCACGCGGATATGAATGTGAACAACGCGATGGGTCTGCTGCACCTGATCGAAGACTACGATCCGAAGTATATCTGTGCGGTGCTTGACCAGGCGCACAACGGGCTCAACGGTGAGCCCCCCGAGCTCGCGATCGATATCGTCTGGTCGCACCTTAAGGTAGTCAACCTGAAGAGCGCGTTCTGGATGCGGACCAACGGACCCGACGCTCCCGAGGCGGAGTGGAAGAAGTATTGGACAACGGGTCGTCAGGGGTTGGCCTACTGGACGCGAACCGTTCGTGAACTGAAGAAGCGGAACTACGCTGGCGATATCTGTTTGACGGCCGAATACACGGATTCAAGTCGTGTCGATGAGCTGATCGCTGAGGATATCGTCTATGCGAAGCATCTGTTTTACAGTGACGAGGTGTGATGGTTGACCGCATCAGGGCAGCGATGGTCGGAGCTGGCGGGATGGCGAACAGCGTCCACTATCCATCGCTCGCGTCGATCATGAACGTCTGACGAAGACCGCGGATCAGTATGGGGTCGAGGGTCGATACGACGACTACCGGAAAATGGTGGCGGAGGTTTCACCGGATGGTATCTACGTAATCGGTCAGCCTCACCTTATGTATGACCTCTGGGTGTGGTGTCTGCAGGAAGGGCTGAGCCTCTACATCGAGAAACCGATGGGGCTGACGTGGCATCAAGCCCAGATGCTCGCCACGCTTGCTGAGGAGAAGGGCGTGATCACCCAGGTCAGTCACCAACGTCGATCAAGCCCCCTGCTCAAGAAGATGCGCGAAGCCTGTCTTGGAAGAGGCACGATCACGCACGCGTTTTGCGAGTTCTACAAGTGTCAGATGAGCCCGATGTACGGTGCACGAGATCATATGATGGACGATTGCACGCATTCGATCGATACGCTGCGATGGATGTGTGGCGGCGAGGTGATCGACATCGAGAGCCAGTGCAAGCGCATCGGGACGCCGGATATCAATTGGATCGGGGCGACAGTCTTTTTCGACAACGATGCAACGGGGTATGTCGTAAACAGTTGGGCGAGCGGTCGACGAGTGTTTCGCGTCAAGATGCACGCTCCGGGGATCTACTGCGATGCTGAAGTCGAGGGGAAGGGATATCTGTATAAGGATGGCGACTACGACGGCGAAGTATTCGACTGTAGCGAGGTCGCGGGAGGTGATGCCAAGTGGGAGTCAGGTGGGTTTCGGGACAAGAACCGCGAGTTCATCGATTCGCTGAAGACAGGTAAAAAAGTGACTACTTCACCGTTCCGGGATTGTGTCAAAACGATGGAAGTCGCTGAGAAGATCCTGGCGAATGCGCTGCTTGCCGGGGAGTGAACGATTACCGAAGTCAACGAACTCCTCTACGATGACGTTTACTTGTCAGAGCAGATCGCAGTGCTGAGGGATCCACTCGTTCTCGACGAATACGGAGGTGTTCCGGAGGACGAGTTGTGTGTGTGGCGGACGAAGGGGACACATCCTTGCGTTCGGTCACGCGAGTACAGAGATCGGGGCGATCTTCGTAGCCCCAGTTTGCGCGAAGCCGGACGACGGCACAAGTAACGGGTTCGACGGGTCGGCACGGATGAGGCCCGTCCCAAAGCAACGCTCATCGCGATCCTCAGCTACCGGCGATGCGACCTCCATCGGATTGGTATGCGCACGATTCTTAGGCGTGGTGTTGAGATCGGAGTTGCTCCGGTGATCGACTCACGGTTAGCAAAGCAGGATGGTCGACAGCCTGGCATCGGCCATCATCTTCTTCAGTTGTGCCTTCCCGTAAGGTTTCATCTGGGGTCCCCACGGCTCTGTGAGCTGGACCCGCTTCCCTAGCGAACGTATACAGTCAGAGAGATCGAACGTTCTCAAACAGCCGCTTGGCAGGTTGGCAAAAGGCCACTTGACGATCGGTGTCCGGGTCCACTCCAGATACGATAGCGGTCCATTCTTGAGCAATACCGAACCCGTGCAACCGTGCAAAAGTCCGGCATAAATGGCCAGCACGGCGCCCTGCCCGCGCCCAACCAGATGGACTTTCTTCGCCCCCTCGGCCACGAGCAGATCGATTGTCCTCAGCACATCGTAGACACGCCTCCCCAGGTAGCTCTCATTTAACATCAAACCGTAGCCGTTGTGCATGTAGTCG
Source organism: uncultured bacterium (assembly GCA_964471275.1). Taxonomy (GTDB): domain Bacteria; phylum Latescibacterota; class UBA2968; order UBA2968; family UBA2968; genus UBA2968. Next base: position 10,317 of record CAYYGZ010000049.1, on the reverse strand, counting down.
ACGCCATAGGCGTGGAAGAAATCCCGGTCGTCATCTGGCATCGACTCGCCGAGCCCACGGGCCTCGAGACTGTAGAGTGAGCCTGACTGCTGCAGATTGAGGGCAAGTGCGTCTCCCGCCAGGTCTGTCTCTGACGATAGATGCGGCAGGAAGAGCGTGACGGTTCGTTCTACGTCCAATGTGTGCGTGAAGCCGGTATGCATCGGCTTATAGAGTATGGCTCTTATGTTGGCCTCGGTTTCGACCGCATAGCGCGCCGTGCGTCGATCCGCTATGGTCGTTCCTCGAAGACAGCGATAGTGGGGTGTGTCCACCGATGGTCTGAGGGTGAGAGTTCGAGCGACGACCTTCTTGAGGTCGGGTGTAGAGCGTCTCTTGAGGCGTCTCCCGATCGTGGCAGCCTTCGCCTCGATGAGTCTGTAGATCGGGACGGCACCCGCATCCACAACTTCGCCGTTTGGTGTCGCGTGCAGGCTCTCGACGGGTAAAGGGCGTGGAGAGAACGACGTCTTTCGCAGGCCGGCGTGATATGTGAAGAAACCGACCATCGCCTTTTGATTGTGTGACGAATAGCCGTGTCCCTCAGGACCGAGGAAGTAGGCCGTATTCCCCTCAGGCGCACCGATCAGCGAATAGAATCGTCGGACGTCTGTGTATGCGTCTTTCAGCCCGCGACGGTCGAAGAAGCAGTAGTTCTGGCCGAGAAGCATCACGGGCTTGGGGGCCTGTGCGAGCATAAAATCGGCCATATCCAGACCGCGACCGATGACGCCCGGGGGATACTGCTCCGAGTCCGCAGGAAGTTCGTTCTCCAGGTTGTGGAGGAAGGTCGTGACAAAGCAGCTGGGCGCGGCGAAGGCGAAGCGGTTTTCGATACCCCAGATCCAGGTCGTCATCGTTCCGCCGCCGGAGTTTCCGGTCAGACCGACGCGCTCCGGATCGACTTCAGGACGTGTCAGCAGATAGTCGAGCGCACGGATACCATCCCAGGCACGCCAGGCTCCAAACCACTCGCCGATCAGGTCTAGCTGCTTGCCCATCATGTTGTGCGCGTGTGTCGAACTGCGGACGATCTCTCGATCCGGGAGCGATGAGTACTGGTCTCGTTCGCCCTGGTTGAACGGATCGAAGATCAGTGTGACGAATCCGGACCGGGCAAGACGCTGACAGAACTCCTGGTAGATCGGCGCAGCCTTTCCCTCCGCTGCGTGTCCGCAGGATGCAATAACACCCGGGGCGAGGCCGTCGATCCGATTCGGGACGTATAGGTTGGCGGTGACGAGGCATCCGGGCCTGGATTCAAAGAGCACTTTCTCGACACGGAAGTGCCGTCCTTCGATGACGCCCACGACTCGCGCATTCAGTGCTGTCTTCCGTGGACGCGGGCCGAAGGCCTTCCTGATCGCTGCCCTTGTGCGATCCTGGTAAACAAGCGCCTGTCGTCTGGTCCTGATCGATTTCAGCCGTGCAGCACGTTCATCTCTGATCTCGCGGACCCGGCTGACGTAGTGATCCTGCACCATTTGACCATATCCATTGCGCGGCATACCCAGACTCCCCTCCCAAATGTGTTTAGCAAGCACGGCTCCGTGCAAACAAGAAACACGCGGTTAACGTAAGCCCTTTTAAATCAAATATTTGCAGGTTCTCTGGGTGGCCTTTTTGGTTGCCCCATTCGGAGCCTGTCCTTATATTTAAAAGTCTCTGCCGGACTTGGCCCGAACTGGATTCTTCTTTTGCCCGAACCGACACTTGCAGCGTTTGAGATCGACGCGATTCTCGAACGAATTCCCTGCAATCTCAAACGTGTTGAGGATCGCATCGCCGCTGCGGCGACCCGTTCAGGCCGTGCCGCCGCCGAGATTCTCCTGGTAACCGTTTCGAAGACGTGGCCATCAGCAATTGTACAGGCCGCCGTCGATGCGGGAGCCGTGACGCTCGGTGAGAATCGAGTCCAAGAGGCCCGGGTGAAGGTCCCCGAGATCACCGGGTCACCGAGGTGGCATCTGGTCGGCCATCTGCAGCGGAACAAGGCCAAGGTTGCCGTAGACCTGTTTGACACGATTCAGTCCGTCGACAGTGTGCGACTCGCTAAAGAGATCGGAAAGCACGCCTCGAACGCGGGTAAGGAAGTCGCGATTTACCTGCAGGTCAATACATCTGGCGAAGCATCCAAGTCGGGTGTTGAACCTGATGATCTTCTCGCTTTGGCGGAGGAGACCGTGGGAATAGAGGGGGTCTCGGTCGTCGGGCTTATGACAATCGCCGCTCACACGCAGGATCAGGACGCCGTAAGGCGATGCTTTGCTTCACTCAGGGACATTAGAGATAAGATCACAAATGAGCACCCGACTCTTCGAGATCTTTCGATGGGTATGACGAGTGATTTCGAGATGGCGATCGAGGAGGGTGCCACGATCGTGCGCGTAGGTACCGCCATATTTGGTCCACGACACTAGGTGATTCTGTGTATTCCATTTTCAACGAACTGATTCTGCAAGCAGCCCGGGGAGTGAACCTTCTGGTCAAGTTCGTCGTGATCGCCGTGATCCTCCTGATGGTATTTCGGTGGTTCTTTCTCAAGATCAGCCCTTTTGGCTGGCTGTCCTATCAGATCCGCCGGATCACCGATCCGATGATCTGGCCACTCGCGCAAACGCTGCCAATGCCGAATGCGATGAGCATCGCGCCCCTGATCGTTGTTCTGGTCACGTTGCTGGGTGCGTATTTCCTGCAGGCGATGATAGAGGAACTGCTCTCGTCTCTGCGGATTCTGCTGAGTGGTGTTGTGGCCGGCGAGCCCCTGCATATTCTGGGTGGCCTGCTCTACGGGGCCGTGTCCATCCTGATACTTCTGATCATCGTAAGAATCGTTTCATCCTGGGTGCCATTTGTCAAAGAAAACCGCTTTATGTGGAAGGTCTTCAGCCTGACCGAACCGATTATGGCGCCGTTCCGGCAGATTATTCCACAGATCGGTATGTTCGACCTGTCGCCCATCATCCTGATCTTTTTATTGAATATCGTGAAGACTGCGATCGGCCGTCTTCTCCTCCAGTGATTCGCCCCTGAAAACGCACGAGGTGCTTTAAGGTGAAAATCACGCCGCTGGACATACGCAAACAGTCGTTCAAGAAGACCTTTCGGGGCATCGATGCAGAAGAGGTGCAGGCATTTCTCGAGATGATCGCGGAAGAGTTCGAACGCCTGAATCGAGAGAACTTCGAATTCAAGGAGCGTGAGCGGTCGCTTGAGGCCGAGGTCAAACGGTATCGAGACTTGGAAAAGATGCTTCAGGAGACCCTGCGAACAGCGCAGAAAGCAGCCGACGACGTTCACGAGAACGCGAAGAAGGAGGCCCGCCTGATCATGAAGGAGGCTGACATTCGCGGGAACCGAGCGATCGAGAAAGCACGAAATCACGTTCAGATGATCCGGAATGAGATCGTTGAGCTGAAGAACCAACGAGACCAGTTCGCATCGAGGCTCGGAACGCTGATCCAGTCGCAGGGAGACTACCTTGCGCAACTGGCGTTCACGGATCCGCCCGTCGTTGAGGAGCTGGTCGATGAGTTTCCCGAGGAGAACGGTCAAAGCGAGGCAAATGAAGCGTCGATCCCGGACGGGACCGACTGAGGAGCAGATGTGAGTGAGCCCAAGGTGACAAGGCTGGGTGTGATCGGTGGATCCGGCGTCTACGAGATGGACGATGTCGAGGTCGTGACGGAGCACAACATCGAAACCCCGTTTGGTCACACATCCGATGCGATCGTGGAAACGCGAATCGACGGTAGATATGTCTACTTCATACCGAGGCACGGGAGAGGGCACGTATATCTTCCTTCGGAGATCCCGGCCCAGGCCAATATCTACGCGCTCAAGTCACTCGGTGTTACGCATGTTCTTGGTGTGAGCGCTGTTGGGATTATGCAGGAACATATTGCCCCGGGGGACATGATTGTCCCCGATCAGATTTTCGATCGAACGCGGGGGCTGCGGCCATCGACATTCTTCGGTAACGGCATCGCCGGCCACGTGATGTTTGCGGACCCATTCTGCGAAGAACTGCGGAAGGTAGCGATTCAATCTTCGAAGGATGTTGGCGCGAACGTCCACGAAGGTGGGACCTATGTCTGCATGGAGGGTCCTCAGTTCTCAACGCGTGCAGAATCGTGGTTCTACCGCAATACGCTCAAGCCTTCGGTGATCGGGATGACCGCGTTGCCGGAAGCAAAACTGGCACGCGAGGCCGAGATGTGCTATACCATCGTAGCTACAGGGACAGACTACGATTGCTGGCACGAAGCGGAAGAGGACGTAACGGTCGAAGCAATCATCAAGGTGCTGCATCAAAATGCGGATACGGCCAAGGCAATCGTGAAGAAGACCGCGGTCGCGCTGCCGGAGACATCAGCGTGCGAATGTCTGAGCGCCGCACAGTTCGCGATTATTACGCAGCCGGGCAAGATCTCGGATGACGCGAAGGAGCGATTGCGCGTCCTGTATGGTCACTATTGGGAATGAGGCGCGCGCGGCCCTTCAGCGAGCGACGGGCCCGAGTGCTGCATCGAGGACGACGTTCGAGGAATATCAACAGCTTGTGGGAAGAAAGGTTTGAGAGCGCTGCATTGGGGCTCCACACCCAAGCGCTTCTGGTCTACATCAATGATAGATGCTTCCTGGTATACACGCCCCGAGGGGGTGGAGGAGTCAGTCACGGCAGGCGGGGTAGTAGCCCGCCTGTCCGACGGTGATATTCTGATTGCTGTCGCGCGAGAACACAGCTACGACTCGGCCGTGCTGCCCAAAGGACACGTCGAATCCGGTGAGGACATCGAAACCGCAGCCAGGCGAGAGATCGGAGAGGAAGTAGGAGTAGAAGATCTCGAACTGCTCACCAAACTCGACATCAAAGAGCGTTTCGACTTCTCCAAGACAGAGTGGAAGCTCACGCACTACTTTCTGTATCGGACCACGCAGATCGACGTCAAGCCGCTGGAAGCAAACGTTCACGCAGAGATGGCGTGGGTTCCGATCCATCCGACTCCGAATCTGTTTTGGCCCGAGCAAGTCGAGCTGATCCGAGAGAATCTGGAAGAGATCAGATCGCATCTCTTGCCACAAAGACAGAGTTCGAAGATATGAGCACTGAGTCGTCGAAGGGTAGCTTCGACACCGTAAACAGTCAGGTCGATTTTCCGGAATTGGAGAGACAGATCCTCCGATTCTGGCAAGAGAACGACCTGTATCGCAAGTCGGTCGACAGTCGTCCGGTCGACAAGCCGTTCCGGTTCTATGATGGTCCCCCGTTCGCGACGGGGCTCCCGCACTACGGTCATCTTCTCGCTTCGATCACGAAGGATGTCGTTCCACGCTACTGGACGATGCGCGGGTACCGTGTCGAGCGCCGGTGGGGGTGGGACTGCCACGGTCTCCCCGTGGAGAACGAGGCAGAGCAGCAGCTGGGTCTGAAGTCCCGGCCCGATATTCTCGAATTCGGCGTCGCCAAGTTCAACGAGTTCTGTCGAAAGGTCGTACTTCAATACACGTCCGAGTGGGAAACGCTGATTCAGCGCATGGGTCGCTGGGTCGACTGGGATCAACAATACCGCACGATGGACACCGACTTTATGGAGTCGGTCTGGTGGGTCTTCAAGTCGCTCTGGGATAAGGGCCTGATCTACGAGGGGTACAAATCGCTTGCGTATTGCCCGCGATGCGCTACACCGATTTCGAATTTCGAAGTCAACCAGGGATATCAGGACACGCAGGATCCCTCCATTACGATTCGTTTCAAGGTGCGGGGAGAGGAGAGATTGTCCATCCTCGCGTGGACGACGACACCGTGGACGTTGACATCGAACTTGGGCTTGGCAGTGGGCGAAGACGTTGAGTATGTGCGTGTTACGACCACAGAAGATGAACAGCTGATTCTAGCAAAAGCACGGATGGAGACCATCTTCGCGAAGCGTGAGAACGAGATCGCATTCGTCGAAGCACAACCTGTCGGATCCCTGATCGGGATGAGCTACGAGCCGCTCTTCGATTATTTCGAGAACCTGCGTGGCGAGGGTGCGTTCCGTGTTGTGCCCGCCGATTTCGTGTCGGTTGAGGATGGAACCGGCATCGTGCACGTCGCTCCCGGATTCGGTGAAGACGATTACATGCTCGGTCAGCGCGAGGGGTTGCCTGCTGTTTGCCCGATCGATGCCGATTGCCACTTTACGGAAGAGGTAACGGACTACGAGGGCCGATTTGTCAAGGAAGTGGATACCGAGGTCATCCGGCGTCTTCGGGACAACGGCAGCCTCCTGAATGAGAGCACGCTTGTCCACAGCTACCCGTTCTGCTGGCGCTGCGATTCGCCGCTAATCTACCGGATGATCTCAACCTGGTTTGTGAAGGTCGAGGGTGAGCTTCAGGAGAAGATGGTCGCGGCTAACAACCAGATCCGCTGGGTACCCGAGCATATCCGAGACGGTCGCTTTGGCAAGTGGCTAGAGGGTGCACGGGATTGGGCAATCAGCCGGAATCGATATTGGGGCACGCCATTGCCGATCTGGCGAGACGAAGAGACTGGCGAGGCTGTGTGTGTCGGCAGCGCCGCAGAGCTCGAGACGTTGACGGGGCAAAGAGTCGAGGATCTCCACAAGCATTGCATCGATGATCTGGAGATCCCGGCGCCATCGGGCAGAGGCGCCCTGAAACGGGTTCCCCAGGTTCTGGATTGCTGGTTCGAATCCGGGTCGATGCCGTATGCGCAGAATCACTATCCCTTCGGTAGCCAACAGGCCTTCGATGCGAGCTTTCCGGCCGATTTCATATCCGAAAATCTGGATCAGACGAGAGGCTGGTTCTACACACTGACGATCCTGGCTGCCGCTCTCTTCGACAAGCCCGCATTCCAGAACTGTATCGTGGGCGGCATGCTGCTGGCTGAAGACGGTCGTAAGCTGAGCAAGCGGCTGAAGAACTATCCGGATCCGACGGATATGCTCGAAAAGTACGGTGCCGACGCTCTGCGTCTGTATCTGCTCAACTCACCCGCGATGAAGGCTGAAGAACTCCGGTTGAGTGAAGCGGGCATGAACCAGAGTCTGCGCGACGTGATAATCCCGCTTTGGAATGCCTACAGTTTCTTCGTGACCTACGCGAACATCGATGGCTGGTCACCGAAGGATCCAGTCGTCAACGAACCGACGAACCAGCTGGACAAGTGGATTGTTTCCGAACTTCAGACACTTCTCCACGACATCAATACCGAGATGGAGGCGTATCGGCTGTATCGGACTGTTCCGGCCATGGTATCCTTCGTCGAAAAGCTGACGAACTGGTATATCCGGCGGAGTCGGAGACGCTTCTGGAAGTCCGAGGACGATGCTGACAAGAGTTCGGCGTACGCGACGCTATACCAGGTGCTCGTGACCTTTACGAAGGCGCTTGCACCCGTCCTGCCGTTTGTGACGGAGCAGATCTACCAAAATCTGGTGCGCCCACACGACCCGGATGGCCCGATCAGTATCCACCTCTGCGAGATGCCGCAGGCTGAAGAAGATCTACGTGACGGCGAACTTGAGGAGCAGATGTCACTCGCAACGCGGGCGGTCGTGCTGGGGCGCTCGCTCAGGAGCAAGCACGATCTCAAGGTTCGCCAGCCGCTCAGGACACTCTTTCTGCTTCCTCCCGATGAACACAACCGTGAAGAACTGGTGGAGATGGGGGATCTGATCTCCGATGAACTGAACATCAAAGAGATCGTGATGGTGGAGGACGAGACTGAACTGAGCGAGGTTTCATACAAGCCGAACTTTCGAGCGCTCGGACCCCGCTTTGGGAAGCGGATGAAGGAAGTCGGCTCCCGCGTGCAGACGCTGACGGCAGACGATATCGCCGTTCTTCGAGACGGAGGCGTGATCGATGTCGCGGATGGTCAGATCTCTCTGGACGATCTTGAAGTTCAGCGAACAGAGAAAGACGAGCTTGTCGTAGCGATCGACAACAACCTGGTCGTTGGTCTCGATATCCATCTAGATGAGGAGTTGATCGCCGAGTGCACGGCGCGCGAGCTTGTGAGCCGAATCCAGAACATGCGGAAGGAAGCCGGTTTCGATGTCTCCGACCGGATCTCGATCGGTGTGCTGGGTGAGGATGGATTGGAGGCCGCAGTCAACACACATCGAGACTACGTGGCGGGTGAAGTCCTGGCTGAGGACGTGGTCGTTGGTCGGATACCAGACGATCTGAGAATACGGCAGGAATCAAGAGTGAATGGCCTCGAGGGCACGCTTGCCTTGAGGAGAATCCAGTAGTCGATCAGGCTGCTACTACCCTATTCCCTTGCGCGTGATGTATCGTTGCGAGGCTGGCAAGAGGAGGCGGAGGATGGATCAACACGACCGCGATTACTTCAAGCAGATTCTTGTGGACAAGCGAGATGAGATCCGGAACGATCTGGGCGTTCTCGAGTCACATTCTATGAAGAAGACATCCGCTGAATCATCAGGCGATCTGATCTATTCGGACCATATGTCCGACATGGGCAGTGCCGCGATGGATCGTGAGAAGGCGTTTCTGTTCGCGTCTCGCGACGGTGCATATCTCGAGCAATTGGAGAAGGCGATAGAGCGGATTGACGATGGGACATACGGCGTCTGTCGTGTCTGTAGAACGGAAATACCGAAGGCCCGTCTTGAGGCCGTTCCGACAACCAAGATCTGCGTCTCCTGTAAGGAGGCGGAAGCTCAGCAAGAGGCGAAGCGCGCCTAGGATTTTGTGTGAAAAGACTCTGGATCACGACAGTCGCCCTGCTCGTCGACCTGGTAACCAAGTGGCTTGTGACGACAAATCTCGAGCTCTGGGAGTCGGTCAACGTGCTGGGCGACTTTTTTAGGCTGACATACATACACAATCCCGGCGCGGTGTTTGGGATCCGATTCGGTGGTCCGACTCTGCATCTGGCTCTGTCGGTGGGGGCGATGGTGGTTGTAATTTCGATTCTCGTGCGGATGTCCCCCGATGAGAGATGGGGTGGTGTGGGGCTGGCCATGGTGCTGGGGGGAGCTGTTGGCAACATCACCGATCGTCTTCGCTACGGAGTTGTTATCGACTTTCTGGATTTCGGTCTGGGTGGTGTTCGCTGGTATGTGTTCAATGTCGCTGACGCCTGTGTGTCGGTTGGCGTCGTCATGCTGATCATCGGGTATGGAAGAGATCACCGAGACGAAGCACCTTAGAGTCGAGAACGGGCAGTCGGGCGACCGACTCGATCGATGGCTGACCGGCGTTTGCCCCGATCTGTCACGCTCCGTGGCGCGGAAGCTGATCGACGCGGATGATGTGCAGGTTGATGGCCGAGCGGTCCGTCCGAGCTATCGCGTGTCCGAGGGGGAGCGTGTTTCTGTGCACTTTTCCGAGCCCAAATCGCTGGATCTGGTTGCTGAGGATGTGCCGCTCGACATCCCTTTCGAGGATGAGTGGCTCCTGATCGTCAGCAAGCCGATTGGGATGACTGTTCATCCATCAGGGCCCATTCGGACCGGTACTCTCGTGAATGCTCTGCTCGGTCATTCAGGGCTGTCTTCCGTGAACGGTGATCTGAGACCCGGAATCGTCCATCGGCTCGATAAGGACACTTCCGGTCTGTTGGTTGTTGCGAAGGACGACGTGACGCATCGTGCACTTTCGGCTCAGCTTGAGGAGCGGAAAATCCATAGGCAGTATCTGGCGGTCTGCTGGGGGCATCCCTCGGAGAATGAAGGCACGATTAAAACAATGATTGATCGCAGTCGGCGCGAGCGGACAAAGATGACAGTGTCCCGGGAGGGGCGGCAAGCGGTCACACACTACTGTGTTGGCGCACGCTATGATTTTCTGTCCCGACTCGATGTCACGCTCGAGACGGGACGAACGCATCAGATTCGCGTGCATCTCGACCATATCGGGCATCCGGTGTTCGGTGACCCGGTCTATAATGGCGGTGCGAAGCGGCTCAAGGGGATCTCGCCCCTTTACCGATCCGAAGCGGCACGACTCCTCAAACCGATCGATCGGCAGATGCTGCACGCTCAAAGACTGGTGTTCGATCATCCGACGACGGGCGAGGCTCTAGAATTCGAGGCTGCGCCGCCTGCTGACATGGTCAGCCTGATTCAGTCCGTGGAGGCGGCGTCCACACAGTAGCAGACCGAACATTTCAGGACTACCAAAAGCGCCCTGTCTCACCATCGAGAGAGGGCGCTTTTCTCGTTCAGCGGCCGAATCAGATCTGGGGTGCGTCGCCGCTTTCAATTCGATCGACCACGTCTTCCACCTGTTCTA
>CAYYGZ010000048.1:0-23088 GCA_964471275.1 uncultured bacterium | reverse complement strand
AACAGCGGGAACTGGGGGAACGTTGGCAGAAAGAACCCGGCCACATTCCACAGAACGATGCAGAAAGGGATCGCGAATCCGACCCAGAAGATCTTGCTGCGCATGAAGGCAGGCATCTTGAGGCCATCGTCGGACGCTTCGATCATATCCAACGGCACCTGCGCGAGCGGGAAGACGATGCGCTCCCGGTCGATCCACTGTCTCCTCAGTATGGCAACGAGACAGAAGCACACGGTGAGCAGAGCGCCGATAAACGTCATCCACCAGAACAGGGGCGGCACCCATGCGGACCACGGGATCGACTGATCGGACGGCAGCCCTTCGTAGAACCAGGTCATCGCCAGATTATCGTTCGACGGGAACAACCAGCGGGGCAGGTGTGGATGAATCAACTCCGCCCACCCGTTCTCTGTCCGCACGTAGTAGTACGGTGACGCGATCGTCCCGAGTAGATATCCCGTCAGCCCGAAGGTCGGGATCGTCGATCCGACCAGCGACATGAGGAATACAACGGCGAGCTCGTTCGGTGTCAGCGGAGTCGAAGAGGTAAGCTTTATCAGTGGATTAAGGACCGCGACGACGACCAGAAACGGCAGCATCACACCAAAGGGCAGGTAGTCACAAGCAAGCAGAGAAGAATGGAGGATATACTTCGCAAAAGGGGCGCCGATGTTGACGATGCAGACAAGCAGCACGCCGAGCGATAGAGAACGCCAGGTTAGGGCGGGCGAAGGATCAGAAGAAAGATCTACCTGATTTTGCGGAAATGCCATCAGCCACCGAAGAACATAGCGATCGCACTCTTGCCGACGATAAGCTGGAGGCACGTCACCAGGAGAATGCCGTAGACAAGGCGATTGAACCACACATCGGTGAACCTTGCGTTCAGGAAGATGCCCAGCCGGACGCCAACGTAGCTCAGCGGGGCGAGAATGGCAATTGTTCCCAGGTGTCCGATCGTCAGAAGATCGAGTCCTATGTAAGGGATCAGCTTGATTTGATTGATCGTCGCAAAGAAAATCACCGTTGTCCCAACGAAGATCTCACGCGGAAGTTTCTGAGGCAGCAGATAGATCGTGGCCGGCGGTCCGCCGGCGTGTGCGAGTGTGGAAGTGAAACCGGATACCGTGCCCATCAGAACGCCCTCGACCGGGTGGGGATGCCGTTTCGCGATCGCGGCCGTCAATGCTCCCCGCACGAGTTGATAGATCACAAACAGAGCTGCCAGAATCCCCAGCCCAATTTGCAGAACACGCTCATTGTTCGCGAAATACCCGAAGAACGCGGCCCCCACAGCGATACCGGCCACGGCCCCCGGGAGCATATGTTTGACACTTCGCCGATCAAAGGTGCGCCGGTAATGCGCTACGGCGAAGATATCGCACGCGATCAGCAGAGGGAGCAGGATGGCCGCGGCGTCGGCCACGGGGATGGTAAGCGACATCAGCGGCGTGGCAACCACACCGACCCCCCCCCCGAAGCCGGCTTTCGCAATGCCCACAAACACGACAGAAAGCGCTGCCAGAACCCAGAAAGCAGTAGAATAATCGGGAAGCAAGTGAGTCCTCTCGCAAAAGGTTGAGGTAACGATATACGCCGCCGCAAACTTACCAGCGGGCCGTTCCACGCGCAATCAGCTTGTCCGATCCGGTGTCATTGACACACCTGACCAGTCACGGTATCATTGTTCGCTTTCAACTATTTACGACCAGTTTGCCGGGGATACGGAGAACGAACTGCAATGAAATTGAGTGTCGCATTCCTACTATTCGCCGCGGGTGCGGTGGGCGTCAGGGGCAAGAATCATGTCACGCTGTCACGCTGTATCTGCCTGGTGCTCCTTCTGCTGGCAGGCGCATCCTGCCCGATCTCGGCCCAATCGACAGATCTCACATTCTCGGACTTCGACGGCAGCGGACGTGTGGACTTTTCCGACTTTCTCGAATTCGCGGCAGCGTTCGGAAAGTCCACGGGGCAGGACGGTTTCGACGACAAGTTCGACCTGGATGGCAGCAGTTCGGTCGACTTCGGAGACTTCCTGATATTTGCCAGCAATTTCGGGAAGTCCACGACGGAGACAAGCAGCAGCTATCTGTATGTGTCAGATCTCGTGCAGAATCGAGTCGAGGTCGTCGACACGGCGACCAACCTGACCATACCTTCCCGTGCATTCTCAGTCAGCCTTCCACGGGGAATGACCATCGGAGCACGATCTCGACTGGTATATGTAGCGACACTCGATTCCCTGCTCGCCTTCGATGAGCAGGGCCAGATGTCCTTCGGAATCCCCCTGACTCCCTTTGAGAACCCGTCAATCGGCACACGGTCCGCACCGGGCGGCTTCAAGGTTCGAGTAAACAGGCAGGAAACGCTCGCGTTTGTGACCGAAACTTCCCCCGGGGCGGTGGAGATCTTCGATCTGGTGAATCGCGTCTCGACCGGCCTAGTAACCGTTGGGTTCAACCCGGGCGGGATGATTCTCACTCCTGACGAGACGGAACTCTATGTCGGTCTGAATGAGGACTACCTCGCCATCATCGACATCGCCAGCCTGTCTGTGGACAGCATCGCGGTAGGGACCTCGACGCTCAACAAGCTCGCCCTCTCAGTAGATGGGTCCACCATCTACACCACCACCGCGACGCAGGATGAGTGGCACCAGAGCGGTGCCCTCCTGCAGGTGCTTGCTATCGACCGCGTTTCCAGGTCAGTCGTCGACTCGGTCCAGATCAGCAATCCGGAAGATCTGACCGGGCAGGTCATCGAATTGAGCGTTAACCCGCTTGGCAACTCGCTCTACGTGAGCTACTTCCGCACATCACCCGGCGAGGTCGGTGGGTTGTCCGTCTTCACATTCGTCGGAGATCTCCTGGTAGTCACACTGCCATCTCTCGCAGTGGCAGACAAGATTGCCATCGGCGAGTCGGTCGGTGGCTTCGGAATCTCGCCAGATGGAACCACAGCCTACGTATCCGGAAGCGAGGAACTGGCTTCCGGTCTGTTCAGAGTGTATGTCGTCGATCTCGCTACGCGACAGCGACTGAGCCAGCTCCCGATCGCCATTCAATCGGCTACCGAGTTCATCTTCCAATCCACGAAACGTGCCGTTTCTGAAGCGATCGCCTTCATAGACCTTGCCTTCGGCTACCTGTAGACCCGCAGACGGTGAAAGACGTTGCCGGGCGGTATGTGAACGGTTAGATTCCTGCAACCGCACACCAGTCCTCCTCCCTATCTCTCAATCCGAACATCAGGGAAACCACGTCCTCGTCATCGGTGCGGGGATGATGGGACAGATTCTGGTGCTTGTCGCCCGGCACTACGTGGCCGCCACAGTCGTGGCCATGGACCGAGTTCCCTACCGACTGAACAAGGTACGAGAACTGGGTGCAGATGTCGCTATTGACGCTTTGGCCGAAAGCGCCGTTGATTCAGTTGCCGATGCGACCGGTGGAAAGAAGGCGAATCTGGTGGTCGTCTCTCCCGGCTCGATCGCTGCGATACAGACGGGACTCGAAGCTGTCGCGACCGGAGAAACGGTCTGCCTGTTCACGCCCTCGGGCGAGAACGAACGCCTGCCGATCTGCCCCCACGACTTCTGGTTCAGGCATATCACCCTGAGGCCAGCTACTCCTGCGGCCCCCCGACACACGGGAGGCAATGGACCTTGTCAGAGCGGGCGTGGTAAGGGCCGATAAGGTGGCAACGGACCGGTTCAGCCTCGAGGAGTCACAGAAGGGATTCGCCACGGTGTCGGTTGCGCAGGACACCGTGAAGACACTAATCATCATTGATCCGAAGGAGGCTGCATCGTGAACGACCTGCCGAGCGTGGAACTGTATTCGATCGGCACAGAGCTGCTGATGGGTCAGATTCAGGACACAAACGCGTTCTGGATGGCACAGCAGGTTGCGCGTCTGGGTGGGCATATCAGTCGAATCGTGATCCTTGACGATGATATCGAGGATGTGGTTCGCGTGCTGCGGGACTCCATTTCACGGGAGACCCGCGTGATCATCACGACTGGAGGGCTTGGCCCGACACCGGATGATCTGACGGTGGAGGCCATCGCCCGACTCAAGGGTGTCGATGTTGTCGTCAACGAATCGCTGGTTGAGAAATTCAGGCGAGACCGGGAAATCGCGAAGCGTGAGGATGTAAAACCCGGTCTGGTCAAGATGGCCACGTCACCTGACGGATCGATCGTGCACGCGAACCCGGCCGGAGTTGCGCCTTGTGTAGAGACGGTCATCGAGGGCACGACGATCTACAACCTTCCCGGTCCCCCTCGGGAAGTCCAGGCCCTGTTCAACCAGAGCGTCGAAGGTGCCATCGCCGAGATCTACACGGCCAACCGCATCGTCCTTCGTGTCGCCGTCAACCTGCCCGAATCCGAACTGGGTCCGATCCTGCACGACGTCATGGGGCTGCACCCGAACACCTATCTCAAGGCCTACGTGGCCCTGAGGGAGCGGGTGGAGGACGGCCAGCGGCTCCCCGTCGACATCGTCGCGCAGGAAGAGGATGCGCAGACAGCCTCGGACTTGCTGAAACAGACCCTTGCAATATTCACACAGATGGTAGAAGAAAAAGGAAGCAGTGTAGAGGTCATCGAAGACTGATTACGTCCCCACAGGAGAGAAGTATGCCATTCATCAATGTGAAGATGCTCGAAGGCAGGACGCACGAGCAGAAAAGTGCACTAGTCAAGGCGATTACGAAGGCAATGGTCGGCATCTGCGACGCGAAGGAAGAGGGCACGATGGTCGTGATCGAGGATATCGCACGCGACCACTGGGGCAGGGGTGGGAAGCTGTTGTCGGAACAGTAGAGAATCGAGGATGTGAAGAGAGGAAAAGAGGATATGGCTCTACACATCCTCACATCTGGAACTCCTTCCAGCCCCCACACGTATAATAAACAGCCGGTTCAGCCTGCACATTCAACCTGACATCTGCTTACGGTCCGTTCCTTGACAGCTACAGCCCCGTGGGCTATATTCCGCCGCAAGTCTAGAACAATTAACAACTAACGTCCACTCTGAAACCTGCAAAATACCGCAATCTACGCGAAAGGAGTCGGCCATGACGCGCCGGATCAAGATGCTAAGCTCTTTCGTGCTCGTGTCGGCCTTCCTCGTATTGGGATGGCAGGCGACCGAAGCACAAATGAGAGTCAACAGTGCGAAGGTTGCCAAGTCTTCAGCACGCAACTACATAAAACAGCGCGTGCCTGAGAAGGCATTCGAAATGCTCAAGATCGCCGTCGATCTGAAGCCGGACGATCCCGAAGCGAACTTTATGCTCGGAACGTTCTACGCGGACAAGGAAATGATTGACGAGATGAATGCGCATTTCGAGAAGGCACTGAGTCACAAGAAGGGAAAGAAGTTCTTGAAAAAGGGGATGCGGCTTGTTGGTGCGAGCGACTTCCTCCTGGGCGGCATCTGGTATACAAAAGAGACACTCTGGACCCGTTACTTCAACATCGGTGTCCGCGCGCTGAACGCGTCGAAGTTTGACGATGCGTTGAACGAGTTCGCATTCGCCCTCAAGGTTGACGCTGATCGTGCGGATACGTACAAGGCGGTTGGTAAGGTCTATATGCAGTTGGACAGCATCGACGTCGCGATCGAGAACTACCAGAGAGCGCTCGCGATCGACAGTACTTTGGTGGAGGCCCACGCCGACATTGGCATCGGTCTGCTAAACCACCAGCGTTACGAGGAATCGGTCCCCCATCTGTCGAAAGCAGCCGAGCTGGCGCCGACGAATGTCAGCATCATAAAGGCGCTCGCCAGCGCACAGTGGATGAGCGGCGACAAGGATGGTGCGGTCACCTCCGCAGAAAAAGCACTTGAAGTCAATCCGGACGACCCGAACGTCCTCTCGCTTGTCGGCGGGATCTTCACCGACATGCAGGACTACGCTAAGGCAGTCGAATACCTTGAAAAGGCGATCGAGAAGGAGCCCGAAAACTCAAACACAATCTTCAACCTTGCGAACGCTTACCTCGGCCAGGGGAGTCTGGACAAAGCGGCGGACCTGTTCGCGAAGTCCCTCGAGACGAACCCCGATGACCATCAGGCGCTATACCAGCTGGGTTCGATTTACGACAAATCGAAGAAGTTTGACGAAGCAATCGACACCTTCTTGAAGGTCGTCGACCTGAAACCGAAGTTCGCAAGAGGATGGGACGCCCTCTACAAAGCCTACGCGCACAAATCCGCGGTGACCGAGGGCGAAGTGGCCCGAAACGCAGCTAAGAAGGCGGAAGAGGCGCTGAACATGGCAACTGCACTTTCGGGTAGCGAGTAACATACACCGTCCCGGAAGGGATGACACCGGGAGGACACCGTGTCTTACTTAACAAACGAGAAAGTCACCGTACTCGGTGCAGCCGGTGCGATAGGGTCAAACCTTGCGCAGACCCTGATCGCGTCGGGTACGGCTAACACCGTATGTATGTATGACCCCTTTACACAGGGGCTCCAGGGCGTGGCAGAAGAGCTTTACCATTGCGGTTTTCCGGATGCGGACATCACCTGGTCTGCAGATATCGCTGAAGCATTGAGCGGATCGTCATACATCATTACCTCTGGTGGCGCGCCCCGCAAGGAGGGGATGACGCGTGAGGACCTGCGCCGGGACAATGCAGAGATCGCAAAACAGTTGGGCATCGACATCAAGGAAAACTGCCCCGACGCAAAGTTTGTGATCGTGATCTTCAATCCCGCAGACATCACGGGGATGACGACCTTGGTCCACTCCGGTCTGGCACCAACTCGGGTTTCGACCCTGGCAGCGCTTGACAGCACCCGCCTTCAGTCAGTGCTCGCCCAGCATTTCGACGTCCTCCAATCACAGGTGACCGGCTGTCGCACCTACGGTGGACACGGCGAGCAGATGGCCGTATTCCAGGGCGGGATCGAGATCGGTGGTGTGACCCTGACAGATGTGCTCAGCGGCGCGGAAGTCGGTGGAAGGAAGCTTTCGGAGGATGAGTGGAAGGATATTCAGGAGAAGGTGACGCAGGGCGGAACGCGGATCATTCAGCTGCGTGGCCGATCCTCATTCCAGTCGCCCGCTCAACAAAGCGTCTTCATGCTCCGTGGCGTACTCGGTGAACCCTACGAATGGCCGAGTGGATGCTATCTGGACGGCGAGGGATTCAATAATATCATGATGGCAATGCCGGCAAAGCTGTCATCCGCTGGCGCGGAGTGGTCCATGCCCGACGGATCCGACGCCGACCTCGCTGCGCTGCGCTCATCGTATGAGCACCTTGTTGAGTTGCGAGATCAGACGATTGAGGACGGAATCCTCCCCCCTCTCGCCGAATGGAACACGGTAAATCCAAACCTCTAGAGACGCTCATAGCATAGGCAACAGAAAGGAGTGGTCTTGGGGCCGCTCCTTTTTTCTTACCCGCCAGGGAAAGGTTAGCATGTCCACCGAATTCGATCTGCTCGTCAAAGATGGCGACCTGCTGGATCCTGCAAGCGGCCTGAACCAGATCAGGAGAGATATCGGTATTCGGGAAGGCCGGATAACGGCCATACGGGAAGAGATCTTCGAGGAGGCTGCAGACACCGTCATCGACGCTTCGGATGTGCTGGTCTGTCCCGGGCTGATCGACCTCCACGTTCACGTGTGGGACGGCGTCGCACACCTGGGTATCCCTGCGGACCCAAACTGTCTGGGTAAAGGCGTAACGACCGCATTCGACGCGGGCTCCGCGGGTGCAGACACCTATCCGGGATTCCAGAAATACGTCATCGACGTCAGCGCGACTCGGATAAGAGCATTCCTGCACATCTCATCACAGGGACAACTCTCTCAAAACATCGGAGAACTGACAGACCTGCGATATGCCGACGTCGAGCGTGCCGTGCAAACGTGCGAGACATTCAGGGACAGTATCGTCGGCGTCAAGATCCGGATGAGCGATCGTATCGTCGGCGAAAACGGTCCTGAAGGGCTCAAGCAGGCATTGGACGTCTGCGAAGCCACCGGTCTTCCACTGATGATACACCCGAATGCCAGTCCGATCAGTTTCTCTGCGATGATGGATGACCTTCGCTCAGGCGACATCGTCACGCACTGCTATCACCAGAGCGACACCGGTATCCTTGACCCGGACGGGACGCTTCGGCCGGCCGCCACCAAGGCTCTGGACAAGGGTGTGATGTTCGACGTCGGTCACGGCGCCGGCAGCTTTTCGTTCGACATCGCCGAGGCAGCCCTGAAGCAGGGATTCGCGCCTGGCACGATCTCCAGCGATCTCCACAAGTACAACCTGCACGGACCCGTTCACAGCCTGCTGGAAACGGTCTCGAAGTTTATCTGCCTCGGTATGACGCTCGAGACCGCAATCGCAAAGGTCACCACCGAGCCTGCCCGCGTGATGGGAATGCACGAAGACCTCGGCGCCCTCCGCGAGAATACGGCAGCGGACCTCACTTTGATCCGCGTTCAGGAAGGTCCGGCCGAGTTCACCGATGCGCGAGGGAACCAGCGTACAGGAGACACGCGTTTGGAGCACGTCTCCACCATCAAGTCCGGTCGGGTCTTTGCACCCGGCGTATTTGCCTAACCACAAACCTGACGGAGAAGAATGGCTTACTCACCGATCGGCCAGCCAAAGACCTTACTCGACACGCCCGCACTCTTGCTCGATCTCGACATACTTGAGCGGAACATCGACACCATTGCAGAACGCTGCAAGGCCAGCGGTGTCGATTGGCGGCCGCACACGAAAGGGCACAAGAGCCCCGTCATCGCGCAGAAGTGTATTGCGGCAGGAGCTATCGGCGTTACGTGTGCCAAGCTCGGTGAGGCCGAAGTAATGGCCGCCGCCGGGATTCGAGACATCTTGATCGCAAATCAGGTGGTCGGCCCCCAGAAGGTTGCGCGTCTCGTGAATCTGCGCCGGTTGGCTGACGTGATGGTCTCTGTCGATGATCCCACGCACATCGCGGAAGTCGGCGCTGCCGCGACAGCCATCGGTGTCAGCGTCCGAGTGTTGATTGAGGTAAACGTCGGGATGAATCGCTCCGGCGTCGAGCCCGGATCGGCTGTCGCCGAATTGGCCAGACGTGCCGAAGAAACGGATGGCGTTGAGTATGCTGGCATAATGGGATACGAAGGCCACGCGATGGGCCTTCCGGATGGGGAAAAGGAAACGGAGTGCAAGCGGTGTGTCGGCCTGCTCGCCGAATCCGTCGCCGCGCTGGGCGCCGCCGGTATGAAGGCCCCGATCGTAAGTGCGGGCGGGACCGGAACCCTTGCCTACACCCCCGACCTTCCGGGTGTTACCGAAATTCAGGCCGGCGGCGGCGTTATGATGGACACCTACTATTCGAAACACCTGGGTGCCCGAGGTCTGGATCACGCCCTCACCGTTCTCGCCACCGTCGTCAGTCATCGGGAACCGGAGCGAGCGGTGATCGACGCCGGACGCAAGACGGTGCACGGTGACTACGAACTTCCTGAAGCTCTCGGCACGGATATCGAAGTCGTAGCGCTCAACGCAGAACACGGCCACCTTTCGCTTGGGAAGAATGCGAGAGATCTCAAGGTTGGGGACAAGGTGGAAATGGTATCCGGATACAGCGATATGACCGTCTTCCTCCACGATGTCATCTACGGTGTCCGGGACGACCGGGTCGAGATCGTGTTGGAGGTTGCGGCCAGAGGACGGCTCGCCTGAGGAAGGAAGTTCCGTTATACACAGATTCTGACCACCTCAGAAGACAAGTGAAAGTTTCTATATAACAATAAGTTAGGCCAAGAGGACCGAGGTATGGCATTACGGTTGCTCCCTGATCCACTCGTCTCTCCGTCAAGAATTCGGAGAACCGGTCGATACTCAGAAAAAGGGACAATACCGTGGAATTCCTCTTCATCTGCTTTCTCCTCCTCTCGGTTCTCGTGCTTTGCGGACTCTGTTTGTTTGTAATCGAGTATCAGAACGGCCGCACGCGACGCCTGAATCAGATCTGGTCAGACCGCATGCGATCTCTGGCCAATCAGACTGCTCAGCCCGCACAAAAGGGTGACCCCAGAGCGGCCTGACCTATATTTAGACGCAACAGATACGACACCACACACAGCAGGAGTATTTGCATGGACTGTCTCGTAACGGGAGGCGCCGGATTCGTCGGTCATAATCTGGTTCGGCACCTCCTGGATGAAGGCCACCACGTCCGCGTCCTCGACAACTTCTCCACCGGAAAACGTGACAATCTTGGTCCCTTCCTCAGCAAGATTGAGCTGATCGAAGGCGACCTGAGGAGCTATCACACGGTTCACGAGGCCACCCGCGACGTTGAGGTCGTATTCCATCAGGGCGCGCTGCCTTCGGTTCCACGATCGATCAATGACCCGATCACGACCAACCAGGTGTGCGTCGAGGGGACCCTAAACATACTGGACTCCTCGAAGAACAACGGCGTAAGACGCGTTGTCTACGCCTCTTCTTCCTCGATTTACGGCGAAAACCCGGCCCTCCCGAAGTCCGAGGAAATGACACCGATGCCAATCTCGCCCTATGCGGTCGCGAAGCTGGCGGGAGAGAAGTATTGTCAGGTCTTTGCGCGAACGTATGGGTTGGAAACGGTCGCGCTCCGATACTTCAACGTATTCGGCCTGGGTCAGGACCCGAAGTCCCAGTACGCCGCTGTCATGCCCCTCTTCATCACCGCCTTCCTCGACGGGGGCCGGATCACAATCAACGGCGACGGTGAGCAGTCGCGTGACTTCACCTTCGTTGAGAACGTCATCCAGGCGAACATGAAGGCCGCAGTTGCCCCGAAGGCGACAGGTGAAGTCTTCAACGTGGCGTGTGGAGAAAGCACCAGCCTCAACAAGGTACTCGACCACCTACGCACTTTCACCGATGTGGACACAGAGGTGGTATATGGTCCGGATCGTGCGGGGGATATCAAGCACTCGCTCGCATCGATCAACAGGGCACGTGAGTTGATGGGTTACGACCCGACCGTCTCCGTTGAGACGGGTCTACGGATGAGCGTCGAGTGGTATCGATCGGCCAGGAAGGGCCCCGGCGGCGAGCCGCCTGCGTGATCTGCTGATCATCAAGAATGCACGTGTGCCCCCGGTCAAGCACTTGACTGGGGGCACATCTGTTTTGACCTTTCGGCGGCGTCCCACCACAACAACCACACCCAAGCAAGCCACCTATGCCCAACCGTCTACTCGTCATCGGCCTGGACTGCGCTCCACCTGAACTCGTCTTCGAGCGATACAGGGACAGACTGCCGAACCTGTCGTCACTCCTTGCGGACAGCCTTTATGCGCGGCTTGAAAGCACTGTTCCTCCGATAACCGTTCCTGCCTGGGCGAGCATGTTTTCAGGCAAGGATCCAGGGACACTCGGCATCTATGGGCTACGTAACAGAACCGACTACACATACAACAGCATGGCGATCGCCAACGCGGACTGGGTCAAGGAGCCGAGTGTCTGGGACTTGCTTGGCGCGGCAGGCCATAGAAGCATATTGGTCGGTGTACCGCAGACCTACCCCCTTAGACCGATCAACGGCGTAGCGATATCATCGTTCCTGACACCTGGGCCGGAAAGCACCTACACCTATCCCGATTCCCTGAAGGCCGAGGTCGAGACCGTCGCCGCCCCCTATCTGATCGATGTTCCTGATTTCCGGACGGATCAGAAGGATCGTGTTCTTGCCGACATACGCGAGATGACGACCAAGCGGTTCCGTGTCACAAGGCACCTGATCGAGACGCGCGAATGGGAGTTCGCCGTTCACGTTGAGATGGGTACTGACCGCATCAACCACGCCTTCTGGCGCTACGCGGATCCCTCCCACCGCGACTACACACCGGACTCGCCCTACCGGGACGCGATCTTCGATTACTACCGGCTGATCGACGACGAAATCGGTAGGACGCTGGATCTGGTCGGCCCGGAGACAGACATCATGCTGGTTTCGGACCACGGTGCGAAGGCCATCGACGGCGGATTCGCCATCAACGATTGGTTGATCGAGGAAGGCTATCTGAATCTTCTAGAGCCACCCGGTAAGATCGAAAACTGGAACCTGAACAACGTGGACTGGTCCCGGACACGGGTCTGGGGCGAGGGCGGATACTACGCACGTCTCTGCCTGAACATCGAGAACCGTGAACCGACGGGTATTGTCCGCGAGAGGGAGGCCGACGCTCTGCTCGACGAAATTTCCAGTAAACTGTCGCAGCTCGAGCGACCGGACGGAATGTCTATGCAGAACACGGCGCACCGTCCGGAACGGATCTACCAAAACGTCAACGGGATTGCGCCTGACCTGATCGTCTACCTGGATGACTTACGCTATCGGTCGGTCGCCTCCGTTGGTCACGAGAATGTTTTCGTCGCCGAAAACGACACGGGGCAGGACGACGCGAACCACGCCCAGTTCGGCGTGTTCTCCCTCAGAAGCGATCGCATCGAGCCAGGTCCTGCAGACCATCTGGACATAAGGGACGTCGCGTCCACTATCTTGAGCCTCTTCGGCATCGCCCCCCCCGACGACTTCCAGGGCCGGTCGATCCTGGAACCCGGTCGTTCCACAGTTGGGATTCCTGATAGCTCAAGACCGTCCGCTGGTGTTTACACCGATGAAGAGCAGGCAGCTGTCGAGAAGAGACTGAGAGCTCTCGGATACCTCTAGCAACAGGAGTAATACGATGACCAGCATTATTGCAGAATCAGCGAGCATCGCAGAGGATGTGTCTATGGGGCACTTCTGCGTAATCGGCGAAAACGTGACGATCGGCGTAGACTGCCGAATCGGTCATCACATCATCATACACGACGATACGGAGATCGGCGAAGGCTGTATCATCGATGACCACGCAGTCTTGGGCAAAGCACCGCTGCGTTCGCGATCTATGGCACTCGATCCGACCACGGACCTGCCACCCCTCAGGCTGTCCGATCGTGTCGTTATCGGCACCTCTGCGATCGTCTTCAGAGGGTCCACCATCGGACAGGACGGTCTTGTCGCCGATCTCGCTTCCGTCAGGGAGGAAAGCAGTGTCGGGGACGCCAGCATCGTAGGGCGCGGAGTGGCCGTAGAGAATAAGGTCAGAATCGGCGCGAGGTGTAAGATCGAGGCAGGTGCGTTCATCTGTGCCTTCACGGAAATCGGGGACGATTGCTTCATCGCACCCGAAGTAACTCTGACGAACGACAACTACCTGGGCAGGACTGAGGAACGCAAGCAACACTATGCCGGAGCGATCGTCCGCAGAGGTGGCAGGATTGGCGCAAACGCAACCATTCTGCCAGGCCGACGCGTCGGAGAAAATGCAGTCGCCGGAGCTGGATCTGTTGTCACGAAAGATATCTCCCCGGAGACAATCTCCGTAGGCGTTCCCTCCCGTAGCCTAAAGGGAGTTCCCCCAGAGCAACGGATCTAGCATACCCGCCCCAAAACATACCTATTCGATCGCTTTTTTTCGCACCCATCCGGGCCGACGGAAATAATTTCTCGCATAGCGCACAACCTGAAATTCCACAAAAAGCTGAAATAACAACTCCTTACGTCCAATAACCCGCCGGGCATTCTCTTTGCTAAAGTTGGTATCGGTCCACCATAAACGGCTAATCGTGTGGTGGAATCTGCCGATAACAGCAAGGAGAGGATGACCCCAGCAAGATCCCACCCCACCCTGGTCGTTCCTCGATCCTTGCGGTAGCACCACACAATCATTCATAAACAACTCTATAAGTGCCATGAATTTGTCTTCTCAAGACCGACCCCGAACTCTGTCGTCGTTCCAGGCCTGGATGCTTGTGATCATCATCCTTTTTTCGGTCAGCATCCGCAGTTGGGGAATCACGACGCGTGGCGTCTTTGATTACGACGAAGGCTGGTATCTGCTGGAGGCCAAGTCCCTGGTCGACACGGTAGATTACGTGATCAAGAGATCTAGCGACAGCGATGATATCGCAGGAAAGTCGCTAAAGGCATACTTGCGTGACCGGGGAACGGTTCCTATCACCTCGCTGAAGCCGGCACACAACCTCCTGACCTTTGCTGCATTCAGCCTCCTCGGTGTCTCGGACACATCGGCACTTCTGATGTCCGTCCTCCTGGGTGTTCTGACCCTGATGGTCGTCTTCCGTATCGCGCAACACCTCTTTGACGCACGCACGGCCCTGCTGTCAACTGCGGTCCTGGCGGCCTCAGGATTCCACATCTACTACTCACGCAGCGCGATGGCCCAGGCAGACTCGACGTTCTTTGCGGCATTGGGAATTCTCCTGTGGGTAGCCCCAGACCCGTCGCACAGAGCCCGTTCTCTCTGGCTGGCAGGTGTCTCCCTCGGTTTGAGCGTTACCTGTCACTACAACGCTATCATCCTTCCGGCCACGATCCTTGGCTTCGAAATCATCCGGAGCTTCCGACACCAGACGGTTACTCGTGGTACACAATACGTGCTTGCCCTGCTTCTGGGATCGATCACACCCGTGTGTACCTTCGAGATCGGTTCCCTGGTCTGCAAGCTCGCAGCCGGCAGTCCCGAAGGACTCCATACCTATTTCGAACAGTTCTCTGTCCGGGACACGGGGAGGATGGCAAGCGATATCGCTTTCTATCCCTTGGCCTCGATCTTCGTCGCCAGGAAGTTCCTATTTACGGAGGGCATCGTGGTGCTCCTAGCGACCGGAGTCGGCATCGTGCATCTAATGACGACTCGATTCCGCCGCATCGAGATCTGGATGCTCCTCGCGGTTGCTATCGGACCGATCGCGGTCTGGTCGCTCTTCGCGGTCGGAAAGATGGTCATGTTTCGCGTGATGCCCATCGCTTTCCCCGCACTCGCGATCGTCGCGGGCTATGCAATATCTCAGGCGATTGCATTCGCTTCACGAAACACACACCAACGTGCCTCGGTCGCTCTGGCCGTCACGATCGGCTTTCTTCTGCTGACGGGCGGATGGCGGAGTGCGCCTCTCGTTCAGGCCTCATCGGGCTACCGTGAGGCAACATCACAACTGCTGGATTGGGTCGAGAGGCACGGAGGTACAATCGGGTTCCGGCCGGGCAGTGTCTGGCCTGTGTGGAATTTCTACCTATCGCAGCAGTACGATCACAGCAGCGATAGGATGCGACAGCATATACGTCCCTACCTCCAGCAGGATGAGTATGAACTGAAGGGTGATTTCGATCCGCTCGATTTTCGTCGCTACTATCGGGCGGTTCACCTCGACGACATCGAGCTGAGCCGTGCCCTCGTCGGGCGGGCTCGTTCCTCCGATCCGATTGTCGTGGTCGACAACACGTTTACGCGACTTGACCCACGCTACTTCGGGGCGATGGGTTACCGGGTTGCACGGAATCTCGAACACATCCGCCGCGACTATCCCACGGCATATGATATCCGGATACACGATGTTCGTCGTGAGTCCCCTGCAATAGCGGAGGCTGTCCGATGAGTTGCTTACTGGACACGCCCGTCTCACGCCCCGACAAAGCGGAGGGGCTGAGGCACACAGCGCAGACTAACGCAATCGCCTCCGTATACGCACAGAAGGCGATCGATCAACTCCCGCGCATTCTCGGGCTGTGCGACCGTGAGCCCAGCTCGTCGACATTTGGCTGTTTCGATCGCCCCTACTGGCACTACAGAACACTCGATTTCTCGAACGGCCGTCTGCAGGAGGCAGCCCAGATCCTCGCGTTGCTCTACCGGGCAGACTCGGGGAGCAGCGCCTATGCAGGTGTGGAGAAGATTCGTACGTGGGCACTCGGCGCTATCGGTTTCTGGGCCGAGGTCCAGGTCCGAGACGGCAGCCTGAGTGAGGTCTACCCCAACGAGCAGAGCTACGTTGCCACAGCGTTCAGCACGCTGGCGGTATCGGAGGCAATGCAGGCACTGGATTCGGATCGGCATGCAGATGCCGTGGTGCGATCAGCACGATGGTTGGCCTGCAACGAGAACATGGCCGTCTCTAATCAGGTTGCTGGGGCGATCGCTGCCCTGGCGTCGGCCCACCGGCTCACCGGCGACAGCGTCTTGGCCACGGCCGCAGAAGACAAGCTGGAGCAGCTTCTGAGTCAGCAGTCTGATGAAGGCTGGTTCCCCGAGTATGGCGGATTCGACATCGGTTACAACACGATATGCCTGGGCCATCTCGCGCACTACGCGGTCAAGACCGGCTGCGCCGACGCCCACGCTGCTGCCGAGCGTGTCGGCACATTCATCGATGGGCGGATCCAGGACGACGGCAGCTACGACCCCTCGCCGACGAGCCGCAAGACACAATACATCTACCCCTATGGCCTGGCACTGATCGACCGGATCGACATCCTCGACCGCCACACTGCAGGCATCACACAGAACCGCATCCTGCAGCCCGCCTGGATGGACGACCGATTCTGCATACCACTCACGCTCGACTACATCCGAGCCAGCGAGGCCCTCTCGTGAGAATGACAACTGCCAGACTGATCGCGCTTCGGACATTCAGCGCGACGCTGGGACGTATCCCGGCTGCCTCGCGACTGCTCCGACGAAGCCTTACGGCGGTTCTGATCACCAAACGGTCGGAGAACCGCTACGTGGCCACGTCTCGATTCTTCGACTGGAAGGACCTCGATGAGACGTAGGCACCACAAATTCGAAGATCTCAAGCGTGAGATCATCGATCCGGGGTTATGCACCCACTGCGGGCTGTGCATCGAGGCCTGTCCGGTGGACGTGATCGGCACATCTGCCCCGGATAAAGGCAGCCTGCCCGAACTCGTAGGGGAATGCCCGACCTGCGATATCTGCGTCGAGATATGTCCCGGCAAGACGGTCGACTTCACCGCTCTCCGCGAAGCACACGCGGAGGATGAATGCGATTTCTCCGAATACCTGGGAACCTACCGCCGCATCTACCTGGGTCACGCCCGAGATTCAGATGTGAGGGCTTCGGGAAGCAGCGGCGGCGT
This sequence comes from uncultured bacterium, assembly GCA_964471275.1. Lineage (GTDB taxonomy): Bacteria > Latescibacterota > UBA2968 > UBA2968 > UBA2968 > UBA2968. The sequence continues at coordinate 6,119 of CAYYGZ010000048.1, read as the reverse complement.
CATCACCGCCCTCCTTCTCCACGCAAAGGCCACGGACAAGGTGGACGGCGCGTTGGTCCTAACCGAAGTAGAAGACCGCCCCTACCAGTTCAGATCCAGGATTGTCGAGAGTGAGGAAGAGATCAGGAAGGCTGCCCAGAGCAAGTATGTCATTCCCGGACAGATGGGCGCCGCGGACATCACGAACTATCGCAAGCGACTCGCCTATGTCGGCCTGCCTTGCCAGATCCACGGAATGAAGAAGCTCGACGGTATTCGCCCGGCCTGGACGCGTCAGATCGAGTATACGATTGGCCTCTACTGCGGCGACACTCTTTACTTCAGCGCAACTGCCGCGCTGTTCAAGCGATTCGGAATCAAGGACCACAGCCAGATCGAATCCCTCCGCTACAGAGAAGGGAAATGGCCGGGCAACTTTCAAGTCAACCTCAAGGATGGTCGAAATTTCTCGATCAGCAAATACACATTCAACTACCTGAGCTTCCTTTACGACGTAGACCGGTGTCACGTCTGCACCGACATCACGGCCGAATTCGCCGACGTTTCCGTCGGTGACGGCTGGAAATACGAGGGCAAAGCTCCGGATGGCGGTTGGTCCGTCATCGTGACCCGCAACAGGAAGGGTGACGAACTGGTGCAGGAAGCGGTTCAGAACGGGGATCTCCACGTGGAGGAAGTCAGCATTCACGACGCGGTCAAAATGCACGCGCACAGTCTGGATAACAAGAAGGTCGGCTCCATGCTGCGGATCCAAAACCGTCGTCGATCCGGACGTGCTGTTCCCGACTACAGACTGCCGACACCCAGTGTCGGGATCAAGAGAAGACTCGGAGAGCGAGGCGTCGCAGCCATAATCGCGACGATCAGGAGCTATCCCGTTCGGACGTTCCTCAACCACCTACCTCTTCCCTGGCTGGAAGCCTTCACCTACAGACTTCGAGAAATCTGGAAATGGTGGAGCAAATTCAACATCAAGATCGATACACAGACGCCCTGTGATCGTAGAGAGACTGCAGACCTGCTCCAGATCGGGGCTTCCGTGCCAAAGGAGACCGTTACATGAAGATCCTTGTGCTCAACCCAGCCAGCAGCTCGACGAAGAATGTCATTCGCGACGTTCTCTACGGATGCTGGTGCAAAGGCAAACGCATCGGCGGCGCGACGGTCCCGCCCTTCGCGCTGCTGGAGATCGCTACGATCCTTCAGGATGACGGGCATGAGATCACGTTCCTCGACGCGCAAGCAGAGCAACTCCCGTTTGAGCTGGTCGAGCGTGAGGCCATCGAGAACGAGGCCGCAATAATCTCGACCTCGACGATGAGCTTCCGAGAGGACGCGGACACATTGCTATCGCTCAAGGCCGCAAATCCAAGGCTCACGACCGTAATGTTCGGATCGCACCCGACCTTCATGCCGAACTACTCGCTCGCACACGAGGGTGCCGACATCATCATCCGACACGAGCCGGAGTTCATCATCCGTGATCTCTTCCGATCACTTCGAGAGGGTGGTGACGCGTGGAAGACCGTGAACGGGATCGGATATCGAAACGGTGAGGCGCATATCCTCAATCCGGAGTACCCGTATATCAACCTTGACGAGTTGCCGTTTCCCGATGTCACGATGCTGCCAAAGCACATCGACTACTACAACCCGCTCGTCCGCAGGATGCCCTACATCACGACGACAACATCGAAGGGATGCCCGGCAAAGTGCACCTTCTGCACGGCCCCCTACTTCGACGGGATGAAGGTTCGCTTCCAGTCTGCCGAGTATGTAGTCGACGAGATCGAATACTTCCTCGACCACAGGTACCGCGAAGTCTACTTTCGCGACGACACGTTCTTCGTCTGGAAGAAGCGCGATATCAAGATCTGCGAGGAGATTATCAAACGTGGTCTGGATGTCACCTGGATCGCGAACGCACGCGTGAGCATGATCGATAAGGAGATGATGCAGCTTGCGAAGGATGCCGGCTGCCACACGATCAAATTCGGGATCGAATCCGGGGTCCAGAGCATCCTCGACCGAATTCAAAAGGGCTACACCGTCGACCAGGCATACCAGGTCTTCGATTGGATCCACGAGGTCGGAATCCACGCACACGCACACGTGATGCTTGGCAACCCGGGTGACAATGCCGAAACGGTCGAGCGTACGATCGCATTCGTCAAAGAGCTGAATCCGGCAACCGCCACATTCGGACTCTGCACACCTTATCCCGGGACACCTCTGTTTGACGAAGTCTCCGAAATATTCCCGGAGATAAAAGACGGGTCCGCCAGCGATCTCGGTCGACTCCATACCGAGGGACTCTTCAACGAACACTACACCGACCTCAAGAAGGAAGAACTCGAGGCGTATGTGCAGAAGGCGTATCGCGAGTTCTACCTCCGCCCCGGATACATGATGCAAACAGCCGTAAATCAGGTACGCGGGATTGATGACATCAAGCGGCTCAGTATCGCTGCGAGCAACGTCGTCGACTTTGCGCTGAGAGGAGAATAATCCATGGAACGTCCCTGGTCAGTCTCTGTCGTCATCCCCGCATACAACGAATCGGGGACGATCGGACAGATCGTGCAGCAGGTCCGGTCAATCGACGGGATCAATGAGATCCTCGTCGTCGACGACGGTTCTTCAGATGATACAGCTGCCATCGCCCAGAGTGCCGGCGCCTCAGTCGTCCGACATCCATACAACATTGGAAACGGAGCAGCCGTCAAGACCGGTATCCGGGAAGCGACCGGCGACGTGCTGCTCTATATGGATGGCGACGGACAACACGACCCTGCGGACATACCAAAGCTGCTCGATCGGATGGATGAGTATGACATGGTGGTCGGTGCTCGCACAAGAGACGCCAAAGTCTCAGCCTTCCGCTCGATAGGGAATTGGGGACTCATCAAGGTCGCCGAATACCTCTCGGGGCACGGGATCCCGGACCTGACGTCAGGTTTCCGAGCGTTTCGCAGAAACAAGATTCTGCGCTTCGTGCACCTGCTGCCAAACCGGTATTCCTACCCGACAACGAGCATCATGTCCTTCCTGCATGCAGGCTACACGATCGGCTATGAGCCACTCAGCACGATTCGGAAGCGTCAGGCAGGATCAAGCAGCATTCAACCGTTCAAGGACGGATTGCGGTTTATCAACATCATCCTCCGAATCATCATGATGTTCTCCCCACAGAAGATCTTCATGCCAATCAGCTTCGGGATGCTCGCACTGGGTGCTAGTATGCTGGGATACAACATCGTGATCCACCGGATCGTCAACAATGCGGCAGTGATCCTCGGGACCGTCGGGGCATTCACCTTCTTCTTCGGTCTGCTTGCAGACCAGATAGCACACATCAGAAGAGAGCTTTCCAGAACTCCGAACCTCGGGAGCCCACCCGTTGAATCGGGCAGACGACGGGTCTCCGCCGCCCACTTACCCGAAGTCCATCCGATCGGCGCAGAGTCACCGAGGTCCGCCAGGATCACGCACCCCGGGCTCACCACCACTTCGCAAACGCAAGGAACCGAATGATGAGCGATAAGACTGTCGTGGCCGTACAGAAGTTCTGGGAGGAGAATCCCCTCTTCGCCGGCGAGACAACGAGTGAGCCAGGGACACCGGAGTTCTATGACGAAATCCGAGAGCTGTTTGTGAACGACCTTTTCGCGGGTGAAGTCGACCCCCGGGTATACCCCGAGAACGACAACACGGACAATGTGCTGGACCTGGGGTGTGGGCCGGGAAACTGGTCGGTCGAACTCGCCCGGAACGGCGCTCAGCGCGTTGTCGCGGCGGACCTGACCCGAGCCGCGATCGAGCTGACTCACAAACGTGCCCAGCTCCAGGGCATCGACCTCGAAATCAGCCAGCAGAACGCTGAATCGATGACATTCCCGGATGGCACGTTTTCTCACGTGAACTGCAACGGGGTCATTCACCATACACCAGACACGGAGGGTTGCGTTCGGGAGATCGCGCGCGTGCTAAGACCGGGCGGAACCGCCATGATCTCGGTCTACTACAAGAATGTCTTCCTCAGACTCTGGCCCGCCGCCCGCTTCCTGGGAAAGGTAGCGCGGCTCTTCGGGGCCAGGATCAAGGGACGTGGTCGTGACGGCATCTATGCAGAGGACGATGTCGACGAGATCGTCCGGCTCTACGATGGTGACGAAAACCCGATAGGGAAAGCATACAGCGAGGTAGAATACCGTGAGATGCTCTCTCCCTACTTCGAGGTGGAGCACATGTTTCTGCACTTCTTCCCTGCTCGCTCACTCCCCTTCCCCATCCCTCGCTTCCTTCACCGTATTCTGGACAGGACAGCGGGCTTCATGATCTTCGCTGTCGGCAGGAAGAAGGACGTTCAGGACACCTCGGACACAACCACGAAACGGAAAGTCGCTTAGACCCACCGGAAAGCCTTTACCAAGGACTGAACGATGTGCGGTATCGCCGGCTACCACGGCTTCAGAAACGGATCAACCTTCCTACCTCGTATGCTGGATGCGATAGCCCATCGCGGACCGGATGACGAGGGCAGCGCGGAATTCGGCGACACAGGTTTCGGCATGCGCCGTCTCAGCATCATCGACCTTCCCACTGGCTCACAGCCTATCTGGAACGAAGACCGTACGCTTGCGCTAGTCTTCAACGGCGAGATCTACAACCACGCGCGCCTGCGGGCTCAGCTCCAATCTCGTGGACACACGTTTACCTCCCAGTCGGACACGGAGACCATCGTGCACCTCTACGAGGAGTTCGGTATCGACGCGCTGCATCACCTTCGCGGCATGTTCACATTCGCTCTCTACGACCTGAAGAGACGTCAGTTGACGGTCGCAAGAGACCGGGTCGGGATAAAGCCGCTCTACTACTGGCAGGACGCAAACCTGTTCGCTTTTGCCTCAGAAACAAAGGCTCTACTGGAATGCCCGGTGATCTCGCGGGAAATACGCCCCGAAGCCATCGACGACTACCTCACGCACCGCTACTCACCAGGTCCGGATTCATTCATCCAGGGCATCAAGAAACTGCCACCCGGTCATTTCCTGACGATCGACCGAAGCGGGATGGAGATCGCACCCTACTGGAAACCTGACTTCAATGTACAGCTGGGAGATCCACAGGAACTTCAAACCCAATTCAACGACCTATTTGAAGAAACCATCTCCCTGCATCTCGAGAGCGATGTTCCCGTCGGCGCCTTCCTGAGCGGCGGACTTGACTCGACTGCGGTCGTGTCCGCCATGGCCAGACAGACATCGTCGCCAGTCAAGACGTTCAGCATCGGGTTTGACTGGGACCAGGATGAAACGGGGCAGGCCCGGAAAACTTCAGAGCGGCTCGGCACCGAACATCACGAGATCACTTGTGGAGAAGCCGACTTCAGACACCTTCCCGAGATCATCTGGCATCTCGACGAACCTATCGGAGATGCCATCGTCGTCCCCATGCATCTCCTCTCCTCGTATGCCAGTGAGCAGGTCAAGGTGGTGCTCACAGGTGAAGGCGCCGACGAAACACTCGGGGGATATGCATTCCACAAGTTCATGCTTCGATCACAGCAACTCTCCAACCGCCTGCCCCCCTGGCTGATCGAGAGCGCAGCACCCGAAATCCTGGAGCGCACACCCCTGGCGCTATTGCGCGCGATGTTCCCATATCCGGGGCGCTTTGGCAGTCGGTCTCGCACCAAGACGGCCGACTACCTGAAACTTCTACCCTCCGCGGGACCTGGACGTCAGCTACGCCACCTAACGTCTCTGTTCGATTCGCGAGATAAGCAAGGCCTGTACACGGCGCATTTTGCAGGTTCACTCGAGCATTTTCGCGACGTTCGAGAGCCCGGCGCGGCGAGTTCCTACCTCAACCGTGTGCTATCGCTGGGCTTCGACAACTGGCTTCCAGACAACATCTTGATGAAGGTCGACAAGACCAGTATGGCAAGCTCGATCGAGGCACGTGTCCCCTTCATGGATCACTTACTCGTCGAGTTTCTCGGGCACGTTCCCACGGAGTGCAAGATACAGGGCTCCACGACGAAGTGGCTGCTACGTAACTACCTGCAAAACCATCTTCCCGGCGGCGCTGCGAACCGTGCAAAGAAGCCCTTCTAC